>DATAEU010000083.1:0-8521 GCA_036257835.1 Actinomycetota bacterium | reverse complement strand
GCGACGCCCCCGCGGACGTCGTCTTCACGGGCGGTGGCGTCTACAGGGTCGACGCCGTCCGGAGCCGCGCCGAGGCGGTGGCGGTTCGCGGAGGCCGGATCGTCGCGGTCGGCTCGGACGCCGACGTCCGGCCGCTGATCGGGTCGAGGACCGACGTCGTCGACCTGCGCGGCCGATTGCTGCTCCCTGGCTTCCAGGACTCGCACGTGCATGCGCCGTCGGCGGGGCTCGACCGGATGCGGATCGACCTGGCGGACGCGCACGGGCTCGACGAGTACCGGGCGCTCATCGAGGGCTACGCGGCCGAGCATCGCGACGCCGGGTGGCTGCTGGGCGGGGGATGGGCGATGGACGTGTTCCCCGGCGGCACGCCGACGAAGGACGTGCTGGATGCGATCGCGCCCGAACGTCCGGTGTTCATCAACAACCGCGACAACCACGCGGCGTGGGTCAACTCGCGCGCGCTCGAGCTCGCCGGCGTCGACGCGAACACGCCGGACCCGGCCGACGGACGGATCGAGCGTGCCGGGGACCGATCGCCGGCCGGCACACTGCACGAGGGCGCGATGAACCTCGTCCGTCGGCTTGTGCCGCGCGCCACGCTCGACGAGCAGATCGAGGGTCTGATGATCGGGCAGCGGTATCTGCACTCGCTCGGCGTGACGGCGTGGCAGGACGCGATCGTCGGTGAGTACTCGACGCTGCAGGACGCGTTCGACGCGTACGTCACGACCGCCGGGCGCGGACAGCTCACCGCCCGGGTGCGGGGTGCGTTGTGGTTCGAGCGCGGCAAGGGCCTCGAGCAGCTGCCGTTCCTGCTGGACCGCCGCCAGCGCTCGCACGTCGGGCGGTTCGAGGCGACCAGCGTGAAGATCATGGCCGACGGCGTGTGCGAGAACTTCACCGCCGCGATGCTCCGGCCGTACCTCGACGGCCACGGCCAATCGACCGACAACCACGGGATCCCCTTCTTCGAGGAGGACGAGCTGCGCGAGGCGGCGGTCGCGCTCGACCGGGAGGGGTTCCAGGTGCACGTCCACGCCATCGGCGACGGGGCGGTCCGGATGGCGCTCGACGCGCTCGAGGCGGCGCGCGGCGCGAACGGCGTAACCGACAACCGCCATCACATCGCGCACATCCAGGTCGTGCACCCCGACGACGTGCCGCGGTTCGGCGGGTTGCGTGTGACGGCGAACGCGCAGCCGCTGTGGGCCGCGCTCGAGCCGCAGATGTCCGAGCTCACGATCCCGTTCATCGGCCCCGAGCGGACGTCGTGGCAGTACCCGTTCCGGTCCTTGCTCCGATCGGGCGCGCCGATGTCGTTCGGCAGCGACTGGCCCGTCTCGAGCCCGAACCCGCTCTGGGAGATCCACGTCGCCGTGAACCGCGAGGAGCCGGCCGGCTATCCCTACGGTTCGGCCCAGGGGCCCTTCTTGCCTGACGAGCGGCTCGCTCTGCCGGACGCCCTCGCCGCCGCCACGATGGGGAGCGCGTTCGTGAACCACCTCGACGACGAGACGGGCTCGATCGAGGTCGGCAAGCTCGCCGATCTCGTCGTCCTCGACCGCGACCCGTTCGAGCACCCCGTCTCGGAGATCGCCGACACGCTGGTCGACCTCACCTTCGTCGAGGGCGAGGCGGTGTTCGAGCGCGCCGGCGCGTAGCCGGTCCCTCGACGGTTGCGTCAGCAGCCGCGGAGGGTCGCGACGAGCGGAAGCTCACCCCTCGGCGTCCGGTGCCAGCCGCCCATCCAGGCCTCGCCGTCGACGAGCGCGACGCCGTCGAGCTCGTCCTGGCCCGACGCCCGGACCCGCGCCGGCCGGGTGGTGTCGCCGTCGATCTGAACGGCCAGCGACCGCGACCCGCCGCCGGCGGAGGTGACACCGACGGCGAACGCGCTCGACGGTGAGACGGCCGCGAGGTCGGTGAACGCGCCGCCCGTGCGTGCGTTCCGCAGGTCGGTGAACGTCGTGCCGTCGCCGCGCAGGACGCTCGAGCCCGCGAGCCACACCGTGCGCTTCACGACGGCGACGGCCCACAGCGGCCCGCGCGCATCGATCCCGCTCACGCGCCGCCACGACGTGCCGTCGAAATGCATGAGGAGCGGTCCGTGGTGGTTGTAGCCGGCCGCCCAGAGGTCGCCGTCGGTGCCGGCGATCGCGTACAGCCCGCTCCGGCCGCCGCCGGCGGGGACGCTCGCCTCGGTCCACACCCTCCCGTCCCAATGGATCGCGAGTGCCTTCTCCTCCACGAAGTCGGGGTCGCCCGCCGAGCCGACCGCCCACACGTCGTCGGGTGCGAGCGCGCGGACGTCGTAGAGCCGTCCGTCCGGCGGAGAGGTCGTCACGGTCCAGGACGTCCCGTCGTAGTGCGCAGCGAGGGTGTCCTTGCCGAGCCCGTCGCTCGACCACCCGACGGCCCACACGTCTCGTGTGTCCACGCCGTCCACGCCCTCGAGGGCGTCGGCGGTGCCGACGTCCGGCGTGTCCGTCGATGCCATCCAGGCCAGGCCGTCCCACCGCGCGAGCACCGCCGTCGAGACGGTGTCGCCCGTCCCAGCCCCGCCGACGGCCCACCCGTCGTCGGCGGAGTCGAGCCAGAGGTCCGAGAACCGGCCCGACAGCCCGGAGAACCCCGACCGAGCGACGACGTCGACCTTGGGCCTGCACGCGGGCGTGGGCGATCGCACGGGCGATGTCCCCGTCGCTCCTTCGGACCCGTCGGCTGCGAACAACCCATTGATCGCGAATCCGATCAGCGCGGTGATCAGGGCCGCGACGGCGCCGTTGCGCAGCGCCCGAAGATGCATCGCCCCCATGCCGGTGCAGACCGTACTTCGGCGCGGTCGGTTTCGCCCGCGATAGGCTCCGGCGCCGTGAGCGAGCGCGAGCGCCACGTCGTCGTCGTCGGGGGCGGGCACAACGGTCTGGCCTGTGCGGCCTACCTCGGGAGGGCCGGTCTCGACGTCCTGGTGCTCGAGCGGCGCGGTGTCCTCGGCGGCGCCGCCACGACCGAGGAGCCGTGGCCCGGGTACCGCGTCTCGAGCGCGTCGTACGTCGTCTCGCTGATGCCGCCGCGCATCGTCGACGAGCTGCGGCTGAAGCGGTTCGGGTACGAGGTCTCGATCATCTCGCCCGATTACTTCGTCCCGTTCCCGGACGGGACCTCGTTGACGCTGTGGGGCGACGTCGGTCGCGACGCCGCCAACATCGCCCGGTTCTCGAAGAGGGACGCCGACGCGTACGTGGAATTCGATCGCTATTTCGATCGCGTCGCGAAACTCCTGAAGGACCTGCTGTTCATCGTCCCGCCGAACCTCACCCTCCGGGACGTCCCGGCCTGGCTCGCGCTCGCCGCGCGGATGCGCGGGTGGACCGGCCGCGACGTACACGAGGCGATCCGGCTGTTCACGATGAGCGCGGCCGACTTCCTCGACGAGTGGTTCGAGGACGAGCGCGTCAAAGGCGCGATGGCGACGCAGGCCATCATCGGTGCGTGGTGCGGACCGATGACACCCGGCTCGGCATACGTGCTGATGCACCATTGGATCGGCGAGGTCGACGGTCACACCGGCGCGTGGGGGTGGGTGAGGGGCGGGATGGGCGGCGTCTCGGCCGCGATCGCCGAGGCCGCGCGTTCGAACGGCGCCGAGATCCGGACGGGCGTGGAGGTCGCGCGCGTCGCGATCAACGAGCAGGGTCGAGCGGTCGGTGTCGAGCTGGCCGACGGCTCGACGATCCGCGCGAGGCGGGTCGTCTCGTGCGCGCATCCGGTGACGACGTACCTCGAGCTGATCGGCGCCGAGCGCCTGCCGGCCGACGTCGTCCGCGACGTGAAGCGGTACCGAACGCGCAGCGGCTCGGTGAAGATCAACGTCGCGCTGTCGCGGCTGCCGGCGTTCCCGTCGTGGGACCAGGACGGCGAAGTGGACCGGGGGCTCACCGCGGTCTCGCCCTCGATCGAGTACCTCGAGCGGGCCTGGGACGACGCGAAGTACGGCCGCATGTCGGCGGAGCCGTACATCGAGGTCGTGTTCCCGACCGCGCACGAGCCCGACGGCGCGCTCGCCCCCAAGGGCAAGCACCTGATGCTCGGGTTCAGTCAGTACGGACCGTTCGAGCTCGGCGAGGGCTCGTGGGACGACGGCGGTCGCGAGGAGTACGCGAGGCGGGCGCTCGGCGCGATCGGCCGGTACGCGCCCGGCCTCGAGGACTCGGTCGAACACGTCGAGGTGCTGACACCCCGAGACCTCGAGGAGCGGTTCGGCCTCCTCGGCGGCAACATCATGCAGGGCGAGCTGACGCCCGATCAGCTCTTCGGCTTCCGGCCGATCCCCGGCTACGGCGGCTACCGCTCGCCGGTCGCCGGGCTGTACCTCTGCGGTTCGGGGACGCATCCGGGCGGCGGCGTCATGGCGGTGCCGGGCCGGAACGCCGCCACGGTGATCGCGCGCGATGCAAGGCGCGGCGAGCTGCTCGCGAAGGTGCGCCGCGTCGGCGGCTGACCTACGCTCGGGTGGATGCCGGAGTGGTGGGAGACGTTCTTTCGGGGTCTGTGGGTGGACGTCCAGCTCGGCTGGGCGGCGCTCATGGAGGACGAGGAGGTCGATGACCTCGAGCGCCGTCTCCGCCTCGACCCCGGCTCTGACGTGCTCGACGTGCCGTGCGGCGAGGGCCGGATCGGCCGGGCGCTCGCGAGGCGCGGCCATCACGTCACGGGCGTCGACATCACGGAGTCGTTTCTCGAGGAGGGGCGACGCCAGGCCGAGGCCGACGGCATCGAGATGCGCTTCGTCTACGGCGACATGCGCGTCCTGTCCTTCGACGGCGAGTTCGACGCGGCCGTGAACTTCTGGGGCAGCTTCGGCTACTTCGACGCCGAGGGCGACCGCGCCGTGGTCAAGGGCATCGCCCGAGCCCTGCGGCCAGGCGGTCGGCTCCTGATCGAGACCCACACTCTCGAAACGGTCCTGCCGATCTTCACCGAGGGGACCTGGCAGCGCGTGGGGGAGTCGCTGGTGCTTCGGCAACAGCGTTACGACCACGAGCTCGCGCGCGTCAACACCGAATGGACGCTGATCGGGCCCGATGGTTCGCGAGAGGTTGTCGAGAGCTCGATCCGTCTGTACTCGTATGCCGAGCTCACCGGCTTACTGCGCGGGGTGGGTTTCGTCTCGTTCGACGCCTACGACACCACCTCCGGCGAACCGTTCGCGCTCGGCGCCGACCGCCTCACCCTCGTCGCCACGAAGCCCACGTGATGAAGAGGCACTACGTGGCGAGGTCGCGGCCCTCGAACGTGACGAGCGCGATCACGATCGCGACGACGCTGATCCCCGCGAGCACGATCGGATCGAGCGCGTGGAACCCGTTCCGAAGCGGATCGTGGCCCGTGTAGTAGTAGAAGGGCGAGAGGATCCGGTAGGGCTCGAGCCAGGACACGGCGGCGGCGAACGTCTTCAGCAGGAACGTGACGAGCGCCGATCCGGCCGCGACGCCGATCGCGAGGGTCTTGCTTCCCGTCGCCGCCCCGGCCGCGAGCGCGATCGTTCCGAACGCGAGACCCACCAGGAACAGGTTCAGGAACGCGGCCGTCAGGTTCGCGATCGCGACGTGCAGGCCGAAGGCCGGTGCGACCGCGACGGTTCCGAGCCACGCGAGCGCTCCGAGCGCGAACGCTCCCACGAGCATCGCCACGAACTTGTCCCGCACCACGGTGCGCCGACGCACCGGCGTCGAGAGCAAGAGATCGAGCGTTCCGCTCTCCTCCTCGCCCGCGATCGCGCGCGCGCCGGCGCCGATCGCGTACACCAACAACAGGATCGGTCCCATGAAGCTGAAGATCTCGGAGTTGAGGTAGCCGGCCGGGCTCGCGATGTTCGTTCCCCCGACCATGTCCTTCACGGCCTTCGGCAGGTTCTTCATGTACGTGGTGAACTGATCGGCGTTCGACTTGACGCTCGGGTAGAACGCCGCGTACATCAGGACCACCAGGAGGATTCCCGCCGCCCACCACAGAAGCGTGCGGCGTTGGTCCCGCAGCGTCTTGCTCCACACGGCGCCGAGGGCGCGTTCGTGCGACAGGACGGTCGCGCTCGCCATCACACGTCCTCGCCCTTGCCGTAGAACGCCAGGAACACGTCCTCGAGGCTCGGCTCGTGGCTCTCGATGTCGAGCACCTCGTACCGCGCCGCGGTCTTGATGACCGGGTCGACCGATCCCTGCACGCGCAGCCGGATCGCATCGCGCGTCGACTCCGAGATCTCGACGCCGGGGAGGGTCGCGAACGCCTCGACGGGAGCGGGCCCCTGGAAGTGGAGGTCGATCGTCTTCACCGAGCGCGTCTTCAGGTCGCCGATGTCCTCGATGGCGACGAGGCGGCCCTCGCGGATGATCGCCGCGCGGTCGCACAGCCGTTCGACCTCGGGCATCACGTGTGACGAGAGGAACACCGAGCGGCCCTCGCCGCGAACCTCGCTGACCATCTCGTAGAAGGTCTGTTGCACCAGCGGGTCGAGACCCTGCGTCGGCTCGTCGAGCACGAGCAGCTCGGGCCGGTGCATGAACGCCTGCACCAGTCCGACCTTCTGCCGGTTGCCGTGCGACAGCGACCGGATCCGAACCGAGGTGTCGAGCGCCAGCCGTTCGACCAGCTCGGCGACGAACGACTCGTCGACGCCGCCGCGGAGCGCCGCGAAGTGCGCGAGATACTCCGTGCCCGTCATCCGCTCGTACAGCGCGAGCTCGCCGGGCAGGTAGCCGACCCGCCGGTGGATCTCGACCGAGTCGCTCCTGCTGTCGAGGCCGAACACCTCGATCTGGCCGCTCGTAGGCGAGATGAAGTCGAGCATCGTCCGGATCGTGGTGGTCTTGCCGGCCCCGTTCGGGCCGAGGTAGCCGAACACCTCGCCGGGCTCGACCTCGAAGTCCAGCTCGACGACACCGCGTGTGCGGCCGTACGTCTTGGTGAGGTCGCGCGCCGCGACAACCGCTCCCGGTGCCATAGGGCCAGGGTAGATGCAGGGAGCGAGCGGCGGCCGGCCGAACGCCCCGTCCGGACGAGGGCCTACGGGCCGAGGTGGTAGCCCAGGCGCCGCGGGAGCCGCGCCACGAAGTCCGTGAGGGGACCGGCTTCGCGCCCTGCGTCCTCGGCAGCATCCTTGCGAAGGATCGCGGCGTTCACCACGCGGACGCCGAGCGACTTGAGGGGTTCGCGAGGGAAGCGCTTCGCCTCCATGTCGACGATCGGCAGACGCGTGTCGTCGTCCTCGATCCCGAGCACCAGGCGAGCGAGGATCCGCCCGCCCAGGTTCGACGGCCCGACGCCGTTACCGGTGTACCCGAACCCGAAGTGCGCGGCGCCGCCGGGCAGGGTGCCGAAGAACGGGAGGTGCGTGCCCGACACGTCGATCGGGCCACCCCACGCCGCCTCGAGCGGGACGCCCGCGAAGGACGGGAACCAGGCGCGGAACTGGTCCGCCACCACCGAGACGTACCTCCGGTCGTACCTGAACCGTGGGCCGATCACCCGCCCCGATCCGGGCTGCATCCCCCCGGTCCCGAACGCGATCCGTCCGTCCGCGGTCGTGCGGAGGTAGTTCACCGCGGAGCGGAAGTTCCAGACGGCGACGCCGCTGGTCCACCCGATCGCCTCGAGCTCCTCGGGCGCGGGAGCCGTGACGACCATGTACGTGCCGCGCACCGCGATCCCCCGCGAGAACACCGGCCAGGCCGCGCCCCACGCGTTGAGCGCGATGACCGCCCGCTCGGCGGTCACGGTCCCGCGAGGCGTCTCGGCGCTGACCGGCGGCCGGGCGCGGAAGCGCCGGACGGGCGTGTGCTCGTAGATCCGGACGCCGCGCTCCAGCAGCAGACGCCGCAGGCCGCGCGCGAGCCTCGCCGGCTGCACGATCGCCGCGTCGGTCGTCATCATCGCGGCCCCGAGCAGCGGCGCGCGGACCAGCTCGGCCACGGCGGACGCATCGAGCTCGATCAGGCGGTCGCCGTATCCGAGCCGAGCCGCCGTGTCGACCGTGCCGCGCCACCGGCCGTGCTGAGCCGCCGAGGTCGCGATCCCGATGTCGCCGGCCGGCGTGTACCAGGCGTCGACCTCGTTCTCGGCGCAGAACGCGCCGATGTCCTTCGTCGCCCGCTCGCACGCGAGGCAGAGCTCGATCGCGCGACGGTCCCCGAACAGCTCGACGGCCTCCTCGACGTAGCCCCAGAAACTGTTCACGAAGCCGCCGTTGCGGCCGCTCGGCCCGCCGCCGCAGATGTCCTGCTCGAGGATCACGACGTCGGCCGCCGGCTCGAGCTGCTTTAGGAACCACGCGGTCCACATCCCGGTGTAGCCACCGCCGAGGATCACGACGTCGGCGCCGGTATCGCGGTCGAGCGGCGGCGCCGGCGGATCCGCGAACTCCGCGTGCGCGAGCGCCTCCTCGAGCCACCAGCTCCGGTCGGCCGGCCTCGGGACCTCGCCGTCCGAGCGCCGCCGCATCACGGCTTCGGCCCGAGGTTGT
>DATAEU010000007.1:0-1555 GCA_036257835.1 Actinomycetota bacterium | reverse complement strand
CGCCATCGGCGGGCCGCTGGCGCTGATCCTGGCCGTCGGCGTGACGTGGCTGCTCGTCGGGTGGACGCTGCGGCCGGTCGACTCGATGCGCGCGGAGGCGGCCGCGATCTCGGCGGGCGATCCCGGGCGCCGGCTGCCGGTCCCTGGCACCGGCGACGAGCTCGCGCGCCTGGCCGAGACGCTGAACTCGATGCTGGACCGGCTCGAGGAGGCGATCGAACGCGAGCGGCGCTTCGTGGACGACGCGAGCCACGAGCTCCGAACGCCGCTGTCCAACCTGAAGGCGGAGCTCGATCTCGCCCTCCGCCGTTCGCGCACGTCCGACGAGCTGGAGCGCGCGCTCCGCAGCGCTTCGGAGGAGGCCGATCGGTTGGCGCGGCTCGCCGACGACCTGCTCGTGCTGGCGCGCTCGGACCGGGGTCGTCTGCCGATCCGGCGCGAGCCGGTCGACGTCGCGGAGATGGTGGGTGGCACCGTCGACTCGTTCGCCGCGCGCGCCTCCGAACGCGGCGTCGGCATCGACGTCCGCGTCCCCGGCGAGCTCCGGGCCGATCTGGACGAGCTGCGGATGCGTCAGGCCCTCGGGAACCTGCTCGACAACGGCCTGCGCTACGTCCCGGCCGGCGGCCGGGTGAGCGTCGCCGCCGAACGGCACGACGGGTCCCTGTGGCTCGAGGTGCGGGACGACGGCCCCGGCTTCCCGGCCGAGTTCCTCCCCGTCGCGTTCGAGGCGTTCGCGCGCCCGGACGCGTCGCGGTCCCGGCCGGAGGGCGGCACGGGTCTCGGCCTCGCGATCGTGGCCGCGGTCGCGCAGGCGCACGGCGGTACGGCCGAGGCCGCGAACCTTCCGGGCGGCGGCGCCGTGGTGGTCCTGTCGATCCCTGCGTGAAGCGCTCCCCCGTCTCCTCACGGTGCTCTCATCGGTCGCGCGGCACCCTAGGAGTGATGCCGCGAAAGGAGTGACCCGATGAACGCACGACGCGCACGAACGACGATCGTCCTCGCGGGCTTCGCGCTCGTGGCGAGCGCGTGCGGCGGAACGCAGCCGTCCTCCAACCCGCCCTCGCCGCAGCCCGCGACCTCGAGCCCATCTCCGGTGCCGACCCCCTCTCCGGTGCCGAGCCCGTCGGCGGAGGCCGTTGCCAATCCCGCGCCGATCGTGAAGGGCCAGCCGTATCGGCCCGACCTGCCGCCCCCCGAGGACTTCGTCGCGGTGATCGACAACCCGTACATGCCGTTCTTGCCCGGGACCAGGACGGTGTTCGAGGGCGTGTCGGACGGGGAGCGTGAGCGCAACGTTGTGTGGGTCACCCATCGCACGAAGGTGGTCCTCGGCGTGACGACCACCGTGGTGCACGACCAGGTCTTCTCGGCGAACGGCGACCTGGCCGAGGACACATTCGACTGGTACGCGCAGGATCGGTTCGGGAACGTCTGGTACTTCGGCGAGGACACGGCCGAGTACGCCAACGGCGAGGTCTCCTCGACGAAGGGATCGTGGGAGGCCGGCATCGGCGGCGCGCAGCCCGGCGTCGTCATGCTCGCGCAGCCGACC
>DATAEU010000066.1:0-25914 GCA_036257835.1 Actinomycetota bacterium | reverse complement strand
CGCTCCTGGCGCGGTCGACCGGTGGACGAATGACTCCGGCCGCTCAACGCGAGCTCGCGCGGGATCTCGGGCTCGACAAGCCCCTCGTTGGGCAGTTCGTCACGTACGTCTCCGACACCGTTCAACTCAATCTCGGCAAGTCGACGATCGTGTATCCGGGGGAGGATGTGACGAGCATTTTCGTCGAGTTCCTGCGCCCAACCCTCATTCTCGTCGGGCTGTCGACGATCTTCTCGACGATCATCGGCGTGATGATGGGGATCTACGCGGGTTGGAACCGCGGGAGCCGATACGACGTGAGCTCCATGGGCTTCTCGCTGGTCCTGTACGCGATGCCGGAGTGGTGGCTCGGGTTGCTTCTGCTGATCTTCTTCGCCGGCACGTTGCAGGTATTCCCGGCTGCGGGCGCGCAAAGCGTGACGGAGAATCTCACCGGCGTCGCCCACGTCGTCGACGTCATCAACCACCTGTTCCTTCCATGTCTCACGCTGACGCTGGCATACCTGGGCGAGTACTACTTGTTGATGCGTTCCTCGCTTCTCGATGTCCTGGGGGAGGAGTACATCACGCTCGCGCGCGCCAAAGGTCTTCGCGAGAAGGTCGTGCTCTGGCAACACGCGGTTCGGAACGCTTTGCTACCGACGGTGACCCTGGTGGCGCTGAACTTCGGTTTCGTGATCGGCGGCGCCATCACGGTCGAGACGGTGTTCTCGTACCCGGGACTCGGCAAGCTGACATTCGACGCATTGCAGGCGAAGGATTACCCGCTCTTACAGGGCATGTTCCTGTTCTTCAGCCTCGCGGTGATCATCGCGAACTTCATCGCCGATCTCTGCTACGCCTATCTCGATCCGCGGGTGCGTGAGGCCTGATGGCGAGGATCCCCCCAACCGCGGCCGAGGCGCCGAAGCCCTCAACACCGCTCGGCGAAGCTCTCCTCCCGGAACCACAAACGCCACGAACAGCGCGTGCGATCACGTGGGCACGCCGGCGTCGGTCGCTCCGACGCTTCTGGGCCACGTACCGACGGAACCCGATGGGGATGATCGGCCTCTACATCCTGATCATCTTCACGGCCATCGCGATCTTCGCGCCGCTGATCGCGAGCTCCCGTGGCCTCGACCCGACGCTGGTGAACGGACCGATCCTCGCCGGGCCGTCGCTGCACTACCCGCTCGGGACGGACGACCTCGGCCGCTCGATCCTCACGATGACGATCTGGGGCTCGCGCATCTCGCTGTTGGTGGGCTTCATGGCGACGATCATCACGATGGTCATCGGCTCACTGATCGGCATCGTCGCAGGCTATCGCGGCACGTGGATGGACGCGGCGCTGATGAGGGTCACCGACTGGTTCCTCGTGATCCCATGGCTGGCGCTCGCCATCGTGCTGGCGTCGATCCTGGGTCCATCGCTGATCACGATCATCGTCGTGATCGGCGTGACGTCGTGGCCTTCGACCGCGCGTGTCGTCCGTGCCCAGGTGCTGACGCTGAAGGAGCGACCCTATGTCGAGCGGGCGCGGGCGCTCGGCGCGAGCGACTGGCACCTGATCACGCGGCACATCCTGCCCAACGTCTTCCCTGTCATCTTCGCCAATACGATCCTCGTCGTCGCGATCGCGATCCTGTCGGAGACGACCCTCTCCTTCCTTGGCCTCGGCGATCCGCTGCGCGCGTCGTGGGGCTCGATCCTGGAGGCCGCCTACGACGCCGGCGCGACGTCGCTCGGTGCGTGGTGGTGGCTCGTCGCGCCGGGCCTGGCCATCGTCCTGGTCGTGCTCGCCTTCACGATGTGCGGCTACGCTCTGGACGACATCCTGAACCCGAGGATCCGCGAACGATGAGCGTCCTGTCCGCCAGAGATCTGCATGTGACGTATCGCACGCAAGGCGGCGACGTCCCGGCGGTTCGCGGTGTCGACCTCGAGATCGAGCGGGGCCAGGTGCTAGGCCTCGCGGGGGAATCGGGCTGCGGGAAGAGCACGATCGCCGCCGCCCTGCTCCGGCTGCTCCCGCGCGGGACGCGCGTGACGGGACAGATCGTGCTCGACGGCGAGGACGTCCTGAAGATGCAGGGGCGCAGGCTCCGTGCCGTGCGATGGACCGGCGCCTCGATCGTGTTCCAGGGCGCGATGCACGCGCTGAACCCAGTCCGGCGGATCGGCGACCAGATCGCCGAGGCGCTGACGATCCACGCCGTGGCGCGCGAGCGGGAGGCGCGGGTCCGCGTCGGCCAGCTGCTCGAGCAGGTCGGCCTGCCCCCCCGCCGGATCGACGACTACCCACACGAGCTGTCGGGTGGGCAGAAGCAGCGCGTGATGATCGCGATGGCGCTCGCGTGCAGCCCGTCGCTCGTCATCGCCGACGAGCCGACGACGGCGCTGGACGTCATGGTCCAGGCGCAGGTCCTGTCCGTCCTGAAGGAGCTGCAGCGGGACCTCGGCCTGGCGATGCTGTTCATCACGCACGACCTCTCGGTCCTGGTCGAGGTCTCCGACAAGCTCGCCGTGATGTACGCGGGCAAGATCGTCGAGGACGGCCCGACCAACGACGTGTTCTTCGACCCGAAGCATCCCTACACCAAGGCGCTCGCGGCGGCGTTCCCGCAGATCGGGGACGCGCGCTTCCGCGGGCACCCCTCGGGACTCGGCGGCGACCCGCCCGATCCGCAGCAGATCCCGAGCGGCTGTCCCTTCCACCCACGGTGTGACTTCGCTTTCGACGCGTGCCCGACCCTCGTGCCGGACCTCTACCCGGCGGGCGAGAACGGGCGGCGCGCCGCGTGTCTGCTGGTCGAGGGCGCGCTCGCGGCGAGCGGCGGGGTCCGGCGGTGAGCGACGTCGACGTCCAGCCGTCGGAGCGGCAGCCCGGCAGCGATCAGGTCCCCGTGCTCGAGGTCCGCGATCTCGAGGTCAACTTTGCCGGCCGCCTGGGACTGCTGAGCGGACTCATCGGCCGCAAGTCGCGCGACGCGCGCGCCGTCGACGGCGTCGACCTGACGCTCCGCCGGGGCGAGGTCCTCGCGCTCGCCGGCGAATCCGGCTGCGGCAAGACGACGACCGCCCGCGCGATCATGGGCCTGATCCAGCCGGACGCCGGTCAGATCCTGTTCGAGGGCAAGCGGCTCGGCCGCGACCTCCGCTCGTACCGCCGGCGAGTCCAGATGGTGTTCCAGGACCCGACCGGCTCGCTGAACCCGCGCCAGACGATCTACGAGATCGTCGCCGAGGGCCTGCGGATCCACAACGTGTCCACCGGCGAGCCGGGCCACACCGAGGAGGAGCTCGTCTCGCGCGCGCTGTCCCGCGCGGGCATGCGGCCGCCGGAACGGTTCTTCCTGCTGTACCCGCACGAGCTCTCGGGTGGTCAGCGGCAGCGCGTCGTGATCGCCGGCGCGCTGGCGCTCGACCCCGAGGTGATCGTCGCCGACGAGCCCGTGTCGAACCTCGACGCGTCCGTCCGCGGGGAGATCCTGCGGCTGCTGCTGCAGCTCCGCGACACGCTGCAGATCAGCATCCTCATCGTGACGCACGACCTCGGGCTTGCGTGGACCGTGGCCGACCGCGTCGCCGTCATGTATCTCGGCCGCATCGTGGAGATCGGACCGGCCGAGCAGGTGCTCACCCGGCCGATGCATCCGTACACGCGCGCGCTGCTGGACGTCGTTCCCGAGGCCGGCGGCGTCGACCGGCCGGTCCTCGCCGGCGAGCCGCCCGACCCGACCAACATCCCGCCCGGCTGTCGCTTCCATCCGCGATGCCCGGCGCTCGCGTCCGGCGAGTCCGCGCGCGCCGCCGTGGACGGGGCCTGTCGCACCGAGGACCTGGGATTGGACGAGCTGCGGCCCCAGCACTTCGCCGCCTGCCATCTGGCGTCCGTCGTCGCTTCGGAGGGCGACCGCGCGCCCGCAACCACCGACCGCGCGTAGGCGCGCGCCGGTCGGGGCGTCTTCTAGGGCTCGCCGTCGGCCCGCGGGCCGTTCTCCTGCGCGCCGCCCTTGAGGACGCCGAGGATCGCCTCCATCTCGCTGTCGCCGACCGGGACCTCCTTGCCGGCGCCGCGTGCGGCGGCGAGCAGGGTTCGCAGGTTCGACTCGGCCATCTCCGCGCGCCCCTCGAGGTCGTGCACGCGCGTCGAGAGGCCGGCGGCCCGCCGCTCCGCCTCATCGCGCGCCTCGCGCGCGTCGCGCGCCTCCTCGCGCGCCGTCTTCAGGTTCGCGCGCAGGCCTGCCACCTCGCGGCCGAGATCGATCAGCCGTTCGATGGCCTCACGGCCGACCTCGGAGTAGGTGGGGCGGCCCGGCGTGCCCTCCGGGCGCGCCGTTCGAGCCGCGGGCTTCGCACGCGCGCGCCGCGGCCGGGCGACCTGCTCTCGCTCGCCCGGTTCGATCGGCCGGGCATCCACGAGCCGGTACTTGCCGTCGACGACCTCGAGCCGCCTGCGCGCGAGGAGCGCCCGGACGGCCCTCGCCGCAGCGAGCGGCTCCGGCAGCCCCATCTCCCGCCCGATCTCGGCGGGCGTGACCGACAGCATCTCGCCCTGTTGTGTCTGCTCCGCGACGGCGGCCAGGAACGCGTTGGCCCGCTCGAGGCTCTCCTGATTCATCGCCCACATCCTCGCAAACTTCGAGGCGCCAATGCCACCCATCGCCGGTGCGCCCGAGTGCATCCGGTTGACCGCCGGCGTCCGCGAACGGTATAACGCGCTCGGAGCCGCTGGGGCCTTCGGGCTCCGGCGGCTCCGCTTCGTGCCCCGACCTCCGCGGAGTCCGCGTGCCCGATCCACCCGCGCCGACCGAACTCCCGCTGGCCGGCATCCGCGTGGCCGACTTCTCGCGGGTCCTTGCCGGTCCGCTCGCGACGATGATCCTCGGCGACCTCGGCGCGGACGTCGTCAAGGTCGAGCGCCCGGACGGCGGCGACGACACGCGCGGATGGGGCCCGCCGTTCGTCGGCGAGGACGCCGCGTACTTCCTCGCGCTCAACCGCAACAAGCGGTCGATCGTCCTCGACCTGGCCAGCGAGAGCGGCGCGTCCGCCGCGCGAGCGCTCGCGCGGACGGCCGACGTGGTCGTCGAGAACTTCCGGCCGGGGCTGATGGCGCGGTTCGGGCTCGACCACGCATCGCTCGCACGCGAGAACCCGCGGATCGTCTCGTGCTCGCTGGTCGCGTTCGGTGAGGCGGGCGAGTCGGCGGCCCGGCCCGGATACGACATCATCGTGCAGGCCCTTGCGGGCATCATGAGCTTCACAGGCCAGCCGGACGGCGAGCCGACGAAGGTCGGCGTCGCGCTACTCGACGTGATCGCCGGGCTGTACGCGGCGGCCGGGATCCAGGCGGTGCTCCTGGGGCGCGCGCGCACGGGTCGAGGCGATCGCGTCGTCGTGTCGCTGTTCGAGGCGTCGCTGGCGGCGCTGGTCAATCAGGGCGCGAACTACCTGCTCGGCGGCGTCGTCCCGCGGCCGATGGGCAACGCGCACCCGAACATCGTGCCCTACCAGCTGTTCCACGCCGCGGACCGGCCGCTGATCCTCGCGGCGGGCAACGACCGGCTGTTCGAACGAACGGCGTCGGTCCTCGGCAGGCCCGAGCTCGCCGTCGATCAGCGGTACGCGACCAACGCCGCGCGCGTCGAGCACCGCGACGAGCTCGTCGCCGAGCTCGAGAGCCGCTTCGCGACGGACGCGGCCGCGACGTGGGTCGAGCGGCTCACAGCCGCGGGTGTCCCGTGCGCCCCGGTCCGCGCGCTCGACGAGGTGTTTGCGGCGCCCGAGGCTGCGGCGATGATCCAGCGCGTCCCCGACGCGCGCGGCGAGCTCGCGCTGGTCGGCGATCCGATCCGCGTCGGCGGCTCGACGCTCGGCATCCGGCGGCCACCGCCACGGCTCGGCCAGCACACCGACGAGGTCCTCGACGAGCTCCGAGCGGCGGGCGCGCTCCCATGAGAGCGCTCGATCGGTGGCGAGACGCGCTCCGCGAATGGGCGATCCCGGAGGCCATCCTGTCGGCCGCGCCGGAATCGCCGTACGGCTTCCCCCCCGAACCGTTCCGCCGCCGCGCCGAGCGCTCGGCCTTCGCGGCACCGACGCCGACGACGGTCCGGGCTCGGGAGGCGCTCCCGGGGGGCGGGACCGTGCTCGACGTCGGCGTCGGCGGCGGCTCCACGTCGCTGCCGCTGGCCGGTCGCGCCTCCCTCATCGTCGGTCTCGACGGGTCGCCCGAGATGCTCGAGGCGTTCGCCGACATCGCGCGCGCATTGGGGGTCCGTATCGAGACGATCGAGGGCGCGTGGCCGGACGTCGCCGCCCAGGCGCCTTCGTGCGACGTCGTCGTGTGCGGGCATGTCTTCTACAACGTCCAGGAGCTTGCGCCGTTCGTGATCGCGCTCGGCGGGCACGCGCGCCGTCGGGTCGTGGTCGAGCTCACCGGCGAGCACCCGTGGGCGTGGATGAACGATCTCTGGCTCGGGTTCCACGACCTCGAGCGACCGAGCTCGCCGACCGCCGAGGACGCGCGCGAGGCGCTCGGTGAGCTCGGCATCGACGCCGGGTGGGACGAACGGACGGTCGAGCCGCAGCCCTCGGGGTTCGAGCGACGCCAGGCCGCCGTCGCCCTCGTGCGCCGGCGGCTGTGCCTGCCCGCCGATGCGGACGACGCGGTCGCCGAGGCGCTCGGCCCGCGGCTGACGTCGGTCGACGGCCTCTGGTCCGCCGGGCCGGCGTCCACCAGGCTCGTGACGATGTGGTGGGACGTGGGCGAGCCTCAGCTGGAACGGCGCGCGACGTAGTCGCGGACGACGAAGTCACCGAGCTCGCGGTCGTCCATCAGGAACACGCGTCCCGCCGTCAGCTTCGCGAGCCGTTCCATGAACCGGATCAGGCCGGTCGACTCCTCGAGCATGAAGATGTTGAGCGTCACGCCGGCCCTCGCCAGGCGCATCGCCTCGGCGAGCGTGAGGTCGATCGTCTTCGGCACCGGCGGCCACGAGAAGAACGCGCGCTCGCCCTCGAGATGCGCCGTGGGCTCGCCGTCCGTCACCATGATGACCTGGCGCGCGGCGCGCGGATGCTGCGCCAGCAGCCGGCCGGCCAGGTTGAACGCGTGGTGCATGTTCGTGCCGTACACGCGCTCCCAGCCGGCGGCGGTGAGGTCGTTCGGCTGCATCTCGCGCGCGTAGTCGCTGAAGCCGATGAGGTAGAGCCGGTCGTGCGGGTACCGGCCCTCGATCAGCGCGTGCAGCGCCAACGCCATCTTCTTCGCATGCACGAAGTGCCCGCGCAGGGGCATCGAGAACGAGAGGTCGAGGAGCAGGGCCGTCGCCGTCTCGGTGCGCTGCTCGGCCTCGACCAGCTCGAAGTCGTCGGGGTGGAGCGACACGGATCCGCCGGCGCCGCCGCGCACGACCGCGTTGAACACCGTGCGTTGCACGGCGATCTGACCCGTGTCGCCGAACTGCCACGGGCGCGTGGCACCCGTCGGCTCCGCGAGGCCGCCCGGGTCGCGCGCCTCATGCGTTCCCTCGCGGTCGCGCTTGAGGCGCTCGAACACGCGAACGAGCGCGCGCTCGCCCATCTTCCGCGCGCCGCGCGGCGTCACCTCCAGCCGGCCCTCGCGCCGCTGGACGAGGCCGGCGCGCTCGAGCGCCCGCTCGATCTCCTTGAGGCGGCGGAGATCGGAGACGGCGTCCTCGCCGAGCGTTCGCCGGAGCGACTCCTCGTCGACGTCCTCGAGCGACGCACCCGCGTAGTCCCCCTGCATGGCACGATCGAGATCCTCGAAGTCGTGGAGGCGCTCCATCGCGTCCACCGCGGCGGACAGCGGCTGCGTTCCCTCGCCCTCGCCCATCATCGGGTCGCCCCAGGGCATCTGCGGAAACATCGACGCGAGGTTCGCGCCGAGCCGGTCGACCTCGAAGGCGAGGTCCATGTCGCCCATCACCTGCTCGGCCAGCGCCTGCAGCTCGGCGCGCTGCTCCGGCGACATCGAGGCGAGCAGGCTCGACATCGCCGCCATCCTGCGGGCCATGTTCTCGAGCAGCTCGTCGAGGGTCTTCGGGTTGTCGGGGAAGAAGTCACCGTAGTGCTCCATGAACGCGGAGAAATCCTCGGGGGTCAGCTCACCGCGCTCGCGCTTCTCGATGAGGCCGTTCAGCTCGGAGAGCATGTCCTTGAACGCCTGCATCTGCTCGGGAGAGATGTTGCGCATGCCCTCGGCCATGTTCCGGAAGTACGCGCCGACGACCTGCTCACGGACATGCTCCATCAGCTCGTCGAACATCTGCTGCGCCTGCGGGTCGACGAACCGGTAGTCGGTCAGCTCGCCGATCTGCCCGGGGACGTCGGACGGCAGCTGGTCGAGGAACGCCTCGCGCATCCGCGCGTCGTCCGTCGCCTCGAACGAGAGGGTGGTCCGCTCGCGCTCGAGCAGCTCCTCGAGGCGCTCGCGGATGTCCTCGAGCGGGCCCGAGAGGTCGAGCGCCGATTGCGCCTCGGCGCGCGCCTGTCGCAGCCGCTGCCGGAGCGAGTCGAGGCCGCTGAACCGCCCCTGCATCCCGCGGCGGAGGAGGCGCTGGAGCGCACCCTGCGCGCCGGCCCCGGAGAGGATGTCCTCCGACATCTCCTCGAGCACGTCGGCCGCGGGGATCTCCGGGCCGAACGGATCCTGCCGGCCGTCCCAACGCGAGTAGCGCGTCCGCACCGAGTCAGCCTACGGCGGACGTCGAGTTCCGACCTCGGCGGCCGGGCGCCGATCGAAGACGTCAGCGACGGTCGAGACCGCTCGTCAGACGGAAGACGGCCGTCCACGCGAAGACGTCGAGCTCTGTAGCACGAGACCTCCGCGGGTCCCCTCGTTCCCGCGCGACCCGCCCCCAGACCCCGTCGGGGACGCGGTCGCGTAACGCACGATCCACGGGTACGTTCGCCCGCCGGAAGGCGGCGCCGACGAGCGAGAGGTACTCGCGTCTCACGGCCGGGGGCAGGAGCGGCGGTTCGCGACGTGTGATCGAGATCACGGCCGCGTCCACCGATGGCGCCGGCTCGAATGCCGCGGCGGCGAGGCGTCGCGCGAGCCGGATATCCCACCACGGCAACCAGCCGAGCGACAGCAGGTCGCTCGGCCACACCGATGACCGCTTGCGCGCGACGTCGTACTGCACGATGAGATCGGCTCGCCGGAGCGGGCCCTCCGGATCGTCGAGGAGGCGGCGAAGGATCTGCGTCGTGAGACCGAACGGGATGTTGCCGAAGGCTCGGAAGGGCGACGTGGGCAGGGGCACGTTCAGAACGTCGCCATCGACGACCACGACGTTCGACGCGGCGCGGAATCGCCGACGTAGCGTCTCGATCGAACGATCGTGGAGCTCGACGGCGAGGACTCGTGCTCCCGTCGCGGCGAGTGCTTGCGTGAGACGACCGGTTCCGGCGCCGATCTCGAAGACCACTTCACCCGCGTGGACGTTCGCGGCGGCAACGATCTCGTGCGCCAAATGTGTGCTTCGGAGGAGATGACGGCCGTTAGGCCGGGACCGCTCCGGGCGTGAGCGCGACCTGCCCGCGCCCACGGACCGTCACCGTGAACATGCCCATACCCTGCTCCGATGCTCGAGGAACGAGTGAGTGTAGTCGAGACCCAGCGATCCGATGGCTCAACGGATCCCGAGACCGGTCATCAGCGCCCGCGACGTCAGGCCGAAGCAGATGAATGCCGCCCAGGCGAACGGCACCCAGGGGCGGACCGGTTTGCGCTCGTCGAACCCGACCATGCTCGCGTTGCCGGCGCGTGCGACGACGTGCGCGATGACGAACAACAGGAGCGGCAGCAGGCCGTACACGTAGTGCAGCAGACCGCCGAGCGTCCCGGGCGCGTCGACCCGGTACCCGAGGATCAGCAACGTGATCCCGAGCAGCGCCTGCAGCCCCGCGACGATCTGCGCCACGGTCAGCCAGACCCAGTACCCATCGCCGGGGCCGCGCTTCAGGATCCACGCGCCGAGCCCCCAGACCCAGCCGACCGCGAACACGGCGACCACGAAGAACCCGACGTACTTGTGGATCTCCGGCATCCGGACGCGGATGCTACGACGTCTCGGGCGCGTCGTATCGGTACGCCCCGAGGCGCCCGGACTCGTCCTTGTTCAGCCGGCGCGAGAGGTGCAGACCCTCGAGGGCGAACTCGAGCGCCGAGGCCGCGACGCCCGGGCTCTCCTCCTCGACGCCGAGGCGCTCGAGCAGCTTCGCCAGACCCGGCACCTCGCCGAACTGTGCGAGCAGCTCCGAGGCGGGCATCAGGTCGGACGTCTCGGCCGAGAAACCCATCCCGAACCGCCCGAGGATCGGCGCGAAGTCGAACCCCGAGAGCCGGCGGCGGAACACCTCGAGCTCGGCCGTACGGAGCGCGCGAACGAGGATCTCCTCCTCGCGTCCCTCCTCGATCGTGTCGAATTCGACCCGTCCGAGCGAGGACTCCATCACCGCCGGCAGGTCGCAGACTCGCGGAACGGCCTCGGGCTCACCGGTCCGGGCCGCGCGCCGCACCGCCGCCGCGACGAGCGTCTCGAGGTTCCCGATCGAATAGCGCACGCTGACGCCGCTGCGGTGGTTCACGTGCGGCGAGCGCCGGAGCTCGGCGGTGAGCGCCGCGAGCACCTCTTCCATGTACCGCGGCACTCGGACGGGGACGGCGCCGGCCGCCGGCCGCGCCTCCTGCTCCATGATCGTGATCTCGTCGCCGAGCGTCTCCGGATAGTGCGTGCGGACCTGCGTGCCGAACCGATCCTTGAGCGGCGACACGATGCGGCCGCGATGCGTGTAGTCGTCGGGGTTCGCCGTGGCGACCAACAGCAGGTCGAGCGGCAGGCGTATCCGGTAGCCGCGGATCTGCACGTCGCGCTCCTCGAGGATGTTGAACAGCGCGACCTGGATGCGCTCCGGCAGGTCGGGGAGCTCGTTGATCGCGACGATGCCGCGGTTGGTCCGCGGGATCAGGCCGTAGTGGATCGTCAACTCGTCGGCGAGGTACCGGCCCTCGGCCACGCGGATGGGGTCGACGTCGCCGATCAGGTCCGCGACGCTCGTGTCCGGCGTCGCGAGCTTCTCGGCGTACCGGCGGTCGCGCGGGATCCACTCGATCGGGACGTTGCCCCCCTCGTCGATGACCAGGGCCCGACATCGCGCGCAGATCGGGCGGTAGGGATGATCGTTCACCTCGCAGCCGACGATCGCCGGCGAGTCCTCGTCGAGGAGCTCGATCACGTTTCGGATCAGACGCGTCTTGGCCTGCCCGCGCTCGCCCAGCAAGATGAGGTCGTGCCCGGCCAGGATGCCGCGCTCGAGCGATGGGAGGACCGAATCCTGGAACCCGACGATCTGCGGGAAGAGCGCCTCGCCGCGGCCGAGGCGCGCGAGCAGGTTCGCCCGGAGCTCCTCCTTGATCGAACGGTCCGGAAACCCGGCCGCCTTCAGCTCGCCGATCGTGGCGGGGAACGACACGCCGTCCAGCCTAGCGACGTCTCGAGCGAACGTTCGCTCAGGCGGTCGAGCGGTCCTCCATCAGCGCGAGATTCGTTCCGTCCGGGTCGCGGAAGAACGCCATCCAGAGCTCCGAGGACTCCGTCCGGTTGACGACGTGCGGCTCATCGAGGAACTCGACGCCGCGCTGCCGCAGCGCTCGATGGGCCTCGTCCACGTCGTCGACGGTGAAGTACAGGATCGGCGACGAGCGGAAGTCCGGCGACTCGGGCTTGCCGAGGTACAGCCGCACGCCGCCCAGGTCGAAGAACGCCATCGGCTGCCCCGGCACCTGGAACAGGAACCGCGCGCCGAGGACGTCGCGGTAGAACGCGACCGACCGGTCGATGTCGCTGACGCTCACGTGGATCTGCCCGATCGTCGAGACGCCCTCGAACGCCATCCCCTCACCTCCGTCGACGACGCGCCACGCGCGGCGCGAACGTCCCGCGATTCTGGCGCACGCACGACCCGTCGGCACCCGTTGGTAGCCTCCCGCGGACATGGCGGTGGCCGATGCGGTCCTCGACGGGCTCAACGAGACCCAGCGGCGGGCCGCCTCCACCGTCCGTGGGCCCGTGGCGATCCTCGCCGGGGCGGGGACCGGCAAGACGACCGTCGTCACCCGCCGGATCGCCTACCAGGTCGCCGGCGGCGCCGTCCCCGCCCGAGGCATCCTCGCCGTCACGTTCACCGAGAAAGCTGCGGGCGAGCTCAAGGGGCGGCTCGCGCGGCTCGGCGTCGAGGGGGTGGACGCGCGGACGTTCCACGGCGCGGCGCTGTCGCAGCTCGGACGACTGTGGCAGACGCACACCGGAGAGCCGCTGCCCGAGGTCCTCGGATCCAAGGCGCCCGTCATCGCGTCGCTCGCCAACGCGTTGCCGCCGCCGCACAAGTTCCTCCCGCGGAGCGAGCTCGCCTCCGAGATCGAGTGGGCCAAGAACCGGCTGATCGGCCCCGACGGGTATCTCGGCGCGCTCGAACGCAGCGGGCACGAGCCGCCGATCCCGCCCGAGCTGATGCTCACCGTCTTCGAGGGCTACGAGCGCAGGAAGCAGCGCGCGGCTCGGATCGACTTCGAGGACATGCTCGCCCTCGCCGTCCGGATGTTCGACGAGCACCCGGACGCGGCGGAGGAGGTTCGTCGCCGCTTCGTTGCGTTCACCGTCGATGAGTACCAAGACGTGAACGCCCTGCAGCAGGCGCTCCTCGACCGATGGCTCGGGGGCAGAGACCAGATCTGCGTCGTCGGCGACGACTACCAGAGCATCTACACGTTCACCGGTGCGTCCCCCGACCATCTGCTCGGCTTCTCCAACCGGTATCCGAACACGGTGCTCGTTCGCCTCGAGGAGAACTACCGGTCGAGTCCACAGGTGCTCGCCGTGGCCAACGCGCTCGCCCGCTCGATGGGCGGGATCCGCAAGGAGCTGCGGTCGACGCGAGACGATGGCCCCTCGCCGACCGCTCGCGCGCTCCCGAACGCCGAGGCCGAGACCGCGTTCGTCGTCGAGCGCGTTCGCGCCCTGCACGCCGATGGTGTGCCGCTCGAGGAGATCGCCGTCCTGTACCGGATCAACGCCCGGTCCGAGCCGTTCGAGGAGGCCTTCGCGGCCGCCGGCATCCCGTACCAGGTCCGCGACGGCGCCTTCATCCGCCGGCCGGGACCGCGCGCCGTCCTGCTCGCGCTCCGCCGCGCGAGCGGCCCCGCGCAGGATGCCGTCCACGCGGTGACGCAGACGCTCGGCTTCGCCCCCGATCGCGACGCCGACAACGACGAGGAGGCCACCCGGCAGGCGGACCTCGGGAGGATGCGGGCGCTCGCCGCCGAGTTCGCCGAGGCGCACCCTGACGGGACCGTGGTCGACTTCGTGGCCGAGATCGGGCGGCGCTTCTCGGCCGAGGAGAACGGCCGAGGCGTCAACCTGCTGACGTACCACCGCTCGAAGGGGCTCGAGTTCGATGCGGTGTTCCTGCCGCGCCTGCTGGACGGCGAGCTCCCCTACCGCGCCAAGCGCAACCGAACGGACCCATCCGAGGAGCGACGGCTGTTCTACGTCGGGATCACGCGCGCCCGCGAGCACCTGTTCCTCAGCTGGCCGCAGGACGGCCGCGCGAACCCCAGCCCCTTCCTCGCCGAGCTCGGCGTGACGTCCCCGGTGATGAGGTCACCTCGGACGCGAACGGCGGCATCGGCGACGCCGAGCGACGATCCGCTGTTCGACCGCCTGCGCGCGTGGCGCGCCGGCAGGGCCAAGACCGACGGCGTTCCCGCGTACGTCGTGTTCCACGATGCCACACTGCACGCCATCGCCGACCGCCGGCCGCTCGACTGGGCGGATCTCGCCGGCGTGTCGGGTGTGGGACCGGCCAAGCTCGAGCGCTACGCCGACGAGGTCCTGGAGATCGTCAGAGCCGCCGGCTGAGCACCAGCCCGACGGCGATCACGGGCATCGCAACCGACAAGAGCCGAAGGGCCGCCTCGGGCGCGGCCCGCAGCGCCGCCGCGTCGACCGGCTCACGCTCGCCGTCGTCGAGCACCAGTTCACCGCGGACGCTCGTCACGTGCCGGCGGAGGCGCCGGACGGGCGTCGACAGGACGCGCTGTGCCGCGGAGATGAACGCGCACGCCGCAGCGACCAACACCGCCGCCGTCGTCAGTCGCTGCTGCTGCACGAACGACGACGTGAGCGAGGGGAACGCTCCCCACGCGACCGAGAACCACGCGTCCGAGTGGAACAGCCCGCCGAACGCCTCCAGGTTGTAGGCAACCACGAGGAACGCGCCGACGACGATGAACACGGCGATCCATCCCGAGACCTCGATCACGCCGTCGATCCCGAGGGCCACCGCTCCCACCAAACCGATCGCCGCGATCGTCCACAGGACGGGCGCAGGGATCCTCGTTCGGAGCGGCCGGCCGTGCAGCTCGTCGAGGGCGTGCGCGGCCAAGCCGACGCCCAAGAAGAAGCCCGCGAGCGTCTCGGCGAGCCATCGGCCGTCGATCCGCGTCGCGACGGCCGCGCCGATCGCGACGTACGAGAGGTGCCAGGCGGTGTATGGGGGATGGAGCAGCGTCCAGTAATCGCGCCAGCCGCCCGGCGAGAGCGCGTAGAACGCGGGGCGCTCCGCCTCAGCCATCCGTCACGGCGGTCCGCTTGACCGCCCACGTCACGACGCCCGCGCCGGCACCGAGCACGCGCGTCCGGACGTGTCGCATCCCGGCCTCCTGCCACCACCGGACCTGCACGGGCAATGGGAACCGGCGCTCGAACTCCTCGACGTTCGGGCCGAGGAACCGGCCGGTCTTGAACCACGCAGGCGACACCACCCAGCCGATCGCCGGCAAGCCCGCTCGCGTGTACGCCTTCCACCCGGCGCGCAGCCACGGGTCGTCCGGGACATGGAACTCGAGTGACGCCATCGTGCCGCCGGGCCGGAGCGCGCGCACGAGCTCGGCGACGGTCGCGGCGGGATCGTCGACGTACCGGAGCAGGTACGTGAACGTTACGGCGTCGAACGCCTCGTCGGCGAAGGGCAGCCGTTCGGCGCGCCCGCGGACGAACCGGATCCGCCCGGCGTACGGCGTGCCGGCGATCGCCGTGGCGCCGCGCCGCAGCATGTCCTGGCTCTGATCGAGCCCCACGACGCGAACGTTCCTCCGCGCCAACCGGCGCGCGACGAGCCCCGTTCCGGTCGCCGCGTCGAGCACCCACGAGCCGGGGATCGCGTTGACGCGCGAGACCAGGAACGTTCGCCACGCCGGGTCCTGGCCGAGCGACATCACCGCGCCCATGCGGTCGTACTCGGCCGCGATCCCCGCGAACAGGCTGCCTGCGAAGCGGTTGCGCTCGGATTCGATGGCCGGAGCCTACGACGAGGCCAGGAGGTCGGGCAGGTCCGCGATCGAACCGATCTGATGGTCCGGCCGCCCGTCGACGCGCTCGAGATCGCCAGGGGAGAACTTGCCCGTTCGGACGAGCACGCCGATCAGGCCGGCCGCCTGCGCGCCGAGCACATCGTTCGCGACGTCGTCGCCGGCCATAGCGGTTCGCGAGGGGTCGGTGCCGAGCATCGCGACGGCCTCCGCGAAGAAGTCCGGCGACGGCTTGCCGCAGATCGTCGCCGGCCGTCCGGTCGCCGCCTCCAACCCCACGATGTACGCGCCCCCGTCGAGCTGCAGCCCCTCGTCGGTTCGCCAGTAGAGGTTGCGGTGCATCCCTACGAGCGCGGCGCCGTCCATCAGCATGCGGAACACGTCGTCGATCGCCGCGTAGGTGAATTCGTCGGACGCGCCGCCCAGCACGACCACGTCGGCGGGCGGCCCGTCGACCAACCGAACGCCGTCGAGATCCTCGCGCGGGTCGCCGTCGGACAGCAGGAACACGCGCGCCTGGGGATGGTGCCGCCGCAGATACGACGCCGTGCCGACGACGGCGGTCACGATCTCGTCCGGCTCGAGCGGCAGGCCGGTCTCCGACAACGTCTTCGCAAACGCGGCGCGCGTGTGCGTCGTCGTGTTCGACACGACGAGGAACGGGACACCGTCGCTCCGCAGCCGCTCGATGGTGTCGGCGGCGCCGGGAAGCGGTCTCCACGACGTCGCGAGGACTCCGTCCATGTCGATCAGCACGCCGTCGATCGCCACTGACCGCGAAGTCTAGCCTTCGATGCTTCGCGCCCCGTCCAGCCGGATGCCGGCGCGTCGCCGAGCCCGCTCGGTGAGACCGAGGTCCCGGCCGCGCCGCCGCGCGAGCCAGTCCTGGTACGGCGCGACGTACCGGTACCGTGGCGGCAGCACCGGCCGGAGGGCGCGGAGCGCCGCGAGGGTTGCCCGCATCGCGACGCGCCGCGAGGGCGTGAGCCGGAACCCGTACTGCTCGCGAACGTTCTGCGGCAGGGTGGCGAAGGCGAGCTTCGACACCACCTCGAGAACGGGCCGCCACTCCGCCTCGGCCGGCGGATCCTCGAACAGATGCGCCACGCGACGGGCCGCGTCGGTCACGAGCAGGTCGCCGCCGTCGACGACGCCGCGCAGGTACGCCTGGAGGTCCTCGACGGTGTTCGGGATGATGTCGCGCGGCACCAGCAGCAGCTCCGCCGCGAGCTTCTGTTCGTCGTGGAAACGCTGGCGTCCGGCGGCATCGAGCCTCCCGACCGTCAGCCGCTCGAACAGCAGCGCGCTATCGATCAGACAGGCGTGGACGTACAGGAGCAGGCCGGGGTCGAGCGCGTCATACGGCTTGCCGGTGACGGGATCGACGCCCTTGATACGCGCGTGGACGTCATTGATGCGCCGGGCAGCCGCATCGGCCTCCGCCCGCGTCCCGAACGTCAGTGTATAGGTCAGCATCAGCGTCCGCTGCAGCCGCCGCCACGGGTTGCGTTCGTAGAAGCCGGTCTCCCGCGCGCCGGCGATCACCAGCGGGTGAGCGGCCTGCAGCAGCAGCGCGCGAGCGCCGCCGAACAGAACCGTCACCTCTCGATGAACGCGCCAGGAGATACTGTCCGGCCCGAAGTAGCCGAGGTCGCTCGCCATGTACTCACTCTATCGGCGGCCACGTGAACGCCGGGTGGACCGCGCATGCGGAACGCGCCGGCGGCCGCTACGGCCCGGTCACGCCGGTGAGCGCTCGAAGACGCTTGGCCGTCTCCTCGGCGGCGAGGACGATCAGATGGTTCCGCGCGCGCGAACCGCCGACGTAGACGTACGGCGCGAGATCCTCGGCGTGCTTGTCGTCGAGCTCGGCGAGGATCACGAGCGGCCGCTCCAGCCCCTTGAGCCCGTGCACGCTCGAGGTCAGCACCGTCCCCGGCTCGACCCGATCGGAGAGCCGGAAGCCGTCGACGCGGTCCCTTGCGCGCAACCGGCTCTTCTCCTTGCCGGACGGCGTCAACACGACGATGTCGTCGAGCGGGACCTGCTCACCCTCCACGAGATTCCGAAGCACGACGGCGAGCAGGTGCGCGAGGTCGTCGTCGTCCCGGTACCCGAGGATCTCCGGCGGGCGACCCGGCGGACCCTTCGCCGTCGCCCGTGGACCACCCTCGTAGAAGACCGAGACGAAGTCGTGGATCGCTTTGGTGTTGCGGAGGTTGGTGGGGAGCGGTGGGCACGTCGTCTCGGCCTCCGCCACCGGCAGCGCCCCGCCGTACAGGTTCTGGTTGTCGTCGGCGAACAGGTACAACGGCCCATCGTCGGGATGGCGGTGGAGGGCAAGCAAGGATGACCACCACCACTCGCGGAAGTCCTGTGCCTCGTCGACGACGATCCCCTCGTATCGAGGACCGAGTTTCGCGGCGGCCTCGCCCAGGAGCGCCGGCAGCTCGCGCTCGAAGTACGCGGAGCCGGACTCGACGGAGGCGGGCGGGAGCGGCAGGCCGGCCTCCCGTGCCATCCGCACGCACAGCTCGTGGAAGTGCGAGACCTCGACGTGCTCGACGCCCTCGGTCGACGTCCGCAGGTACTCGGCGAGCCGTTTGTTGAAGCACGTCAGCAGCGTCGGCTTGCCGGCGTCCGCGAGACGTCTCGCGATCTGGATCGCGAGCAGCGTCTTGCCCGATCCGGCCGGCCCGGTCACGACGGCGCGCTGCCGATGCGCGATGAACGAGAGGATCCATGCCTGATCGGCCGTCAGCTCGACGATCTTCCGGTCCTCCTCGTCGAACGCGAGCTTGAGCGGCGTACGGATCTCGACCGCGAACCCGAGCGCGCGGGCGAGCGCCTCCATCCCCTCGGCCCCGAAGGTTCGGTTCGCGCGCCGCCAGTACCGCATGATCTCGGCGATCCTGAGCGCGAGCCGGTCCATGTCGTCGTGGTCGACGACGACCTCGTGGGGCGCCGCGGGATGCGCGTCCGCGACGTAGGAGCCGTCCGGCATCGCGACGCCGTAGCCGTAGGAGGGCATCCAGCGGACCCAGCCTTCCTGCGCCGAGAGGATCTCCCGAAGTGAGTACATCTCGTCTCGCGCCTGGTGGAACGGATCCTCCGCGAGCGTGTGCGGTCCGGAGTGACCCGACTGGGTCCATCGTCGGGTCGTCGTGTCATACGTCAACCGGCCGCCTTTGGCCTCGAGCACGAGCACGCCGTCGACGGGATGCGCGATGACGAAATCGGCCTCGCCCTCGCTCGGACCGTCCTTGCCGCCGAGGATCCAGTCGACGCTGTGGTACGCGACGTACTCGGGAGCGAGCTGCTCGAGGAAGCCTTCATACAGTCGGCGTTCGGCCGCGCTCTCGGTCGGCAACATCGGGAACGGGACCATCCTTGCCACGCCGCGATGCTATCGGTGGCTAGAATTTGGCGATCTCGGACCGGGGAGGGTAGGCGGGCTCCGCAACTCCTGATGATCCTCTTCCTCGGTGTGATCGTGCTCGCGGTCGCCGCCGGCGTGGTGGCCGGGGGCTCCATCCAACGCTTCGCGAACCTGAGGCTGCGCTTGTGGCTCCTCGCTCCGGTCGGGTTCGCTCTCCAGGGCGTGCCACTACCGGACGGCCGCCACGGCGGTGACCTCGTGATCCGGATGCTCGTGTTCGGAACGTCGTACGTGCTGGTCCTCGCGTTCGCGATCCGGAACTGGCGGATAACGGGCGTCCCGCTCATCGTGGTCGGGCTGTTGCTCAACGGGCTCGTCGTCACGACGAACGGCGGGATGCCGGTCTCGAGGTCGGCGCTGGAGGCGTCGGGTCAGTCCGACGTCCTGCACCTGCTCCTGGCGGACGAAGGCGCCAAGCACCACCTACTCGACTCGAACGACGTCCTGACCCCACTCGGAGACGTGATCGCTATCCCGCCGCCGGTGCGGCAGGTGGTGAGCGTCGGCGACATCTTCGTCTACGTGGGGCTGGTGTGGCTGATCATCGCGGTGATGCGAGGGCAGACCGGCGCGTTGGATCGCCATCCGGAGTGGGAGTCGTACCGGGGGCGCCACCGGCGCCGTTTCCGGCCGCGGACGCGAGCGGAGCCGACGGCTCCGGCTGCAGCCACGACGTCGGGAACCGAACCGTAACGGTCGTTCCCTCCCCTTCCACGCTCTTCAGGTCGAACGAACCGCCGCCAACCAGCGCGCGCTCGCGCATCATCGTCAGACCGAAGTGTCCCTCGGGCGGCGGCGCCTCCGTGTCGAATCCCTCGCCGTCGTCGCGGAGCACGAGCTCCACGAAGTCTCCCTCACGCTCCACGGTCAGCCAAACGTTCTGTGCGTTCGCATGCTTGAGGGCATTCATGACGCCCTCGTGGGCGATCTTGTAGACGAGGAGCGCGATCGGCGGCGGAAGCTCGACCTCGGCGACGTCGGTGTGGAAATCGACGGCGGTGTCGCGCGCCGTTTCAAGGATGAAGCTCTGAAGCGAGTCGGCCAGGCCCGCGCGGCCGAGCGGCGACCGGTGCAGGTCGCGGATGAGCGCACGGATCCGATCCGAGGTGCGAGCCTTCGTGTCCTTGATCTCCTCGAGCGTGCGCTCGGTCTCGTCGATCTTGCCGGTCGCGAGATGGCGCCTGGCGATATCGACCTGCAAGGACAGCTTGAACAGCAACTGCGCGAGGTCGTCATGCAGGTACGCGGCGATCTTCTCCCGTTCGTCCTGCCGTTCTTCCGCCATCCGGTTCGATAGCGCTCGAAGAACCTGTTCCCGATCCTGCAGTTCCTTGTGCGCCTCCTCGAGCGCTCTGTTACGGAAGAACATTTGCCGAGCCAAGAGCACCGGCAACACAAGCACGGGGACGGACCAGAAATGGATATTTGGAACGTTGAAGAACTTCGCGAGAGCGAGCGCGAAAACTGCCAGACCCAGGTAACTAACGACGAACTCGCCTAGTCTACCGACGCGAAGCTCTCGAACTACGCGCCGGATCGGCATGCGATAGATGATGCTTGCCCCGAGAGCCACGACCGTTGTGTTGACGAGGTAGTCGACGCCCGAAGCTAACGACGCCCCAAGGAAGAGAGGAACGGCGGGGGAGTCGATCTCGGCAATCGAGTGAAAGGTGAGACTTGCTGCCAACACCGATAGCGCGACCTGGCAGCGATTGAACAAGGCGCGGAGAAACGACACCTCTCTCCGCAATTCCCTAGGGTCAGATGCAGCGAGAAAGGCGACCAAGCCAGCAGCGGGCGGTGGGTAAAGGTACGCGACCACCATAAGCAAGGGGAAGCCAATGCTGATATGCGTGCTTCTCCACATCGGCACCGGGATGAGCTCTACAGCCGCGATGATTGCGACCCAAGCGGCCAGATCGATCGCGACCTGCCTGTCGACGGACTGCGGCTCGGCCGAAATCAGGAGTCCGATTGTGACCAGGACAGGGACAACGACCGCGAACTCGAGCGCCTTGATTCGCCCGTCGGTGGTGAGTGTTCGTAATCGCGCCATTCGTCCTCCGTGCCTCTGCTCATAGTGACGGTCCGGGGCGGCTACGTGAACCACCCACTCGATCTGTTGTCAAGACTCTGCCCTCCTACGACGAACGATGTAGCCCGGTTTCGGGGTTGTCACCCGGATGGGGGACCTCCGATAGTGAGCCGTGATCCCCCGTGTGGGGGTAAGGCCTAGGCCTCGAGGAACTTCGGTGGGGGCCAGGAAGGGAGGGAAGAATGAAGCTGATCAAGCGTCTCGCGATCGCCGCTGGATCGCTCGCCGCCCTGGTGCTCGCCGGAGGGGCGCACATCCGCCTCTAACAACAGACGCTCTAAAGCTTCCTCAAACAGACCCCGGGAGACATTTCCCGGGGTCTGTTTCTGGCCAAGCTGGACCGCCCAGATAGATCGATGAGCTCATATCGGGCTAGTGTTCGAGAGGCAAGAGCGACCTGGGAAGGCGGACTATCACCCGCGTGCCGGTACCAGTTGCTGTATCTATCCGAAACACTCCCCCGATGAGTTCGACTCGCTCACGCATGAGTTGAAGACCGAAGTGCGTCTGTTCGTCGACGAGCTGAGGGTCGAAGCCTACGCCATCATCCTCAACAGTCAGACGCAGTTCGTCGCCTTCCGAGTGAAGCCGCAACCAGATGTTCTTCGCTGAGGAGTATTTGACAGCATTCCGCAACGCCTCCCGCGCGACCTGGTATGCGAGGAGTTGAACGATGGGTGCGCCACCGCAATCACTGAGTTCGGGGTGAATTCGCGCATCGCACTCAGCGGCAATCGTCCGCGCAAGGAGCCCGAGCGTCGATGTGAGTCCGTCCGCCCCTATGGGAGAAGCACGGAGTCGGCGGATGAGGTTCCGTGCAATGTCGCCGGTCTGCTCGGTAGCTGAGACAAGGTCAGGTACGTCGTCATCAAGGGCAAGGAGTTGACCTGTCGCGAGATCCTGCTTGATCACCTGACCCAATAGATGGACTTTGTAGAGGGGCGGAAGTAAGTCGTCGTGAAGGGCGGCGGCGACTGCAAGCCGTTCATCGCGTCGCTCATCGGCGACCTTTTCGGTAATCGCCAGCAGTACCCTGCTCTTGTCGGCGAGCATTCGACCGGTTTCGTAGAGCTCGATGCTGCGGACGAAGACCTGGCGAGCGAGCAGGATGGGTATCCCGACCGCCACGAGTCCCCAGGGACCGCCGTTGTCAACGGCGAGTGCCAGGAGGACGGCTATGAGACCGAAGGACGTGTACGCAGACACAAATGCGACAGGGTTCCCAGCAGAGAGACTGGAGAGCACAGATCTGGCATCTCCTCGCTCGATCATTCGGAGACCGGCGTAAACGAGAGTCCAATTGACGAGCACATCGGTCGCGACCGCCACCATGGCCACGAACAACACCTGGGGCCATGTACCGAGCGACATGCCAAATGCGTGGAAGACGAGAGAAGCCGACGCGGCGCTGATAGCCACCTGACTGCGATTGAACAGGCTATGCGCGACTGAAATCTCCCGCCTGAGTTCCCGGATGTCGAATGATCCAATGAACGCGATGCCCGCCGCAATCTCGGCCGGATACAGGAAGGCAGCGGCCAAGACAATGGGGAGGGAAAGCGCCAGTACCAGATTGTGCGGCAGCCTCACAGGCAACAGGTCGCATGCGGCGATAATCACGGTCCAGAGAAGCAGGTCGCCGGGAGGAACCGCTCTCCAGGATTCCCTAAGAAAGAGAATCCCGAGTAATGCCACGACCGCGGGTAGCGTCGTCGACCATTCCAAGACCTTCAGCGGGACTGGTTCGACCGGCGGCGCGGTGCCTGCGATCGCCGGACCTCGTCGTGAGTCGCTAGTGGAAACTGACACGGCGCCCTCCCCCTCGCCTTGTGGCGCGCATCCTAGGAAGGACCGACGGACCCCTGCAAGACGGACAAAACGACTGCAAGTTGATATCGCGCGGGCAGTACGATTTCGGTGTGAATGCCCGAATCCTTGTCGTCGAGGACGAGGCGACCATCTCGGACCCGCTCATCGAGAGCCTCGTTCGGGAGGGGTTCGACGGCGTCGTGGCGGATTCCGTCGCGACGGCTCGCGAGGCGCTCGCGCGCGGCACGCCCGATCTCGTCCTCCTCGACGTCATGCTGCCCGACGGGGACGGGCGGGACCTCGCCCGCGAGATCCGGCGGACGTCAGATGTTCCGATCATCATGCTCACGGCGCGGGGCGAGGAGATCGACCGAGTCGTCGGGCTCGAGATCGGCGCGGACGACTACGTCGTCAAGCCGTTCTCGTTCCGCGAGCTCCTCGCCCGGATCAAGGCGATCCTTCGCCGGGGTCGGACCAACGAACGCCCGGCGCCGCTCGAGATCGGGGACGTTCGGCTCGACCCGGCGGGACGCCGCGTGACCAAAGAGGGCTCCCCTCTCGACCTCGCCGCTCGCGAGTTCGACCTGCTCTACCTCCTCATGGCGCACGCCGGCGAGGTCCTTCGCCGCGAACGCATCATGGACGAGGTGTGGGATCCGCACTGGTTCGGTCCGACGAAGACCCTCGACGTCCACATCTCGTGGCTCCGGAAGAAGCTCGAGGACGACGCGACCAACCCCCGGTACATCACGACCATCCGGGGCGTCGGGTTCCGCTTCGCGACCCGCGACGAGCTCGCCCGAACCGACTAGGAGGCGCCACGAAGGTTCGATCGCGGCTGATGCTCGCGTTCGCGTACGTCCTGCTCGTCGTCATCGTGACGCTCGAAGTGCCGCTCGGCATCAACCTCGATCGCCGCGTCCGCGCCGAGACCGAATCCCGCGCGATGGTGACCGCGTTGACCGTCGCCGCCGCCGTCGGCGCGGAGAACGTCGCGGCGACGCAGCGGCCCGATGCCCACCTCGCGACGACCAACCTCCAGCGGTGGGTGTTCCACAACTTCTCGCACACCGAAGACGGGCGGATCGTCATCGTCGACACCAACGGCCGGCTGATCGCCGACTCGACGGGTACGGGGTCGCTCGGCGACGCGTTCGCGACCGCTTCGCGTCCCGAGCTCCGCACGGTCCTTTCGACGCACCGTCCCTATTCGGAGTTCCGGTTCAGCGACACGCTGAACCAGGAGATCCTCGTCGCCGCCGCGCCCATCATCGACGAACGGTTCGTCGGCGTCGTCCGCTACACCAAGGGCGTCGGCGACGTGCAAAGCGGCGTTCGCCGGGCGATCCTCGGCGCGATCGCGATCGGATTCGCCGCGCTCCTCGCCGGCCTCGTGGTCGCCTTCGCGCTCGCCGATTCGCTCTCACGCCCTCTCACCAGGCTCGCCGGCGCGGCACGACGGATCGGCGCCGGCGACCTCACCTCCCGGGTCGAGCAGACCGACGGCGCCACGGAGATCACCGAGCTCGGTCGCTCGTTCGACGACATGGCGAGCCGTCTGGAGGCGACCGTGACCGCACAGCGCGAGTTCGTCGCGAACGCATCGCATCAGCTCCGTACGCCGCTCACCGGCATGAAGCTCCGGCTGGAATCCGCGATCGACGCTGCCGAGAACGCCGAGACCAAGCGACAGCTCGAGGCGGCCGAACGTGAGGTCGATCGGCTCGCAGAGATCGTCGAGCGACTCCTCGTGATGGCCCGGCGCATCGAAGAGGGCGCGGCCGCGGATGTCGACGTCGACGCCGTGATCGCGCGCGCCGTCGAGCGGTGGCGCGACCGCGCCGCTCGCGCCGGCAGCTCCGTCACGGCTGGAGGTCACGCCGGCACGGCGGTCGGCGTCGGGAACGATCTCGATCAGATCCTCGACAACCTGCTGGACAACGCGATCTCGTACGCGCCGGGCCCGGTACGGGTCCTCGGCGCGACCGAAGACGGCCAGGTCGTGCTCGCAGTGGAGGACGACGGGCCGGGGATCGCGCCGGAGGAGGCGGACCGGGTGACCGAACGGTTCTACCGCGGCCAGGGGACACCGGCGGGCGGCTCTGGGCTCGGGCTCGCGATCGTCCGAGAGCTGGCCGAGAAGGGCGGCGGCTCCATCGAGGTCGGCCGGTCCTCGACGGGCGGCACCCGGATCGAGATCCGCCTGCCCGCCGCCGCGGCAACGAGCCCTTAACCGGGGCTTATCGAACGCCGTCGTAGCCTCGAGGACGTGAGACGAGCGATGTTCGTGGTCGCCGCAGGCCTGATCGGGCTCTTGCTGGGTGTCGCCCTCTCGCTGGCCGCCGACTCGATCGCCGGCGGCCACCTCTCGGAGCCGATCCCGTTGCGGATCCGGCCGGACGCGACGACGTCGCCGGTCCCGAACGCGACCCGGTCGAACGACCATCAAGACTCGAACCGCCCCGACGGCGGGCACGACTCCGGCTCTGGCATGCACGACGCGGGCTCCGACTCCCACGGTTGGTCGTCGGGCGAGGACGACTGACCGCTTCTCACTCCACCCCGTAATCTCAGCGCATGGGTCGCATCCTGATCGGCACGGCCAGCTGGACCGATCCGACCCTCGTCAAGGACGGGCACTTCTACCCGCCGGACACCAAGACGTCCGAGGCTCGGCTCAAGTTCTACTCGTCGAAGTTCCCGATCGTCGAGGTCGACTCGACCTACTACTTCCCGCCCTCCGAGCGGAACTCGATCCTGTGGATCGAACGAACACCCAAGGACTTCACGTTCAACGTGAAGGCGTTTGCGCTCCTCACGAACCACCCGACGAAGCGGGACTCGCTGTACGCCGAGGTGAGGGACGCGCTCCCCGACGAGCTCGCGGGCAAGACGCGCGTGTACCGGGAGAACCTGCCGGACGAGCTGGTCGAGCAGGTCTGGCAGCGGTTCCACGACGCGCTGATGCCGCTGCACTCGGCGGGCAAGCTCGGCGCCGTCCTGTTCCAGTTCCCCGAGTGGTTCGTGATCGGACGCAAGAACAAGGACTACATCGTCGAGGCGGCCGAGCGCCTGCGGGACTTCCGGATCGCCGTCGAGTTCCGTCACCAGAGCTGGCTGAACGATCGCAACCGGGAGGAGATGCTCTCGTTCCTCGAGCAGCACGACCTGCCGCTCGTCTGCGTC
>DATAEU010000054.1:0-2267 GCA_036257835.1 Actinomycetota bacterium | reverse complement strand
CACGCCGAGGGACGTCCGTCGGGTCGGGGAGCGAGATGGGCGTCTTCCCCACGATCGCAGGGTAGTCCTCGCCGTCTTGACGGATGTCCGAGGGGAGGCGTACATTCACCATCCCTCTCGAACATACGTTCGATACCGGGGGCCGTCGAGGCGAACGGACGGACGGATGACCAAGCGGTTCGACGAAGAGGTACTGGTCGAGCGCGACGCCGGGATGCCGGCCGTCTTCGAGTGGCGGGGCAAGCGTTACCAGGTCGTCGACGTCATCGGGAAGTGGCGGATCGAGGGTCGGTGGTGGACCGACGGCCGCGACCGCGAGTACTGGCGGGTCGAAGCTCGTGGCGGCGCCGTTTGGGACCTCTACTTCGACCGGCAGCAGGACCGCTGGCACATGGAGCGGCTCTGGGACTGAGGATCGCGCGGCCGTACGCTGCCGGCTGTGAAGGGGAGCGGCTTCGCCAAGGCGGCGTTCGTCGCGGCGCTCACGGGAGCGCTCCTCGCGGCGTTCGCCCCGACCTATACCTCGTGTTCGACGGATGCCAGAGGAACGAGCTGCGGCTCCGCCTCCGGACTCTCGGTCAACGGTTCGTGGATCCTCTTCGTGGCCTCGGTGCCCGTCGTCCTGGCGCTGATCCCCATCCTGGTGCCTCACCGCAGAGTGCGGATCATCACGGCGGTCCTGCTGTGGGCGTGCTGCGTGGTCGCAGCGGCCTCGATCGGCCTGTTCTTCGTCCCGGCCGCGATCCTGATGACGGTCGCCGGGATCCGACGTCAGCCGATCGGATCGCTCACGCAGCCTTCCGCAGGACCGTCGCGACCTTCTTGAGGTCGTCGACGAACGCGTCCATCGCCTCGGCGCGCGACGCGTCGTCCCGCGCCCGGAGGATCGACGACGGGTGCACGGTCGTCGTCACGAACGGGGCGAGGTCCGACTCGACGAAGCGACCTCGCTCCTTGGTCACGCGGAAGGACCTGCCGAGCAGCGACTGCGCCGCCGTCGCGCCGAGGCACACGAGCACGGTGGGTCGGACCTGTTCGAGCTCGGCGTCCAGCCACGGCCGGCACGCGAGCTGCTCGCGCAGGTCTGGCTTCTTGTGGATGCGCCGCTTGCCGCGCGGAGCCGGCGTCCACTTGAAGTGCTTCACGATGTTCGTGATGTAGGCGTCGTCGCGCGAGATCCCGGCCGCCTCCAACCCGCGGTCGAGCACGCCGCCGGCGGGACCGACGAACGGATGCCCTTCGATGTCCTCGCGGTCGCCGGGCTGCTCGCCGACGAACATCACACGGGCCCGCTTGGTGCCTTCGCCGAACACGGCCTGCGTGGCGTTCCTGTACAGGCCGCACCCCTCGCAGCTCTGGACGGCCTCGGCGAGCGACCGGAGCGAGCGAGCCTTCGGGAGGAACGGCTCGGCCGAGTTCTCGGTCATGCAGACCCAACTACCCGCCCAGGAGGCGCCCCGAACGGCGTCTTGACGGATGTCGCCGAGAAGCGTCAGACTCGAACATACGTTCGACTCGGAAGCAGGCATCCTCCCTCATGTCCTTCGTGCATCTCGACGTCCGTTCCTTCTTCTCCATGAAGGAAGGGGCGTTCGCGCCCGAACAGCTGGCCGAGCAAGCGGCCGGGCTCGTGATGCCCGCGGTCGCGATGACCGATCGCGACGGGCTCTACGGCGCGGCGAGGTTCGTCGCGGCGTGCGAACGGGTGGGCGTCCGGCCGATCCTCGGCGCGTCGCTCACCGTGCGCGCGCCCGCTCCGCCGCCTCGTGACGCACCGGTGGTCCTGTTGACGCAGGACGCCGTCGGCTACGCGAACCTGTGCCGCCTCGTCACGGATGCGCACCTGCTGGGCGAGCGCGCAGACCCGTGGGTCGCGACCGAGCAGATCTGCGCGCACGCGGCCGGGCTGACGCTGCTGCTCGGGCCTCGGTCGCATCCCGGACGGCTCGCCGTCGCCGGCCGTGCCGACGCCGCAGCGCGGTCGGCGGCGCCGTTCCGCGAGGCGTTCGGCCGCGAGCGGTGCGTCGTCGCGGTCGAGCATCGCGTCGAGGCCGGCTCCGAAGCCGAGATCCGCGCGATGCTCCGGTTCGCCGACCGGCTCGATGCGACCGCCGCGGCGACGAACCCGGTCCGGTACCTCGTCCCCGACGACGCGTTCCTCGCCGACGCGCTCGAGTGCATGCGCGCGATCGTGCCCGTCGCGTCCAACCACGTGAGCCGGACGAACGCCGAGGGGTACCTCAAGGACGCGGGCGCGATGCGCGCGC
>DATAEU010000053.1:0-1606 GCA_036257835.1 Actinomycetota bacterium | reverse complement strand
TCCGACTCGAATCGCCGGAGGACCGACGCAGCGGTTTCCGCGAACGCCTGGATGTCGCCGACGCCGATCGGATATGCGAACTCGTCGCGGAAGTACTCGCGACCACCCATGCCGTGGTAGCCGACGACGATCGCGCCGGAGAGCATCGCCTCGGCGGGCGGCAGCGGGCAGCCTTCGGGATGCCCGAAGCTGAGGAACACGCTCGAATCGCCGAGAACGACGGCGGTTTCGCGCTCGGACATTCCGTCGATGGCCGCGACCTCCCAGCCGTCGAGGTTGCCGGTCAGCCGGAGGAGCAACAGGACCTGCTCGGCGTCGAACGGGTTCTTGCGCGGCATGTACGACACGAGGCGCCGCTTGTCGGTGCGGAACGGGAACCGCACCGGGTCGTACTCGTTGTGGATCCGCCGAATATCGATGTCGGGGAACGCGGTCGCGAGGTACCGGCGGTTGTCCTCGGAGATCACGATCGTGCGGGCAACGTCACGCGACCGGTACGGCACGGCTTGCGCGTCGATGTCCAGGGGATAACCGTGGAACGTGCGGTACGCGTTCTGGTTGAAGATCACCTTCCGGATCCCGGGCGCGATCTCGGCTAGACGCGGCCCGAACCCCTCCGGGACGACGAGCACGTCGGCGGTCGTGAGCGCGAGCTCCGGCTGCTGGGTCAGGTGGAGGCGCTCCTTTGTGACAGGCCGGCCGCGGAAGCGCCCCTCGACGCGGCGCGCAAGCGTCGGGCGCGGCGCCGGCGCTCGGAGCCAGTAGACGATCGGCGTGTCGTTCTCGAACCACGTGGCGCGGAACGGCGGCCGCTCGTGGAGGACGAACGCCTCGACGCCGTTCCGGTTCAGGAGGTCGACGTGCCGGTAGATGACCTTGACCCCGCCCGCGGGCGCCTCGCGGTCGCCGCAGAGGTAGTAGACCGCCATCGCCTACAGTTTCGCGCAGTTGCGAGTCGGCTTCGTCATCGGCGGCATCCCGTCGCTCGGCCACTCGGGCTCGACGCTCGCCTCCTGGACGATCATCGACTCGCTCCTCGGAGCGGGCCACGAGGTGACCGCCGTTCTCTGCCCCGCGGGGTACCTGCTCGACGAGACGGTCCCGGAGAGGGTCGCGGCGCTCGAACAGCTCGGCGTGACCCTGCGCGTCGTCGAGGTGCCCGACCCGGGTCCGGTCTCGCGCGTCAGCTTCGCCCGCTCGCTCGTCGCCCCAACCGACGCCGATCTGCTTCCGGCCGTTCGCGCGGCGACCGGTGTCCGGGACGCGCTGGGCGACATCGAGGTCGGAATGGCGTTCGGAATCGAGGCGATCGCGGCCACGGCTTCGTACGACCGCGCACCCTTCCTGGCCGTTCTCTCCCACCCGCCGGGGGTGCCGCGCCGCCTTCGGCTCCGCTACGACCCCGCTCCGCGCTCGCTCGTCGGGCGCGCCAGCGAGCTCGCGTTCGTCCTCCATGCGAACCGTCGCACCGCGCGGCTGCTGCGCCGGTTCGCGAGTGTGGGCGTCTTCAGCGGGCATCACGCCGAGTGGGCTCGCCGGCACGGCGTCCGGGCCTGGTACGCGCACTATCCGATGCCGGACCTCGCGGGGCCCGACTGGCGCGCGA
>DATAEU010000043.1:0-12587 GCA_036257835.1 Actinomycetota bacterium | reverse complement strand
CGGTTCATCGAGTGCACGTGCTTGAGGCCCCGGGCCTGCACCCGGGGATGGTCCTCCGGGCCGGCGCGCGGGTCGTCGCGCAGCTCCCGGTCCTTGACGATGGCGTGGGCGACGTCGATGCGGAAGCCGGCGACGCCGCGGTTGAACCAGAACCGCAGGATCTCGTCGAACGCGGATCGCACGTCATCGTTCCACCAGTTGAGGTCCGGCTGTTCCGGCAGGAAGTTGTGCAGGTAGGACTGCCGGGTGCGTTCGTCGAACGTCCACGCTGGGCCGCCGAAGACCGAGAGCCAGTTGTTCGGCGGTGCCCCGTCCCGCTTGGGATCGGCCCACACGTACCAGTCGCGGTGCGCGGCCGCCCGCGATGAGCGCGAGTCGGCGAACCAGGGGTGGCGGTCGCTAGTGTGGTTCGGCACGAGGTCGAGGAGGACCCGGATGTCGCGCCGGCCGGCCTCGCGGATCAGCTCGTCGACGTCCTGGAGCGTTCCGAGCTCCGGCTCGACGCGGGTGTAGTCCGAGACGTCGTAGCCCCAGTCCGCGTTCGGTGAGGGCGTGATCGGGTTGAGCCAGATGCCGTCGACCCCGAGCCAGGCGAGGTAGTCGAGGCGCTCGATCGCGCCGCGTAGGTCCCCGACGCCGTCGGCGTTCGAATCGGCGAAGGACCGCGGGTAGATCTGGTATAACACCCCGTCCCGCCACCAGACGCGCCCCGCGGGATCGCGCGCCGGCGCGTGAGGGCTCCGGTCGTTCATCCCGCCGTACCGTACCCGGGGGTCCTCCGGGGGCGCCCGGTCACACGTCGACCGTGGACGAGCCCATGCTCGAGGGCCCCCCGACGAGTCCGAAGGGTCGTCCCGGGCGGCCAGACCCCAGTGGCTTGTTCGCGGTTTCGAGAGTGACGGACGGGGGGCGGGTATCGCTGGGCGAGACGCGAGCGGACGCGGACGCGTCGCAGGCGAGCGCCGGCTCCGCGAGCGGCAGGTCCGCGCCTGGCCCGCGGCCTAGAGATTTTCGTCGATCCTCGGGATCCTCGGTTTGAGCGATGGGCGGCGGGGGAAAGCCAGCGGCGCGATGCGGTGACGGCGAGCCGCGCCGCCGGGGGACACCTGGCGCCGACCCGCGCGAGACGAGTATCGCGAAGGCCCCCCCGCTCCGGCCGCCGGCATCGGCGGCCGGAGCCCCTTCATCTCCGGGGCTGGGATCCCTTCCGGTATGCAGGCCGCGCGGCGTTGGAACCCGCCGCGGGCGAACGGACGCCGGGTCCGTTTGCGATCCGCCGCGTGCGGGAAGCGTTTGTGCACCATCGGCGGGGGCGGATGCCGTTCGACTCAGCCGCCGCTTCGGTTGTTCGCCGAAGGCGACCCGGCCCCCCGAACACAAACAGGGGTGAGTCGTGTCCGGAACCAGCACCGCGGGCAACGAGCACGACGACGACGCGTTCCCGTACGAAGACGTCGCGAAGAACGACCAACCGTCGAGCACCCACGAGGCCAACGCGCAGGCCGAGCGCGAACGCAGCGAGGGCAACCCCCTCCAGAAGACGATCCACGCGATCGACGATGCGCAGGCGCGTCATCCGGTCACGGCGTTCCCCATCGCCGTTGTCGAGAAGTTCGGGGACGACGACGGCGGCAACCTCGCCGCGCTGATCGCGTACTACGGATTCCTCTCGATCTTTCCGCTGATGCTGGCGCTGACGACGATCCTGGGCTTCCTGTTCCAGCATGACGAGAACCTTCGCCAGAGCATCCGAAACTCCGCGCTCCAGCAATTCCCGGTGCTCGGCAAGCAGCTCCAGCAGCAGTCGCTCTCGGGCAACTGGGTCGCGCTGATCGTCGGGCTGGTCGGCGCCCTCTGGGCCGGTCTCGGCGTGTTGAACGCGGCACAGAACGGATTCAACGCGGTGTGGGACGTGCCCCGAGTCGACCGCCCGAACATCGTCACCCGAACCGCGAAGGGGCTGCTGATGCTGGTGGTGGCGGCCGGCTTCCTCATCTTGTCGGGGTTCCTAACGGGAATCGGTCAGCGCACCTCGGGCGTCTCGCCGCTGCAGATGCTGTCCGTCATCGGCTCCGTGGTCGTGAACTTCATCCTGTTCGCCGCAGCGTTCAGGATCCTCACCGCGGCGGACGTCTCGTGGAAGGACGTCGCGCCCGGCGCGCTCCTCGCCGCCATCGCATGGACGGTGTTGCTGCTGATCGGGCAATGGTTCGTGCAGAGCCGGATCCAGGGCGCCTCGAACGTCTACGGCACGTTCGCGGTCGTCATCGGTTTGCTCGCGTGGCTGTACCTCGCCTCGCAGATGACGTTGTTCTGCGCCGAGCTGAACGTCGTCCTGAAGAGGCATCTATGGCCACGCAGCATCACCAATCCACCGATCCGCGAAGCCGACGAGCGGTCGTTCGCGCGCCAAGCCAAGGAGCAGGAGCGCGTGCCGCCGGAGGATGTCGAGGTGGACTACTCCGACGACCGGCGGCGGACCGGCTGACGTCCCCGCGAGAGGACACCCGCGCTAAGCGGCAGGGGTGGGGTCGAGCTTCGAGCGCGGCGGAGCTCCGTCACGCTCGCCGTCGTCGCGAACAACGGGCGCACGACGGCTCCCGACAGCCGGCGGTGGCATCGCGCGCAGAACGCCTTCGACCCGTCGAGGGCTGAAAGGAGCCTCAGCGATCCGCACTCGGGGCAACGGTTCATCGCGGACGCTCTTACCCGGGCCCCGACCTCGGGAAACGGCGCGTGTCAGTGCCTTCGGCGCCGGGCGAGCAGGAACCCGGCGGCGAGGAGCCCACCGGTGACGACGCCTCGGTGCTCGGCGAGCCAGACCTGCGGCGACACCGCATGCGCCCGGTCGTCGAAGCGGCCATGCGCGCCGTGGTCGCCGGGCAGCGCCTTCCACAGGTTCGACGCACGGTCGCCGGGGTCCGGCTCGGCCGACATCTGCGCCTTGTAGCCGATGCGCGCGAGGTAGTGGTCGAGCAGCCCGGGCACGAGTCGGTTCGCCATGATGCCGAGCGAGTTTCGACCGCCCACCCACATCTCCTTCCGCGGATGGATGGCGGCGTGCACGATGGCGTTCGCGACGACCTCCGGCTGGTAGATCGGGGGCACCGGCATCGGCTTCCTCGGCATCTTGGAAAGCGACCAGTCGAACTGCGGGGTGTTCACGGCCGGCAGCTGGACCAGCGGGATCCGCACCTTCGATCCCTTGTGCAGGAGCTCGACGCGGACCGACTCCGTCAGCCCTTCGATCGCGTGCTTGGCCGCGCAATACGCCGACTGCAGCGGGATCGACCGCTCGGCCAGCGCGGACCCGACCTGCACGACGACGCCGCGGTCGCGCGGCAACATCCGTCTGAGGGCCGAGCGCGTGCCGTTCGCGTATCCCAGGTACGTCACACGCGTCACCCGCTCGAACTCCTCCGGTTCGATGTCCATGAACTCGGCGAACACCGACACCATGGCGTTGTTCACCCAGACGTCGATCGGGCCGAGACGCCGCTCGATCTCCTCGGCCGCCGCCTCGACCTCCTCGACGTTCGAGACGTCGGTCGGGACCGCGAGCGCCCGTCCGCCGGCGGCGACGATGTCGTCCACCGCGCCGTCGAGGCCGTCGTGGCCGCGCGCGAGTAGACCGACGTCCCATCCGAGCTCACCGAAGCGCCGCGCCACCGCTCGGCCGACGCCTGCCGAGGCTCCAGTGACCACGGCCACGCCTTGGCTACGGTGGCCCGACACAGCACGGCTCACAGCGACGGCGACGCCGCGGGCGGCGGCGGACCCCACCTGCCGAGGGCGGCGGCGACGTCGTCGGCGTCGGCGTACACCCGATCGGGCAGGATGCTCCCGAGCCAGCGGACCTGCTCCTCATCGACGTCCGGGGCGGCGCGAACGGACGAAAGCACCCGGTCCGTGCTCGCTGGGAAGTCGATCCTCCCGAGCGCGCGCCGGAGCGGGTGCTCGTCGTCGATCCCGCCGAACGGCGTGGATGCGACCGTCGGCTCATCCGCGGCGAACCGCGGGTCGGCCGGGTCGGCCGGCTCGGCCTCCACGCGGTCGTCCTCTACCGCCAGTTGGCCCGTCGCCGGACCGGCCGACGCCAGCCCCAGACCGGCCGGCGGACAGCGGGGCCGGCCACCGGCCTGCGGGCTCCGCCCATCGCGCTCCGGAACAGGACGATCAACAGGAGGACGCCGACGACACCGATCAGTACCCACATCCACGGCTGCATGCCGGGGCTCCTTTCGTCTCGGAGGTACCCAGTGTGCCTACCCATGCCTCCGGGACCACAATCGGAGCCTCGAGGGGCGGGTTCGAGCGAGCGATCAGCAGTCGATCTCGAACCACACGCGCGTGTGGCCGTCTTGGCGGTCGACGCCCCACCGGTCGGCCACGTGCTCGACGAGGAAGAGCCCCCATCCGGAGCCGGCGCCGGCGGCGGGACCTCGCTCGGGCGGCTCGAAGCCCGGGCCCGGGTCGACGATCTCGGCCCAAACGTGCTCGGGGTCGGCGACGACACGCACGCCGACGGCATCCCGCGGCCCCAGCCCCGCGTGCCGGACGCTGTTGGTCACGACCTCGCTGACCAGCAGGCGCAGGTCGTCGAGGACGTGGTCCTTGACGACCCCGCGGAGCGCGTCGAGACGGGCGCGTGCATGCGCGACAGAGTCGGCCTTCGGGGCGAGTTCGATATCGATGGAGCGCACCCGGTTCACCCTTGGATCTCAGCCGGGTCGGTGACGAACTCGAGACGCCGGTCGAGGAGTGTGAGCTGGAAGACGCGTTGCACACCGGGCGGGCCCTCGACGAGAACGAGCCGCGTGCCGGCCGAGCGGGCGCGCGCGTCCGCGGCGAGGATCACGCGGAGGCCGCTGGAGTCCATGAACGACAAGCGCCGCAGGTCGAGCACGACGGGTCGCCCGTCGGTCTGCACGCCGGTGAGGGAGCGCTCGAGCTCAGGCGCCGTCGAGAGGTCGAGGTCGCCCGCGACGCCGACCACCGCCACGTCCGCGCCGGCCTCTGCCGAGACGTCGATCTCGATCGACATCAGTCCGCCACCTTCGCGACGAGGACGGCGAGGTCGTCCGCCAGCTCGTCCGGACGGAACCGCAGGACGGCGTCCTCGATCGCGGCGGCGACATCGCCCGGATCGCGCCCGGCCGTTTCGCGCAGGACATCCGCGAGGCGCCCCACACCGAACTCCTCGCCGTCGCGCCGCTCGTCGGTCACGCCGTCGGTATACAGCACGAGGGCGTCGCCGACGTGGAGGTCGACGGCGGTATCGGTGAGCTCGACGTCGGGGAAGACGCCGAGGAGCGTCCCCGGGCGGCCGGCGAACTCGACAGAGCCGTCCACCCGAACGACCGCGGGGGGCGGGTGGCCGCCGCAGCAGACGGTGAGACGCGCGCCGTCGGTCGCTTGGCGCATCCGCACGTAGGTGACCGTGCAGAACCACTGATCGGCCAGGCGCTGATGCAATGCCGTGTTGAGGGTCGCCAGCACGTCGCTGGGGCGGCGCTGCTGCATAGCCGCCGTTCGGATCGTGTGACGGGCGGCGCCCATCAGCGCCGCGGCCTTCGGTCCCTTCCCGCAGACGTCGCCGATCACCAGGGCATGCGCGCCGCCGCCGACGTCGAAGACGTCGTAGAAGTCGCCGCCGACCTCGACGCCGCGTCCGGCCGCCCGGTATCGCGCCGCGAGCCGGACTCCCTCGATCGCGGGCAGTGGTCCGGGCAGCAAGCTCTGCTGAAGGGTCTGCGCGATGTGGTCGCGCTCGCCGTACAGCCGGGCGTTGTCGAGAGCCAGCGCGGCGCGGCTCGCGACGTCCTCGGCGAGGTGGAGGTCGTCTTCGTCATAGGAGCGGTTGGACTCCGCCCAGACGAACTGGATCGCGCCGAGCGTCTGCCCGCGCGCGACGAGCGGCACGATCATCACGGACCTGATGTCCAGCTCGTGGACGATCTCGAGGATCGCGGGGTCGCCCCCGGCGGCCGCCTCCATCTGCTCGATCGGGATGTACGGGTAGAGCTCGGAACGGCCCGTCCGGATGACGTTCGGCAGTCCGGTCTCCGCGTTGACGTCGACGGGGAACCGCTTCCGGAGCACGCGAGCCCACTCGACCTTCGCGGGGTCGACGTGTGCGACGGCGATCAGCCGGATGGCCCCGCCGGGCTCCACGAGATCAACGGAGCACCAGTCGGCGAGCTCCGGGACGGCGAGCAACGTCAAGCGCTGCAACGTCGCCTCGTAGTCGAGCGACGCGCCGAGCTCACGGCTTGCCTCGGCGAGAAATCGCTGCGCTCGCTCGCGCTTGCGTTCGGCCGTGACGTCGCGGAAGAACGAAACGCGCCCGTACAGGCGGCCCTCGTCGTCGCGCAGCGGCGTGCTGAGCCGCTTCACGACCCGACCGTCGATGAAGACGAACTCGTCGCGGACCTCCTCCTCGGGGTGTTCCCACAGCGAACGGATCCGTTCGAATGCGTCGTCGACGTCGACGAGGCGGCTCCGGAATCGCTCGAATAGGTCCATGGGGGGGACCGAAAGCGCCTCGTCCTCGGTGATGCGCATCGTCTCGAGGAAGCGTCGGTTCCATGACACCATGTGACCCTCGTTGTCGATCACCAGGATCCCCTCGTCCGAGGCCTCGGCCTGCTCCTCGAGCAGCAGCGTGCGGAACCGCAGCTCCTCCTCGACGCGCTTCAGCGCGGTCACGTCGTGGAAGACGTTGACCGCGAACCGCACGCGGCCCTCCTCGTCGAGGAGCGGCGTCGACTTGAGGTAGCGCCAGTTCTCCTCGCCCGTCGAGAACGTTCGGACGCGGATGAGCGTGTCGGCCTCCGGTTCTCCGCGGAGCACCCGCCGGCCCGGCAGGTCGTCGAGCGGGAACGGACCACCATCCTCGGTCAGGATCTCGAAGGGGCTGACGATCTCGCTCAGCGGCGCTACCAGGAAGGACGCGGCGTCGGGGTATCCGGAGATGTGCGCGGCGGCGTCGTTCGCGTACACGACCCGTCCGCTCTCGTCCTGGATCGTGATGCCGTCGGCGCTCGCCTGCGTGATGATCTCGAGCTGGTCGCGGGCGCGTTCGAGCTCGCGCTCGAGCTCGACCTGCCGCGTGATGTCGCGAGCGATGGTCGCCGCGCCGACGATCCTGCCCGTCGGGTCACGGACGGGCGAGATCGAGAGCCAGACATCGAGGAGCCGACCCTCGCGTGTCACGCGTCTCGTGCGGAAGTCGCGGATATCCTCGCCGCGCCGCAGCCGGTCCATGATGACCCGGTCGATCTCCTCCTTGCGTTCCTGGTCAGGAGCGAGGATCGAGACGTGCTTGCCGACGATCTCGTCGGCCGTGTACCCGTACATCCGTTGGGCCGCGTCGTTCCACGACAGGATGACGCCGTCGAGCGTCTTGGAGAAGATCGCGTCGTTGGAGCCCTCGACGATGGCCGCGAGCTCCGCGGCGGTCGACCCGAGCAGACCGCCGATCCGCGGCCCGACCTCACGAAGCACCGAGACGACAAACCCATCGGCGAGGGCAAACGCGCGAGCCTCGGCGCCGATCGTGGTGCCATCCTTGCGGCGGAGCTCGATCTGCGCCAGCCACGCCCCGTCCTCGGCGACCCGAGTGAATGTCGAGGCCGAGGTGCCCGCGTCGTCCTTCACGATGTCGGCGACGGTGAGGAGGCACAGCTCGCGCTCGTCGTAGCCGAGGAGCACCTCCGCGGCACGGTTGGCGGCAACGAACCGCGCGTTGTGATCCGCGACCAGCGCGGCGTCGGGCATCCGATCGAACAGCTCGCCGTAGGGAAGAGGGCGTCGCGACGACGCGACTGCGTCGCCGTCGCTGCTCGCGCGTTCGCCCTCACCAGCCATCGCCATCGGACCGAGCGAGGATAGCGCCGGGCGTCAGGCTCGCGGAAGCACGCTCGGTCCGGCCGATGTTCGATGCGTGCCGTGCGGGGGAATGATTCCAACGGAACCAGGCACGGCTGCCCGGCCGCGACCGACGAGAGGCCCCGGAGGGGGAGGAGGATGCGATGAGCCAGGGAGCGCATGACCGCACCGAGGGCAAGTTGGACGAGACGAAGGGCAGGGTGAAGGAGGCCGTCGGCGACGCCACCGACAACGACTCGATGGAGCGCGAGGGCGAGAAGGACCGGATGCGCGGGAAGGGCAAGCAGGCGAGGGGCCACGTGAAGGACGCCGCCGAGGACGTCAAGGAGGCCGTGAAGGGCGCGTTCGACGACGACTGACGGGAGGCACCGATGCGACTGAGGAGCATGCTGTTTGGCGCCGCCGTCGGCGCGGTGCTCGCGTACCTGTTCGACCCCGAGCAGGGGCGCGGTCGACGTAGCCGGCTCCGGGACCAGGCGATGGCGACGGCCCGCCGCTCGTCCGACGGGCTCGAGCGGCAGGGCCGGTACCTGGCGGGCACGGCCGTCGGCTCGATCCTCGAGGCCCGCTCGAGGCTGCTGCCGCGTCCCGTGGACGACGCGACGCTCGTCGACCGGATTCGGAGCGAGGCCCTGGGCGACGCACACATCCCGGCGGGCGAGATCAACGTCGAGGCCGCCAACGGCATCGCGACGCTTCGCGGCGAGCTGAAGGATCCGGCGCTGATCGCCGAGGTCGTCGAGCGGGTGGGCGCCGTCCCCGGCGTGCTCGGCGTCGAGAACCTCCTGCACACCCCTGCGGAGGAGCCGGCGAGGAACAAGCGGGCGGCCATCCGCGCGAGCGAGCGAGCGGCCGACACGACCCCGCCGACGGGCGAAGCGATCGAGTAGCCGAGAGGTCTGCGCCGCGAGTCGGTCCTGTTCAGCTGAACGAAGCTCCGGTGATATCGGAAGTCGATATGGGTTGGCGTCCGGAGGTCCCGCATCGGGGCGGCGATACCGCCGGCGGTATCAGGCGTGTGAGCGAGATTGTCCGAAGAACCGCCGATATCAGAAGAGGTATGTGGAGTCCCGGCGGAACTCGCTCCCTCCGGGATCAGCTCGCGTGCGCCGCGCGCTCGGCCGCGGCCTGGTCGTCGACGCAGAACCTTGCCGCCGGTCTGATCTCGAGCCGCGCCTTGGTGATGTGGCGGCCGCATGCCTCGCAGCGCCCGTACGCTCCCTCCTCGACGCGCTTGAGCGCACGCTCGACGTCGGCGCGCTCCGCCTCGATCCGCTCGAGGATCGACACGTCCTTCTCGCGCTCGAACATCTCCGTCCCGAGGTCGGCCGGGTGCTGATCGGCGAGCGAGAGCTCCGAGAGATCGTCGCGCTCGGAGCCGCCCTCCTCGCCCGGCTCGCCCGACAGGGCGTCCGCGATTCGTTGCAGCCGTTCGCGCTCCTCGAGCAGTCGCTCTCGCGCCCGGTCGAGGTCCACGTGTGAGGGCATGACGGTCCTTTCGCCGAAGGCCGACGGCATATACCCGTGCGCGCGAACGGGTGAACGTCGCGAGCGGCCGCAGCAAGAACGTTGCGTCCCGTTTGCCCGCACCGTGTGTCGGGTAGCCGAACCCCATGGACGAGCGGACCACTCACCGGACGACCACCCACCGGACGACGACGTGACCGCGCATGACGTGCCGCGGCCGTCGGCGGGCGACCCGATCCCGCAGCCCGAGCCCACGCCCGAGCCGCCGCAGCCGCCGACGCCCGTGCCGCCGCAACCACCGGCGCCGCCGACACCGATCCCGCAGCCGCCACCCCCGCCCGATCAGCCGCCGGTCCCCACCGCGATCCTCGAGAGCGCGCGCGCCGTCGCAGGGCGGATCGCGGCCCATGCCGCCGAACGGAGGTGGTGAAGGCGCCGCCGAGCGGGCGGCGCGTATCCTCGGACGGTGGGCAGGAACGCCGTCGCCCCCGTCGAGGTCGACCGGCCGGCCGGCGACCAGGATCTCGAACCCGACGTCCCCTGGGTCGTCATCGTCTGGAACGACCCGATCAACCTCATGTCGTACGTCGCCTACGTCTTCCAGAAGCTGTTCGGCTACAGCCGCGAGAAGGCGACCAGGCTGATGCTCGACGTGCACGAGAAGGGGCGCGCGGCCGTGTCGCACGGGTCGAAGGAGAAGTGCGAGTTCGACGTCTCGCGCCTGCACGCGCACGGGCTTTGGGCGACGATGCAGAAGGACCGATGAGCGTGCGCGAGCCGTCGATCGTCAGACGGGCGGACGGACGGTTCGACGTCGACATCCCGGAGGACCAGCGGGACGTCCTGCGCGGGTTGCCCGATCAGCTCCGGCAGCTGCTCACCGATGCCGACCCGGAGACGGACGAGGCGCTCCGCCGGCTGTTCCCGAGGGCGGATCTCGACGATCCGGCGCACGCGGCCGAGTTCGACCGGATGGTCCGCGAGGACCTGCTGCTCCAGCGCGAGGCGTCGATCGAGGCGATGGAGAGGACGCTCGATGCCGGGGAACTGAAGGAGGACGAGCTGGTCGGATGGCTCGGCGTCCTGAACGATCTGCGGCTGGTGCTCGGCACCCGGCTCGCCGTGACCGAGGAGACGACTCAGGACGACTTCGCGCCGGACGATCCGCGAGCGCACGCGTACGCGCTGTATGGATACCTCACGTACCTCGAGGACGAGATCGTGCAGGCGCTCTCGGCCGATTAGGCGGTGTGCTTCCCGCGTCGCCTGGGCGTGAGCCCGCGGCCGAGCAGCCCCGCGGCCACCAGCAGCAGGACGACGATCGTCGCGACCGTCACCGCGACACCCGTGAACAGGATCGGGAGGTTGAGCGTGGCCGCGCGGAAGTCCGTGCCCTTGATCATCCCCATCACGGTGAAGAACAGGAAGAGCAGGACCGCGACGAGCGCGGGAAGCAGCACGAACCCGAACAGCACGAGCCCGGCGATCCCGCCGGCGATGCCGGAGCCCTCGCCCATCCATCGCCTCTGCGACATGCGCTCAGGGTACCCGTGAGGCGGGCGTGCCGTCCTCGCGCGCGGATGGCAGCATCGTCGGATGCGCCGATCCGCCGCTCTCCTCGCCGTCGCGGTGACGCTCGCCGCGTGCGGCGGCTCCACTCCGGCCGGCGTCGTGGCCGCGTCGTCGAGCGCCGCAGCCGAGGAAACGGCGACGATGCCACCGGCCGCGAGGTCGAACACGCCGGCGGGCGCGGCCGTGTTCGCGCCCCGGCCGAACGCGCCGCTCCCGGAGCGGGCGGCCGCGGTCGCGGACGCGCTGGAGCAGGCGACGGGCGCCGTCCGCCGTTCGATCGACGCGTGGCTCCGGAGCGGCGACACGTCAACGTGGCCGCCGCCCGGCACCCTCGTCCTGCAGGCGCTGTTCCAGCAGCGGATCTACCGCGACCTCGCCGGGCGCCCGGCGGTCGCGAGCCGAGTGTTCGCACTCCTTCCCGGTTCGATCCGCGCCGAGGCGAGGGCGATCGTGCAGGCGAGCGCCGCCGTGTTCGCGCACGCGAACCCGGTGCCACCCTCGTACCGGATGGTGACGCGGCCGCCTCCTCCTCCGACCGCGTTGCTGCGGTATTACCGTGAGGCGGAGCAGCGCTTCGGTGTGCCGTGGCAGATCCTCGCCGCGGTGAACTACGTCGAGACGAAGTTCGGGCGTGTGGTGTCGAACAGCTCCGCCGGCGCGCAAGGGCCGATGCAGTTCCTGCCATCGACGTGGGCGTCGTACGGCCTCGGCGGCGACATCCATGACCCGCACGACGCGATCCTCGGCGCAGCGAACTACCTCTACGCGAACGGCGCTTCGGGGGACATCCGCGGCGCGCTCTACCACTACAACCCGGTCGAGAGCTACGTGGATGCGGTGGTGACCTACGCGGCTGCGATCCGTCGCGACCCGCGCCTCTTCTACGCCCTCTACTGCTGGCAGGTGTACATGCTGACGACGAAGGGCGACCGGCGCGTCACCGGTCCGGGAGTCTGAGAGGACGTGAGAAGCAAGAGGCGTCACTTGCCAACTTCTCGACCCTCGCCTTTGGCAGTTCGCGCACGCCCCGAAGCGATTTCCTGACGAGACTCGTTGCGGGCGGCTGGCTTTCTTGCCGGAGTTATCGCGGTGTTGTTCCTTGTAAGGATCCTGTGAACGGAAGCGCTCTCGCTGCTCACGAAGGGCGCGACTTGGATGGCTGGCGTGTACGTGCTTAGGGCGCTGCGTCTGCCAGCGCATCACAGGTTGGAGCCTTAGGCGCGCACCGAGGGGGTTGGTCTCGAAGGGCTCGAAAGGAAGGATCCGATTACCAGAACCAGTGGCGCTTCGAGCTCTCCGCGGACTCCTCGGCGGTCGACTCGTCCGGCGCCGTGCGTGCGTCGAGCGGCGCCACGACCGGAGCGAGAAATTGGTCTTCGAGCCGCTCCGGGGCGGTGGTCGAAGGCGACTCCTCTACCGATGCCTCCTCGTGCGGGTCCGTCTTGACCGTTTCTGTTTCCTCGTTCACGGTTGTTGCCGGCGTTCGGCCGGCGGCGCGGTCGAGGATCGCGCGGGCGCGGGCGGCCTCGGCGACGGAGCCCTTGCGCTCGAGCGCGCGGAGCGCCGCGCGGGCGGCGGGAGCGGCTTCGTTCGCCAGGCCCGACGCGAGCAGGACGTCCGCGAGGTCGAGCAGGGTGCGCGCGCGCAGCTCCGAGAGG
>DATAEU010000041.1:0-2346 GCA_036257835.1 Actinomycetota bacterium | reverse complement strand
CCGCTCACCGCGGCCGACCCGCAGATCGACAACACGGATCTGTACGCGTTCCGGTCGCCGGATCAGCCGAGCTCCATCACCTTCGTCAGCTCCTGGATCCCGTTCGAGGAGCCGGCGGGCGGCCCCAACTTCTACCTGTGGGGCGAGCACACGAACTACGACATCAATATCGACAACGACGGGGACGCGCGTCCCGACGTCATCTATCGGTGGAGGTTCACGACGCACTACCGGTCGGCCGCAACCTTCCTGTACGCGACGGGCCCGGTCACGAGCCTCAACGATACGAACCTCAACATCTATCAGACCTACGATCTGCTCCGGATCCGGAACGGGCACGTCACCCGGCTGCTCGACAACGCGAAGGTCGCGCCGAGCAACGTCGGCGAGGGTTCGATGCCGAACTACAACAGCGATCTGTTCGATGCCGCGGTCAAGACGACGGCGAACGGGACGCGGTCGTGGGTCGGGCAGTCCGACGACGCGTTCTTCCTCGACCTCCGCGTCTTCGACCTCCTGTACGGGGGCGACCTCAGCGAAACCGGCGACGACACGTTGACGGGCTTCAACGTCAACACCATGGCGCTGTCGGTTCCGCGGAGCCAGCTGCGCGGCCCGAACGACTCGGTGATCGGCATCTGGAACACCGCGTCGCGTCCGAGCATGCGCGTCCAGCACACCGACGGCACCCAAACGTTCTCGGGAGGCGACGTGCAGGTCTCCCGCCTCGGGATGCCGCTCGTGAACGAGGTCGTCGTTCCCGTGGGCTTCAAGGACTACTTCAACGCCTCGAAGCCGAAGGACGACGCGCAGTTCCTGCCGGCGGTGAACGATCCGGAGCTGCCGCACCTGTTGAACGCGGTCTACCCGGGCGCGTTCCCGACGGTCCTGGACTCCAACCCGAACAAGGACGGGGTTCAGAGGTCCGATCTGGTCACCGTGTTCCTCAAGGGGCTCGACGGGTTGAACCGGCCCACCGGCGTACAGGCCTCCGAGATGCTCCGGCTCAACATCGACACCCCGATCTGTGGCACCGGCAGTGCGCCGGCGTGCAGCAGGCTCGGCGTGCTCGGTGGCGATGTCCAGGGCTTCCCGAACGGTCGCCGGCTGTCGGACGACACGATCGACATCGCGCTCCGCGTCGCGATGGGGGTCCTGCTCCCGGATCACGACGCCGCGGCGGAGACGCTCGGCGACGGGGTCGACGCGAACGAGGCCTCGTTCCTGAGCGGGTTCCCGTTCGTCGCCTACCCGCACAGCGGGTCGGACGCCGATCCGCACTGAGTCGGGGTGGGGGGCGCCGGCGGGCACGATGCGCCCGCCGCGCCCCCCCTCCCAGTCCGAGAGGGAAGGAAGCGAACGTCGATGAGCCGAGTGGGACGAACGGTCGGAGCGCTGACGCTCGCGGGCGCGCTGTTCATCGCCGGCGGGATCGGCGTCCTCCGCAACCCGGCGGAGGTGACTTCGGGAACCGCCGCCCGCGCGACCGCCGCGGATCCGGCCGCGCTCGCCGTCGCGCCGGGGTCGGCGGAACGGGCGATCACGCAGCTGCAGCAGCGACTCCGGGACGCGCCCGGCGACTGGAACGCCGCCAACGGCCTGGGCCTCGCCTACGTGCAGGAGGCCCGGATCACTGCCGACCCGAGTTACTACCCGAGAGCCGAAGCGATCCTCAACGCCTCTCTCGAGACGCATCCGCACGACAACCCGGGCGCCTACGTCGGCCTCGCCGCGCTCGCCGCGGCGCGTCATGACTTCGCGGAGGCGCTCCGCGACGGCGAGCGGGCCAAGCGCCTGGATCCCTACGACGGGGCGGTCTACGGGGTGATCGGCGACGCGCTCGTCGAGCTCGGCCGGTACGACGCCGCGGCGGCCGCGTTCCAGACGATGGTGGACACGTCGCCCGGCCTGTCGTCGTACGCCCGTGTCTCCTACCTCCGCGAGCTGCGCGGAGACGTTCCCGGCGCGATCACCGCGATGCAGGCGGCGCGCGACGTCGCCGGGACACCGCAGGACACATCCTGGGCCGCTTACCAACTCGGCGAGCTCGCATGGAACGCGGGCGACGTCGCGGAGGCGGCCGCTCGGTACCGCGAAGCCTCCCAGCTCGATCCGTCGTGGGTGCCACCGCTCGCGGGGCTCGCGAAGGTCGCATGGGCCCGCGGAGACGCGACGCGTGCGATCGCCGGATATCGCGACGTCGTCGCTCGCTCCCCGCTCCCCGGATACGTGGTCGCGCTCGGAGACCTCCTCGCGACGACCGGCGACCGGGAGGGCACACGCGAACAGTACGGGCTCGCGCGCGCCGAAGCCGCGCTGTTCCGCGCGAACGGTGTCAACGTCGAC
>DATAEU010000038.1:0-6098 GCA_036257835.1 Actinomycetota bacterium | reverse complement strand
CCCGACGACGCGATCACGATCGTGATGTCCGATCACGGTGCCCGCGCGATGGCCGGCGGTATCTGTTTCAACGACTGGCTGGTCGAGAACGGCTACCTGGCGCTGTCCGAACCGCTCGACGAGGTCGTGCCGATCGGGAAGGCGCCGATCGACTGGTCGCGTACCGTCGCGTGGGGCGACGGCGGCTACTACGGACGGTTGTTCCTGAACGTCAAGGACCGGGAGCCGAACGGCGTCGTCGAGCCTTCGCGGTACGAGGACATTCGGTCGGAGCTGATCGCGCATCTGGAGGCGATGAAGGGGCCCGATGGGGAGCCGCTCGGGACGAAGGTGTTCCGACCGCAGGACGTCTATCCGGACGTCCGCGGTATCGCGCCCGACCTCATCGTGTACTTCGGCGATCTGGAGTGGCGTTCGGTCGGTTCGATCGGGAACTCCAGCGTGTACACGTACGAGAACGACACCGGTCCCGACGGCGCGAACCACGACAAGACGGGGATCTTCGCGCTTGCCAACGCGCCGGACCAGCCGATGGGCACGGTCGAAGGTTTGCGGCTCATCGACGTCGGGCCGACGATCATGAAGCTGTTCGGTGTCGAGGTGCCGCAGGGCGCCGTCGGAAGGAGCTTCCTGTGACATCGCCTGAGCAGAAGGGGTTCACAGTCTGGTTCACCGGCCTGTCGGGCTCGGGCAAGTCGACGGTCGCCGAGATGCTGTACCACGAGCTGAAGGCGCGCCGCATGAGGGCGGAGATCCTCGACGGTGACATGGTGCGGCAGAACCTGAGCAAGGGGCTCGGGTTCTCGAAGGAGGACCGCGACACGAACATCCTGCGGATCGGGTTCGTCGCCCAGCTGCTCACGCGCAACGGCGTCGCGACGATCTGCTGTCCGATCTCGCCGTACAAGGAGACGCGCGACGCGGTGCGAAAGCACATCGGTGAGTTCGTCGAGGTGTACGTGCACGCGACGCTCGCGGAGCTCGCCGAGAACCGCGACCCTAAGGGCCTCTACAAGAAGGCGATGGCGGGCGAGATCAGCGGCTTCACCGGCGTCGACGACCCCTACGAGGCGCCAGAGCGCCCGGAGCTGGTCCTCGACACGATGGTCGAGACGCCCGAGGAGTCACTCGCGAACGTGCTCGAGAAGCTCGTCGAGCTGGGGTACATCGACGACCCGACGCCGTTGGTCGAGGGGCCGAAGGTGCACTCGGGGCTGACCGACCTGCGTGTCACCGACGCCGGTCACGTCGCCGAGGGTCGCTGACCGCTCAGCCGAGCGCTCGCGCCGAGACCGAGCACGACACCCTGTAGGGCCCGGGCTTCGTCGGCTGCGCGGTCAGCCAGAACCGGAGCCGGCCGTCGCGAGCGGCGCCGAGGGCGACCTTCGTGGTCGCCACACCTGCGAGCTCGTCGAGCCCGTCGAACATCGCGCACGCCAGCGTCGTCCTCGGTGGCGCGCCGCGGCCGACCGAGAGCAGACCGGCGATCGCCTTCCCGCCGTCGGTCGTCGCCGCGCGGATCACGCCGACGTCCGGCGCGTGATACGAGCCGGAGCGCAGCGGCGCGGGATGGATGTGCGCCTCGATGGCGGCGATCGCGGAGGGGTCCACGCCGAGATCGGGTGCGACGACCGTTTCGGCTTTGCCCGGACCGAGCGACACCGTCGTCGACGTCCGCGCGATGATGCGGCCGTTTCCATCACGAGCGACGAACGTCAGCTCGCTGGGCGGGAGCCATCGCGAGTCGTCCTCGTTCACGACGGTGGTGGCGGCGGTGACGGCGTCGCCGTCGCGAACCACGCCGGGTGGCTTCACCAACACGCCGCCGCTCCTGTCACCCTTCCCGGTCGTCCCGAACGGATCCGCGAACGGATCGCGGCCAACGGGAATCGACAGCGTCGCCGTCGCGACCGGCGAGGGAGACGACGAGGCGAGCGCGAGCGGCGTGGGGCGGTGCGTTCCACCGAACAGCGTGAGCTGCAGCACCAGTAGCGCCGCTGCCGTGAGGCCCGCGGCGCCGACGACGACGATGGCGGGTCGGTCGAGGGTGCGCGTCCCTGAGGTGCGGGACTTGCGCGCCTTCGGTGGTCGCGGCGCCTTCCGGCGTCGGGGCGCCTTCGTTGCCTTCGGACGCCGGAGCGCTCGATCCGACCGCGCACGGGCACCGCGGGCGGATCGAGCCTCGGCCGGGGAAGTGGCGGGGACCTGGAGGTCGAGCCGCGAGGGGTCGACCAGGACGACGCCGCCGACGACTCGCGCGGGCACGCGACCCGTCTCGATCAATCCGTCGACGTCCTCGGCGGGGACGCCGGCGAGGAAGGCGGCTTCGGCCCGCGTGACCCACGCCGGCCGAGCGCTCCTCCCGACGGTCCGTGATCTCCTCATGCGTCGCCCGCGCCCCAGACACCTGCATCGGGACGGCGCCAGGCACACTTGACGCAAATGGCGAAGGTCGTTGCGCCGCTTGGCCTTGGCGTGGCGCAGCGTCGGCGGGTCAGCGCGCGGCCGGCAGGACAGCGGAGGCCGGCTCGGCGGGATCAGCGCCAGGGGTCGGGCCAGGGGTCGGCGTGCGCCGGCGTGCCGGCCGCCGCCTCCTGCTGCGTACCGACGTCGTCGGCCGCCGCCGCCTCCTGCTGCGTGCCGACGTCGTCGGCCATCAGCTCGGCCTCCTCGCCGGCCTGCCGCTCGTGCGAGACGAGGTCGACGCGGTCCGGCCGCTCGCCGCCCGCCGCCGACGGGTCGGCGACCCGGGCGAGATCGTCGAGCCGCCGCGACAGGGAGGTGAGGGTCTCCGACATCGGGCGGAGGGCTTCGCCGACGCGCTCGGCCGTCTGCGACATCTGCGCCCGTGCAACCGCGATGGTGCCGGCGATGTCCTGCGTGACGGGTTCGATCCGCTCGCGCCACGTCCGGACGCGCTCGACCTCGGACTGGATCTCGTCGCGCGTCCGCTCGACGCGCGCGAGGTCCTCCTCGGCGGTCCGGCGTGCGCCGGCCATGATCCGGCCGACGGCCTCCTGGGTCGCCTCGAGCACGGCGCCGAGCTCGCGCGTGTCGGGAGGCGCCGTCGTGGCCTCCTCGAGACGGTGGCGCAGCTCGGCCTCGGTCGCGTCGGCCACGCGCAGTCGTTCGTTCAGGCCCGAGACCTCGCCCCGCGCCTCGCGAAGCTCGGACGCCAGGCCGGTCGCGCGCGTCTCGGCCTCCCGATGCCGATCCCCGAGGACCGTCGTGTCGGCCCGAACGCCGTCGAGCTCCCTCCGCAGGTCCTCGAGCTGCATCGTCAGCTCCGTCCGAACCGTTTCGGCCTCGTCGCGCGCGGTTCCGGTCTCCGCGCGCGCCCTGTCGAGATCGACGCGGAGGCGCTCGATCTCGTCCTTGCGCTTATTCGACTCGTCGGTGGCGCGCTCGAACATCCGCTCGCGCGCCTCGAGGATCGATTCGACGTCCTGCTTGCGGTAACCGAACAAAGATCGTTTGAGCTCGGGGCCTTGATCCATGCTCCCCTCCGGGGGTCGTGGGACGTCGGCCATTCTTCCGGTCGCGTCGCGGGACTTCAACAGGCCGTTCGTCCAGCTCTCACGGAGCCGTGCCCACGCCGGTCCCGTGCCTGTCGGCTTCATCGTCTCCGGCAGGGGTGCCTGGTACCTTTCCTCCATGTAAGGACTCACGCCCACCCGGAGACGGGTGGGCGTTGGCGTATCGGTTCGGCGTTCGGGGGGAAGCGGATGCCAGAGATCGAGATCGGGATCGGCAAGACGGCCCGGCGAGCGTACGGGTTCGATGAGGTCGCCATCGTTCCGTCGCGCCGGACGCGCGACCCTGACGACGTCGACATCACGTGGGAGGTCGACGCGTTCACGTTCCGGCTTCCAATGATGGCGTCGGCGATGGATGCGGCGGTCTCGCCGGCGACGGCGATCGAGGTGGGCCGGCTCGGTGGCCTCGCCGTTCTCAATCTCGAGGGTCTCCAGACGCGGTACGAGGATCCGGACCCGATCTTCGAGGAGATCGCCGAGCTCCCCGACGAGAAGGCCACGCGCCGCATGCAGGAGATCTACAAGGAGCCGATCAAGGACGAGCTGGTCGTCAGGCGGATCCACGAGATCAAGGAGGGCGGTGTCGTTGCCGCGGCGTCGCTCACGCCGCAGCGCGTGGCGCGGTACCAGAAGCTGATCCTCGATGCCGAGCTCGACGTGCTGGTCATCCAGGGGACGGTCGTCTCGGCCGAGCACGTCTCGACGCGGAGCGAGCCGCTCAACCTTAAGGAGTTCATCCGGACGTACGACCTGCCCGTGATCGTCGGCGGGTGCGCGTCGTACCAGACCGCGCTGCATCTGATGCGGACGGGCGCGGTCGGCGTGCTGGTCGGCGTGGGTCCGGGCAACGCGTGCACCACGCGTGGCGTGATCGGTGTCGGCGTGCCGCAGGCGACCGCGATCGCGGACGCCGCTGCGGCGCGCTCGGAGCACCTGCGCGAGACGGGACGGTACTGCCACGTCGTCGCGGACGGTGGCATGCGGACCGGCGGCGACATCGCCAAGGCCATCGCGTGCGGCGCCGACGCCGTGATGATCGGCTCTCCGCTCACCCGGGCGTACGAGGCGCCGGGCCGCGGCTACCACTGGGGGATGGCGACGTTCCATCCGACGCTGCCTCGGGGCGCACGGGTCAAGACGCAACGGGTCGCCTCGCTCGCCGAGATCCTCGTCGACCCCGCGCACGAGAACGACGGGACGTTCAACCTGTTCGGCGCGCTGGCGACCTCGATGGCGACGACCGGGTACGCGACGATCAAGGAGTTCCAGAAGGCGGAGCTCGTCGTCGCCCCGTCGATCAAGACCGAGGGCAAGACGTACCAGACGGCGCAGCGCGTCGGGATGGGCCACTAGCGGCGTGAGCCGCGGGACGCCGACGGACGACCCTCGCCCGGTCCTGGTCGTCGACCTCGGCGCTCAGTACGCGCAGCTGATCGCCCGACGCGTGCGCGAGTGCCGCGTCTACTCGGAGATCGTCCCGCACGATGTCCCGATCGAGCAGCTGAAGGCTCGCCGGCCGGCAGGGATCATCCTGTCGGGCGGGCCCGCGTCGGTGTACGAGCCGGGCGCGTTCACGGTCGACCCGAGCGTGTTCGGCATCGGCGTTCCCGTGCTCGGCATCTGCTACGGGCACCAGCTGATGAGCCAGGCGCTCGGCGGGGAGGTCGAGGCGACCGGCCTCCGTGAGTACGGCCGGACTATGCTCCTAGTCGACGAGCCCGGCGTCCTGCTCGAGGACCTGCCGAGCGAGGACACCGTCTGGATGAGCCACGGGGACGCGGTCGCGCGCCCTCCGGCCGGGTTCCGCGTCACCGGGCACACCGAGTCGACGCCGGTCGCCGCGATGGAGGATCGCGAGCGAGGGCTGTTTGGGGTGCAGTTCCACCCGGAGGTCGCGCACACGCCGCGCGGGCTCGACGTGATGAAGCGGTTCCTCTACGAGGCCTGCGGGCTCCTGCCCGAGTGGACGCCGGTCAACGTGATCGAGCGGAGCGTCGATCGGATCCGCGCGCAGGTGGGCGACGCCAAGGTCATCTGCGCACTCTCTGGCGGCGTGGATTCGTCGGTCGCGGCGCTGCTGGTGCACCGCTCGATCGGCGCACAGCTCACGTGCGTGTTCGTCGACACCGGACTGCTCCGCGCCGGCGAGGCCGAGCAGGTCGAGGACACGTTCGCGCGGCACTTCAAGGTGCCGCTCGTGCATGTCAAGGCCGCGGATCGGTTCCTCGCGCGCTTGGCCGGCGTGATCGATCCGGAGGAGAAGCGCAAGCGGATCGGCGAGGAGTTCATCCGCGTGTTCGAGGAGGCTGCGCTTCCGATCGGCGCGAGGTTCCTCGTGCAGGGAACGTTGTATCCGGACGTGATCGAGTCCGGCTCACGCACGGCCGCCAAGATCAAGAGCCATCACAACGTGGGCGGGCTGCCCGAGGAGATGGACTTCGCCCTCGTCGAGCCGCTGCGCGATCTGTTCAAGGACGAGGTGCGCGCGGTCGGCGAGGAGCTGGGGCTGCCCGAGGAGATCGTCCGCCGTCAGCCGTTCCCGGGACCGGGCCTGGCGGTGCG
>DATAEU010000033.1:0-66305 GCA_036257835.1 Actinomycetota bacterium | reverse complement strand
GTGTCGATACCTCCAGGGACGATGACGGTGCCCTCGCAGACCTCGGCGCTCGAGGCCTGGTTCGCGCACGTGCCGGCGACGGCCTACGTGCGGCGGATCGAGCCGACGGATCCGCCGCGCGCCGGCGCCGTGGAGTTCGTGGGGGACGCGGTGGAGACGTTGCTCGGGATGCCCGTCATCGTGCTCATCGACGACCCCGACCGGTGGGCGGCGAGCGTCCACCCGGACGATCTCGGCCGGGTCCTCGCGACATGGCGGTCAGTGACCGAACCCGGCGCCGAGTACCACCTGGAGTACCGGATGCTGGCGGCGGACGGACGCCTGGTGCACGTCCTCGACGACGCGGCGGTGGTCGAGGACGCCGACGGCGTCCGGCGCTGGCACGGCATCGTGCTGGACGTGACCGCCCAGCGGGATGCCGGTCCGGACGTCCTCCAGGCCGAGGAGCGCTATCGCCTGCTCGTCGAGCAGCTCCCCGCGGTCACCTGGGTCGACGAGGTGCCGGCCGACGACCCGACGGACCTCACGCCCGTCTACATCAGCCCCCAGCTCGAGCGACTGCTCGGCTACGTGCCGCGCGAATGGCTGACCGACCCGGACCTCTGGAACCGCGTCACGCATCCCGACGACGTCGCCGCCGCCGAGGCCGGCGCGCAGCGCTCGTTCGAGGAGGGCACGCCGCTCAGCATCGAGTACCGGATGATCGCGCGCGACGGGAGGACCGTGTGGGTGCGCGAACAGGCATCGCTCGTCCGGGACACGCACGGGACGCCGCGATTCTGGCAGGGCGTCTACATCGACATCACCGAGCTGAAACATGCCGAGGTCGAGCTGAGCAACGCGCTCGAGCGAGAGCGGGAGGCGGCCGAGCGGCTGCGCGCGCTCGACCAGATGAAGAACACGTTTCTCCAGGCCGTCTCGCACGACCTCCGCACGCCGCTCGCCGCGATCTACGGTCTGGCCGTCACGCTCGAGCAGGACGACTTCGACCTCACGACGCCGGACGCCCACGACATGGCCGGACGGATCGCGGCGAACGCGCGCAAGCTCGACCGGCTGGTGGCCGACCTGCTCGACCTCGACCGGCTCTCGCGCGGCATCATCGAGCCGAAGCTCGTGGTCGCGGACGTCGCCGAGATCGTACGAGCCACGATCGCCGAGCTCCAGATCGGCGAGGGCCGGGCGCCGATCCTCGACCTCGACCCCGTACGGATCCCGGTCGACGTCTCGAAGGCGGAGCGGATCGTCGAGAACCTCGTCATGAACGGCGTCCGCCACACGCCGGCCGGGACCACGATCTGGGTGCGGACCCGCACCACCGACGACGGCGCGCTGATCGTGGTCGAGGACGACGGGCCGGGGATCCCGGCTGATCTTCGCGACGCGGTGTTCGAGCCCTTCCGGCAAGGCCCCTCCGAGTCGAGCCACTCACCGGGCGCCGGGATCGGGCTCGCGCTGGTCGCCCGATTCGCCGAGCTGCACGGCGGCCACACCTGGGTCGAGGACCGCGCCGGCGGCGGAGCGTCGTTCCATGTGTTCCTGCCGGCCCCTCAGGAGCAGACGCGTTCGCCCTTCGGGTCGTAGAACGCTCGAGCGCAGCCGAGCCGGTTCAGGACGAGCGCGCGACGTGGACCCAGCATCGCGTGCGGCCGTCCGGCAGCGCTTCGGCGAGCTCGCCCCTCGCGCACTCCGCGTCGACCCCTCGACGCAACGTCTCGAACGACATCCACATCACACCGGGGGTGCGGCAGTCGACGAGGGCGATCGCGTGTCGCGGCCCGCGGCCGCACGTGCGGTGCAGGTTCGGGAGGGCGATATCGGCCGGCTTGGACGGCATCCGACGCTCCGGACGCGGGGGCAACGCCGTGTCTGCGACGGCGGTCGACGGGCTCGTCGGCGGTGTCGGGCCGAGCGCGAGGAGCGCGTCTCTCGTTCTGCCGATGCCACTCAGCACGGAGACGAGCAGGCCCCAGACGATCGCCGCCCGGACGAACGCCCGCAGGTCGCCTCGCGGGTCGAACCGCAACCGACGGCGCCGGCTGCGGGCGCGAGTCTCGTGCATCGCGCGGTGCGGGAGCGAATCGGCCGGCAGCACGTCCACCTGATACCGCGAGAGCAGCTCCGCCTCGACGACGGCGGCCGGCGCGACCTGCACGCCGGCGTCCACAGACGTCACCGACCACGCGTGGAACGCGCACATGGCTCGGAGCCGGTCGCCGCTCGCCGCCACGCCGACCGGCGGCCGGAACGTACCGTCGCGCTCGAGGCACACCGTGCAGACCAGACGCAGCCGCTGCGGATAGGCGAGCTCGCCGCGGTACCCCTTCTCGTGCTCGACGACGCGCCCCCACAGGGCGATCGACCCGACGACGGAAACGCCGCCGCGCACGGTGCCGAGCGCGTCCGGCGTGACGACGGCGTAGATGCCGCACGAGCACTCGGGGTCCGGCGCCTCGTGCGCGGCGTGGCGGCGGCACGCGGCCTCGAGCGCCTCCCCCGCCGGCCATCCGACCTCGACGAGCGGCGAGACGAGCCGCAAACCCTCGTCGTCGCGTTCGAGCTCCCACGAGCGCCACCCCTCGACCGGCTCGATGACGTGGTCGGAACGCGGTTCGAGCTGGGCACTCACGCCGTCCGCGACGCCGCGTTCTCGACGGGTTCGCCGGCCGGCTCGCGCGCCGGCGTGTCGGGCTCGGGCTCGGGCAGCGGGACGGGGACCTGTTCGGGCACCGGGACGGACACCGGCTCGATCTCGATGACGCGGCGGGGCTCGCCGATGTTCACGGTGCCTCCTCTCGACCTCCCGTCCGCTCATTGTGCGCCACCGCACAGACAGGGTCGACCCCCCGTGCGAGCGTGGGCGCGGAAGCGCGGTTCCCGGCGGCGTCACCGTCGAACCCAACCGACGGCCCGGAGGTCTTGCATGACGTTCGCCACCATCGGACTCCTCGGCGCGCTCGCCGTGCTCGTGTCGCTCGTCGCCGCGGCCCTCCTCCTGCAGCTGCGCGAGCGCAGGCGCCAGGCGGACTTCGACGCCGAGGTCGCGGATCTGCGCGACGAGATGCTCCAGCTCGAGGCGCTTGAGCTGGGCGACCCCGTCGGCGACGAGCACGACGCCTTCGAGCTCCCCAAGGCCGAGCTCGGCGAGTGGTGAGGAGGCCGTCGCTCGCTCCGCGGTCGGATTCACGCGCCGACGCTGCGGCCGATCGCTCGCAGGTTCTCCTCGGGGGCGTCCGGCGGCACCGAGCAGCCGGGAGCGACGACCAGCCCGACGCCGGTGGTGCTCTCGATCGCGGCCCGGCCCTGCTCCAGCACCTCGTCCGGCGTGCCGCCCGCGAGCGTGGCGAGATCGATGCCGCCCATCGCCGCCCGGCCCGTCAGCGAGAGCCCGTCGGCGAGCGACGGGTTGCCGGGCTCATGGATCGACCAGCTGACGGCTCGCAGCCCCAGCACCGACGCCACGTCGAACCGCTGCCGCTCGCCGCACAGGTGCAGCACGTTCAGCCACGCTCCGTCCGGGATCGCGTCGAGCACCCGTCGATCCGATGGCAGGACGAGCTCGTTGTACTCCCCGGCCGTCAGCAGGTCCGTCGAGGCGAACGCCGAGATCGCGTAGAAGAGACCCGCGGCACCGGCCTCGACCGATCGAACGACGAGATCGGCCAGCGCGTCCGCGATGCGCTCGAGCGCCGGGACGACGTCCTCGGGGCGCCGCCGGAGCTCCGCCGCCATCTGCGGCCGGTCCTCGCCGATCAGATACCCGGCCACCATCAACGGCGAGAACACCGTCTGCACCACCGGCACGCCGGGACCGACGATGTCCGCGACGCGTCGCAGCGCCTCCACCTGGTCGCCGAGCGCCGGCACGCTCGCATCGACCGCCGGGAGCCGCGACCATCCGTCCGGCTCGGTCACGGCGGGACGGACGAGCGCCGGGCTCGTGGTTCCGTCCCCGGACCGACGGTATTCCGAGCCGAACGCCTCCGCAAAGCACGACGCGCGAGGCTGCAGCTTGACGAGGTCCCAACCGAACAGCCGCTGGCGCTCGATCGTCACCTCGGCGAGCGCGTCGGGCGACCACTCCTCGCGATACGTGTGGCCCCACCAGGTGAACGGCGGGCGGTCGGGCCGTTCGAGGGACAGCGCTGTGCGAACGCGTTCGACCGGTTCCATCCGCTCGGACCTCAGGACGGCCACTCGGGCTTGGGCCTCGGCCGGCTGAGAAGATCGTCGAGCGAGGGCTTCGTCTTCCGGCCGGCCTCCGCGATCTTGTCGTCCAGCGCTTTCGAGGGCGCGTCGCCGGCCGTGTCGTCCGCCGCCTCGAGCATCTCCTCGAGCGACTTGCCCGCGCTCCCCTTCAGGCGGATGCGCAGCGCCGCCAGCACGGCGGCGTGTCGCTCCGACAGGCCGCGCTCGATCTTGATCTCGGTGAGGGCCCCTTCCGCCCGGCGCAACAGCTCGTCGTCGTCCATCCAGACATACTGCCACCGTCCCCGCGGTCCCTACATGGCCGCCGCGATCCGCCGCGCGGCGTCGGCGAGCTCCTCGTCGGGCACGTTCGGGAGCGCGTCCTCCCACAGCGGCAGCATCGGGCCCGACGCCTCGAGCATCCCGAGGGGTCGCGGCAGCAGCCAGACATGGAAGTGCGCGCCGCCGTCGCCCCACCGGTACAGATGCACCCGTCCCACGTCACCCAGGGCCAGGATCGCGCGCTCGAGGCGGGCCACCACGGGCCCGAACGTCGCTGCCACCTCGTCGGGCAGATCCGAGAACGAATCCGCGTGCAGCCGGCTCGCAAGCCAGACGCTTCCGGGCAGGCTGCCGCCGACCGGCGCGTGGAGCGTCCACCGTTCGTCGGACCAGACGGCCTCGGTCGTCGTCCCAGCGCAGATCGCGCACGGCTCGCCGCCCGGCTCGCCGCGCCGAGGCGGCTCCGGGACGACGCGCTCGCCCGGCTCCCTCGGTACGAGCGGCTCCTGATACGGCAACAGCATCGCGTTCACTCCTTCCCTCTGGCTCGCCTCACGGTCGTTCTCGACGACCGTGAGGCGGGGGACGCGGAGGTGGAGCAGCTCGGTCCACACGCCCGGCCCCGCCCCAACTCGAGCACCGTCCCCCCCGAGCTCGCGCTCCCCCCAGCGCCCACGGGGACGATCTCCTCGCGGAGGTAGTGCGCCCACTCGTCGCTGGCGCAGAGCTGTCGGTGTCCTGTTCACGGTCGTCTCACAGACATGCGTAGCCGCGCGACCACGAGCCCCTCTCCGTCGCCGTCACGTACCACCTCCTCGCCCGATCCCGGTGTTCCCACTCTTGCCGAGTGAAACATAGATGTTGCATTCGCGCAACCGATATGCTGAACGCGATGGACGAGGAACTGCTGGATGCCGCTCGCGTGGTGCTCTCCGAGCACGGCTTCGACGGCGTCTCGCTCGAGCGGGTGGCCGAGTGCGCCGACCGCTCGCGCGTCACTCTCTGGCGTCAGGGCATCACCAAGGAGACGCTGGTGACCGGTCTGCTCCAGCGGCTCACGAACGACTACCAGGAGGAGTTCTGGCCGGTCCTCAACACCGAGGGCTCCGGCCGGCAACGTCTCGCCGGCTGCCTGGCGGCGCTCTTCGAGGTCGTCGACCGGCACCTCGACCTCCTCGGCGTGTCCGACCTGGTCTTCCATTGGGCGGCGGAGCGATGCACCTTCCCGGGCGGCGCTCAGGGGTTCCTCGGACCGTTCGTCGGCGCTCTCCGCCTCGGCGAGCGCGACGGGACCCTGCGGTTCTCGGGGCGGCCGGACCACGCCGCCGACGTCGTGTTCAACACCGCGTGCTGGGGCTACGTGCACCTCCGCGCACGCCACCGGTGGTCGCGCAAGCGCGCCCGGTCGCAGATCGAGGGGCTGCTGTTCGGCGGTCTCGATGCGGCGACATAGGCGCCTCTCGGCACCACCCGTCGGCACAGAGGTCGTCCGTCGATGGACCCTTGGCCGCATTCCGGCCACGAGAAGAATGGGAGAGTCTGGACGTCGGGGAGGCGAGCGATGAAGGCACTCGTGGTCTACGAATCGCTGTACGGCAACACCGCTCGTATCGGCGAGGCGATCGCCGACTCGCTCAGAGCCAAGGGGGTCGAGGTCGCGTCCGGGCCGATCTCGAAGGTCGACGCCGGGCACGCCGAGACTTTCGATCTCCTCGTCGTGGGCGGCCCGACGCACGCGCACGGGATGAGCCGGGAGTCGACGCGGGAGACCGCCGTCAATGACGCGAAGAACACCTACGCCGAGGCGAGGGTCATGCCCGGGCTCCGCGAGTGGATGGACCGGCTTCCGGGCGGCGACGGACGAGTGGGGGCCGCGTTCGACACGCGGATCGACGCGGCGGCGTTCCTGACGGGATCGGCGGCGCGTACGATCGCCCGCCGTCTCCGGGCCCCGGGGTACACGTTGCTCCCCGGACCTGAGTCCTTCCTCGTCTCGAAGGAGAACGCGCTGATCGAGGGCGAGATCTCGCACGCGACGGCCTGGGGTGCGCACATTGCCGAGCGGACCGCGGCCCGGGCGACTCCCAGTCGCTGATCGGCGGCGGACGGGATCGTGCGAGACTCCCCGGACCCACCCGATCCGGCGCTCCCGACACCGTGGTCGAACACGGGGCCGGAGCCGAAGGTGGGCAAGGTGCGGATCCACCTCGACGTGAACGTCGCCGACGTGTCCGGGATCGACCGCCTGATCGGCCTCGGCGCCTCGATCGTGCCGGAGCGGCCGGGCGGCAACGACTGGACGATCATGGCCGACCCCGAGGGCAACGAGTTCTGCGCGTTCGTCGTCGGCGGCGACGGAACGCGCGCTCGTCCCTAGACTCGATCTCCGGCCCTCCGCAGCCGAGACCGGAGGTTCGAGCGTGCAGAGCGAGGCGATCCGCACCGAGGCGCTGACGAAGCGCTATCCGGGAACCGTCCTCGCCGTCGACGCGCTGAACCTCGAGATCCCGACCGGCGAGGTCTTCGGCCTGCTGGGACCGAACGGCGCCGGCAAGACGACGACCGTCGGGATGCTCTCGACGCGGATCGTTCCCACGTCGGGCCGCGCCTGGGTCGGCGGGGTCGACGTCGTGGCCGAGCCGGCGCTCGCGAAGCAGGCGATCGGCGTCGTCGCGCAGACGAGCACGCTCGACCGGAGCCTAACCGTCTGGGACAACCTCTACTATCACGGCCGCTACTTCGGCATGAGCAGCGCCGAGGCGCACGCGAACGCCGACGAGCTGCTCGAGCGGTTCCGGCTCACCGATCGCGCGGGCGCGAGCGTGTACGCGCTCTCGGGCGGGATGGCCCAGCGACTGATGGTCGCGCGCGCCATCATGCACCGGCCGCACATACTGTTCATGGACGAGCCCACCGCCGGGCTCGATCCGCAGAGCCGGCTCGCGCTCTGGGACATCGTCCACGAGCTCCACGAGGGCGGACAGACGGTCCTGCTCACGACGCACTACATGGAGGAAGCCGATCGGCTCTGCGACCGCGTCGCGATCATGGACCACGGGCACATCCTGGCGCTTGACACGCCGGTGAGGCTCAAGTCCTCGATCGACGCGGAGACCGTCGTTCGCGTCGTCACCGACGGCGACGCGGTGGCGCTCGCCGGCGCGCTTCGCTCGATGCCGGGCGCAACCGACGCCTCGGTGTCGGACGGCGCCGTCAGCCTGCAGGTGAAGGGCATCACCGGCGTCGTGCCGAAGGTGGTCGACGCGGCCGAGGCGGCCGGCTTCCGCGTCACCGAGCTCTCGTCCGCCGAGCCGACCCTCGAGACGGTCTTCATCAGGCTGACCGGAAAGGACCTCCGCGAATGACCGCAACGACGACCACGCGAGCCCTCATGGCGCTCCGTCCCGCGCGCAGCGCGGCGCGAACGGCGTTCGTCGGACTGCTGCTCCGCGACCTCCACGTCCTCCGCCGCAACGTCGTCGCCTTCCTGATCCGCACGATCATGCAGCCGCTGCTGCTCGTGTTCGTCTTCACCTACGTCTTCCCGAAGATCGGCGAGGGCATCGGCGGTTCGAGGCAGGCCGAGGCGGCGTTCTCGACGCTGCTGATGGCCGGCGTCATGGCCACGTCCGTCGTGTTCCAAGGCGTGCAGTCCGTCGCGCTGCCACTGGTGCAGGAGTTCGGCTACACGCGCGAGATCGAGGATCGCGTGATGGCGCCGATGCCGATCCGGGGCGTGGCGATCGAGAAGATCGTCGCCGGCGCGGTGCAGGGGCTCATCGCCGCGTTGGTCGTGTTCCCGCTCGCCGCCGTCATCCCCGCGACCGACGTGCGCCTGAGCATCCACCCGCTGTTCCTCGTCACGATCGCGCCGCTTGCCGCGTGGACCGCCGCGGCGCTCGGGCTGGTGCTCGGGACGCGGATCGCCCCGCAGCAGGTGCCGTTGATGTTCTCGATCATCGTCATCCCGATCACGTTCCTTGGGGCCGTCTACTACCCGTGGACGCGGCTGGACGCGATCCCGTGGCTTCAGGTCGCCGTCCTGATCAACCCGCTCGTCTACATGAGCGAAGGCTTCCGCATGGCGTTGACATCGGGCGTGGAGCACATGCCGGCGGTCGCCGTCTACGCGGCGCTGACCGGCTTCGCCGTCCTGCTCACGTGGATCGGGGTCCGCGGCTTCCGCCGCCGCGTCCTCGCGTAGCGTCGTCTGCCGCCGCCGCGTCCTCGCGTAGCGCCGTCTGCCGCCGAAACGTCGTCGAAGGACCGGACGCTCCGCCGGCGGCGTGTCGGCCTCCACGCCGTCACTCGCACGTTCTCACGATCGTGCCCGTTCGGCAGGGGTCGGCGTGGGTCTACCGACCCCGGCACGGCGTTCGGCCATCGGTGACCCTGCGCCCATGGAAACCGCGCTCCACGTCGTGCGCGATGAGCAACCGGAGGCCGCTGCCGCACCGCGCGGATCGAGCACGCTGCGTGAGGTCATCCTCGGTGCGCAGGACAACCTGATCAACGTGCTGGCGACCGTGCTCGGCGTGGCGATCGGGTCGGGGAGCGTCCGCATCGTCGCGATGGCCGGGCTCGCGTCCGGCATCGCCGAAGCGATCTCGATGGGCGAGGTGCTCTACACCTCGACGTGCGCCGAGCGCGACCTCCTCGAGCGCAGCGGCGACGCAGGCGACCGGGCGCGCGTCCGGGACCCCCTCACCGCCGCGATCGTCACCTTCGCGGCAGCCCTCGTCGCGGCGGCGATCCCGCTCGCGCCCTTCATCGTCTTGCCGATCCACTCGGCGACGGTGGCGGCTGGGGTGCTCTCCGTCGTCGCGCTGTTCGGGCTCGGCGGCTACAAGGCCGGCGTGACGCGGCGCCCGTGGTGGCGCGACGGCCTGCAGTTCATCGCAATCGGCGGTCTCGCCGCCCTCGCATCGGCGCTGATCGGCGCCGCGCTGCGGGCGTAACGGACGAGACGTTCACCACGGACCCGTTACCGTCCCAAACGTCCCGCCGGGCCGGGGTCCATCGGGCCCAACGCGCGGACGCCCGTCCGGCCATAGTCGCCGGGCGATGGAGGAGAACTCGCATCGATCGACCGATCGCCGGCGGTGCCGCCGCTGCGGCGCGTACCTCTCGGCCGCCAACACCGATCGGACGTGCTTCCCGTGCCAACGCGCGGACCTCGAGGCGACGTGGGCGACCGGCCGCCGGCTGGACCGCCCCTACGGCGGGGGACGATCCGACTCGCGATAGCCGGCGGGCGCGGCGAGCGGGGTACGCTCGGCCCGCATGGCCGACCAGGGCAAGACGCTCACCGCGAGCCGTCTCGCGAACGACACGGCGCCGGCGGTCGCTGAGGCGTTCGCCGAGCACCAGCGCAGGTTCCAGGAGATCACGCGTCGCGCGCGCTCTCGGTTCGACACGCGGGACTGGCGCGCGATGGTGGGCGACGCCGTCGAGCGCCTCGACCTGTACGGCGCCGTGATCGACGCCGTCGAAGCGACGATCCGCGACCGCCTCGGCGACGGGATCGACGATCGCGACACGTGGACGGGGATCAAGGCGGTCTACTCGGGCCTCATCGGCGACCGAGACGACCGGGAGATCGCGGAGACCTTCTTCAACTCGGTCACCCGTCGCATCTTCGCGACGGTCGGTGTCGACGCGAACATCGAGTTCGTCGAGACCGACGCCGATCGACGGCGCGGGCCGGTCGCCACGCTCGGGATCACGCGCGTCGATCGGACGGCGGGATCGGCGGCGGCGATGGCCGAACACATCGTCCGGACCGGCATGCCCGGCGCGTCGTTCGACGACCTGGCGACCCATGCCGGCCGCGCGGCCGATCGCGTGGAGACGGCGCTCGGCGAACCGCCCACGGCGCTCGAGATCGTCTCGACACCGTTCTTCCGGCGCAAGGGCGCGTACCTCGTCGGGCGGGCGCTGGGCGCGAACGCCGAGGTGCCCTTCGCGCTCGCCCTGCTGCACGACGACCGTGGCGTCGGCGTCGATGCGGTGCTCCTCGGCGAGAACGACCTGTCGATCCTGTTCAGCTTCACGCGGTCGCACTTCCACGTCGATGCCGGACCGCCGTCGGCGCTCGTCTCGTTCCTGAAGCGGCTGATGCCGCGGAAGCCCCTGGCCGAGATCTACATCGCGATCGGGTTCCACAAGCACGGCAAGACCGAGCTCTACCGCGACCTGCTCCGACACCTCTCGACGACGGACGGCCGGTTCGACTTCGTGCCCGGAACCCCGGGGCTCGTCATGGTGGTGTTCGGCATGCCCGGCTACGACGTCGTCTTCAAGATCATCCGCGACGAGATCCCGGCGGCGAAGACCGTGACCCGGTCAAGCGTCATGCAGAAGTACCGGCTGGTCTTCCGGCACGACCGCGCCGGTCGGCTGGTCGAGGCGCAGGAGTTCGAGCACCTGCGGTTCGACCGGGACCGCTTCACCGAGCAGCTGGCCGACGAGCTCGGTCGCGCGTGCGGACGGCACGTCGCGGTGACGCAGGACGCCGTCGTCGTGCACCACGCGTACGTCGAGCGCCGGGTCACGCCGCTCGATGTATATGTGAGATCGGCGATGCCGCCGTCGCGCGTCGCCGCCGTCGTCGACTTCGGCCAGTCGATCAAGGACCTCGCCGCGACCAACGTCTTCCCGGGCGACCTCCTGCCGAAGAACTTCGGGCTGACGCGGCACGGGCGGGTCGTCTGCTACGACTACGACGAGCTCGGCATGCTGCTCGACTTCACGTTCCGCGACCTTCCGCAGTCGACCCTCGAGGACGACTCGTTCGAGGAGGCGTGGTTCGGGGCGGCGCCCTACGACGTCTTCCCGGAGGAGTTCCCGCGGTTCGTCGGGTTGCCGCGCGACCTCCTCGATGCGTTCGAGGACCGCCACCGCGACCTGTACGAGGCACGGTCGTGGCGCGAGATCCAGCGACGGATCGCCGAGGGCGAGATCGTCGACATCTTCCCGTACGCGGAGTCGCGCCGGCTCTCGGGCTGAGGCCGGCGTTCGCGCCGTTCGGCCTTTGGTCGGAGGCTCGATGGCCTTTCGCCCGATGCTGGCATCCCCCGGCCACCGTACCGTGGGCGCATGTTCGCCCACGCGCTGCGCGCCGAACGCACCGGGGCCGATCCCCTCCGCCGGCCGTGCGCCACGTGCGTGCATTCCGAGTTCATCCACGCCGACGACGAGCCGCGCGGCTGCCTGTTCTCGGAATGCGCGTGCGGCAGCTTCACGGTCGACCTCGCCGCCACCGAACGGGGCGGCCGAGGTCGGACGACGGCCGCCTGAACGCCAAAGAGCCGTTCACGGTAGCCCACGAGATCCCCGATCTCAGCACGCGTCGAGGCGCCTCATCGGCCCACAGGCCACCACCTGCGGCGTGCGACGGCCTGCGAGCCCCAGTCCTCGTGGCGGACGCGGCGCAACTCCCCGGAGAGCATCTCGAGGCGCTGGATGGCCGAGGTCTCGCCAGAGGCGGCCGGGATCTCGCCACCGGCGTTCCGGAGCCGCTGCTCGAGCTCGGCCGCGACCGCGTCGCCGATCGTGGGATCGCGCTGAACGAGCGTGCGCAGAGCGGACGACGGAAGGTGCAACACCGTCGTGGGTGTGTCGGCCACGATCGTCGCCGTTCGTGGTCCTTCGTCGATCACGGCCATCTCGCCGAAGTAGCTCCCGGGGCCAAGTGTCGCGACAGGATCGCCACGAACGGTCACCGTTGCAGATCCCGTCTCGAGCACGTAGAAACCGTCGCCCCGTTCGCCCTCCGAGACGATGCGACCGGCCGGTCCGAACTCCTGCCGCGCGGCCGAGCGGGCGATCGAGCGAAGCTGGCGGGTGTTCAGCCGTTGCAGGAGCGGCGCGCCGCCGAGGCTGCCCAGATATTCCGAGTAGTACCAACGGACACCGACCCACGCCGCGGCGATGACCAACACCGCCAGCACCGCCGGGACCAGCCAAAGGGTGATCGCGTTCGCAATCATCCCGATCGCCTCATCGGCTCCGTACGGCGTAGGATCAACGGATGCCGCGCTCGGATCGATGCATGCGCTGCAAGATCGCGCTTCCGCCCGGGATGACCGTCTGCCGCCGGTGTAACCCCGCGGGCCTCCCCGCCCCGAGCGCTACCCAGTCGCATGCGACAGTCTTCCTCTCCGTGCTACTCGCGATCGGCCTCATCGCGCTGCTGCTCGCCCTGAAGGGGTGAGGGGGGCTCGGATCCGCGGGCGCCCGCGGCGTGGAGCTCACCGGGGTGCCATTGGTGCTTGATGTCGAGAAACCAACCCGCCGCGGCGCCGATCAGAAGGATCACGCCGGGGATCACGATCCAGTGCAGGCCGACGAGCCCGAACACGAGGAGCACGGCGGCGAGAGAGAAGACGAACGGCCAGATCGTCGGGCCGATGTGCGCCTCGGCGACCTCCTCCTCCTCCATCGTCTCGGGCGTCGCCGCGACCGAGGCCCGACGGAGCGCGCCTCGAAACACGAGGGTGAGGTAGGTCAACGAGATCGCCAACACGATCAGCATCACGCTGCCGCGCGCCTCCGACGAGGAGACCAGGTAGACGACGCCGGCGACGAGGATGAAGATCGCCAGCGCGAGCACGATCCGCATCGCGACCCTCATCTCCGTCTCCCTACCGCACGCTCAGGTAGAACGCCGTGAACAGGCCGAGCCATACGATGTCGACGAAGTGCCAGTAGATCGTGGCCGCCTCGACCGGCTCGTGCCGTTGGAGCGAGATCTGGCCGGTCGTCGTCTGTCCCATGACCAGCGAGAGCAAGACGACGCCCCCGGCGACGTGCGCCATGTGCAGGCCCGTCATCACGTAGAAGAGGCTGGGATAGATCCCGTCACGGATACCGAAGGTCAGCTGCGAGTAGTCGTAGGCCTGGAGCGCCAGGAAGCACAGCCCCAGCAGGATCGTGAGCCCGAGGAGGTTCCGGAAGGAATCGATCCGACCGCTCCGCACGGCGGCCACGCCGATCTGCAGGACGACGCTGCTCGTGACCAGGAGCACCGTCAGGACCGAGGGGACCGCGAGCTCGGGGACGCCGATCGACTTCGGGGGCCACACCGAGGCCGACGTCCGCACGGAGAAGTAGGCGCCGAACAACGCCGCGAAGAACAGGGCCTCGCCCGCGACGAACAGGACCATCCCCATCACGGGGCTGCTCGTCCCGCGGACGGCGCGCTCGTCGGTGAACAGCTCGGTCGCGCTCACGGCGTGGATCCACCCCCCTGTGCTCGGGCGTGCATCCGCATGTCGTAGACGGGGCGCCCCGAGCGCACCTCGGGCATGACGTCGAAGTTGTGCGCCGGCGGAGGAGATGTGGTCGCCCATTCGAGCGAGTTGCCGGCGCCCCACGCGTCGTCGGGCGCGTCCCGCGGCTTGCGCAGGGACACGAACACGTTGATGAAGAAGAGAGCGATGGAGACCGCGATCACGTACGCGCCGATCGTGGCCAGGGTGTTCAACCCGGTCCACCCTTCGTTCGGCAGGTAGTCGGCGATGCGCCGCGGCATGCCCCGCAGGCCGAGGACGTGCATCGGGAAGAAGGTCAGGTTGAACCCGATCAGCTGGATCCAGAACTGCCAGATACCGAGCCGGCGCGACAGGAACCGACCGGTGACCTTCGGGAACCAGTAGTACATCCCGGCCATGATGCCGAAGACCGTGCCGCCGAAGAGCACGTAGTGGATGTGCGCGACGACCCAGTACGTGTCGTGGATCGCGAAGTCCATGGCGGGCGAGGCCATCCAGACCCCGTCGATGCCGCCGATCAGGAACATCGCGATGAAGCCGATCGCGAACAGCATCGGGGGCTCGAAGCGGAGCTTCCCCTTCCACATCGTCCCCAGCCACATGAAGAACAGCACGCCCGTCGGGAGCGAGATCAACTCGGTCGTGATGCTGAAGAACGGCAGCTCGACGGCGCCGGTCGCGAACATGTGGTGGGCCCACACCGTGAAGGAGAGCGCCGTCACCATCAGGAAGGACAGGACCACGCCGCGATAACCGTACAACGGCTTTCCGGAGAAAACGGGGATGACCTCGGACACGATGCCCCACGCGATCAGGATCAGCATGTACACCTCGGGGTGACCGAAGAACCAGAACGCGTGCTGCCATATCAGCGGGCTTCCTCCGTGGGAGGCGTCGAAGAACACCGTTCCGAGATGACGCTCCGCCAGGAGCATCAGGAGCGCCGCCGTGAAGACCGGGATGGCGAGGACGGCCAGGAGCGAGGTCGCCAAGACGGCCCAGCAGAAGACCGGGATGCGCATCATCGTCATGCCGGGGGCGCGCATCCGAACGATCGTGACGAGGAAGTTGATGGCGCCCAGGAGCGAGGACGTGCCGACGATCAACAGCCCGAGGTCCCACAGGTCCATCCCGCTGCCGCCCTGCACGGAGAGCGGTGCGAACCCCGTCCACCCGGAAGCGCCCGCGCCGCCCTTGACCAGGAAACCGGACAGGATCGTCAGCCCGCCCACGGGCAGGAGCCAAAACGACAGCGCGTTGATACGCGGGAACGCCATGTCCAACGCGCCGATCTGGAGTGGCACGAGGAAGTTCCCGAACCCGGCGAGCATCGGGAAAACGAACAGGAAGATCATCAGCGTCCCGTGCTCGGTGAAGACCTGGTTGTAGGCGTGCGGGGACAGGAACTGCGTCCCGGGGCGCGCCAGCTCCGTCCGCAGCAGCAGCGCCAGGATGCCGCCGATCGCGAAGAAACCCAGCGAGTTGAAGAAGTACAGGATGCCGATCTTCTTGTGGTCGGTCGTCGTCAGCCAGTCGAGGATCCGGCTCCGGAACGGTTCGGGCCGCGCGAGCGTCGGCGCCTTGACGACGGCCATCTCAGCCCCCTCCCTGTCCCGAGCCCGCCGGCTCGACGATGAACACACCCGACATTGACGGACCGTGCACGTTGCACTGGAAGTAGTACTTCCCGGGTTTCAGCTGGGAGACCTCCTGCGGAAGGTTCGCCGAGTGTGTCGCAACACCCGAGAACTTCGGGATCGCGAAGTATTGGTGCGTGGTATCGAGGCTGTTCCAGATCGCGAAGTTGTGGTCGATCCCCGCGTCGAGGTTGTGGACGGTGATCGACGCGGACTGGCCGGCGGTGATGGCCAGGCAGTTGGTGTTCCAGGAGATGTTGTGGGCGGTGAGCTCGAGATTGTTCCCGGCCGCCGGCGGGCAGTTGATCTTCAGGATCGATTTGCGTTCCTTCTGGACCCACGCCTGGTAGTCGGTCGGGTTCACGACCTTCACGATGAACCGCATCTGGTAATGGCCGAGGCCGCAGAACTCGGCGCACTGCCCCCGGTACGTGCCGATCCTGGTCGGCGTCCACGTGAACACGTTGGGATGTCCGGGAAGCGCGTTGCGCATGAAGTAGAAGGCGGGCACGAAGAACTCGTGCATCACGTCGTTCGATACGAGGTTGATGCGGACCGGCTCGTCGACGGGCACCTCCATCACGAGCGGCCGCACGAAGGTCTTCCCGCTGACGACGACGCCCTCGTTCGAGTAGACGGCGGACCATTGCCACTGGGATCCGGTGACATCGATGGTCACGATGGGCGTTGGGTTCTGTTCGATATTGCCCAGGGCCACCTCGCCGAACGGGAAGAGCGCGGCGACGATAACCGTCCCGAACAGGAAGAACGCGATGATCATCCTGGTTGTGCCCTCGCGCTGCGGCGGCTCCTCGTCGTCGCCCGGACGCCGCCGGTACCGGACGATGGCCCACAGCAGCGCGCCCTCCACGACGACGGAGACGAAGATCGCGAGGGCGAGGATGATGTAGAAGAGCCGGTGGGTCTGCTGCGCTTGCTCGGTCGCAGGTTGCTCGGTACATGCCGCCATCGAGACGAGCACGAGAGCGGCGACACCGAGTCGAACGAACCGGTGGGTCGAGCTCATGGCCGGTCGATGTTCGGTCTCCCCGGGCATGCGGCGATCAAGTGACCTTGAAGCCGAACACCATGCCCTTGGCCGCGTGCGGCGGACCCTCCTTCGTCGGGTTGTTCGGCAGGCCGGTCTGCCAGCACGCGATGGCGTAGTTGCCCGGCGGTAGGTCCAGCCATTCCACCACGCTTGCGCCCGTGTCGGCCGGACCGAAGTCGCCGCCGATGTGCAGCCAGTTGTCCTCGTCGTCCGGCCCGTTGGCCTTCGCGCCGTCGATGACGTCCTGCGCCGTCTTGCCCGCCGGCAGGGCGATCGGGATCATCTCGTGCGTGATCGTGAAGGACTCCTTGTTCTCGAACAGGAACTCGTGGACGCCCGAGGACATCGTGCTGGGCATCCCGTGATATCGGAACTTCTGGACGAAGATCGTCGCGTCCGGCGAGGGCGTCGACGACGAGTCGTTGTTGTTGCTCGAGCAGGCAGGCGTCACGAGGACGACGAGCGTCGCGACCGCGGCGAGGGCCACGGAGCGAGATCCGAACCGGCGGCGCGGCAAACCAGGCAACAGAGCCTCCTTCAAGACGGCGTTCCGTGCTTGCATATACCGCCGGCGGCGGGACGCGCGACCCCTCGGTCGCGAAGATGAACGGACTGTAATCCGGCGGCGTGCCTGGTGGCCGGCCGGATGACGACCGTGTCATCTACAGAAGGTCGCCGACCGGGTATAGGCTGCGGTTTTCTGCGGATCGGCTGTCGGGGGTTGGTCACAACGCAGGTCCAGGAACGGGTCGGGGCACGGATCCTCGTCGTGGACGACGAGAGCCGCATCCTGGATTTCGTCGGCCGTGCGCTGCGCGCCGAGGGCTTCGCGGCCGACGCGGTCTCCGATGCGGCCACCGCGGTCAGGATGGCAGCCGCGTCCGCCTATGATCTGGTGATCCTCGACCTAGCCATGCCCGGGCTGACCGGCGTCGAAGCGTTGCAGGAGCTGGTCGCTCGACGCCCGCAGCAGCCCGTGCTCGTGCTGTCGGCCCGCGGCGACATCGATTCCAAGGTCATGTGCTTCAACCTCGGGGCCGACGACTATCTGACGAAGCCGTTCTCCCTGGACGAACTGCTCGCGCGCGTCCGAGCTCGCGTCCGCGTCGGGCGCCGCTACGAATCACTGTCGAGCGGGCGCTCGGCAGACGACGCCTCCTTCGTCGCCGGCGCCAGGATCGACGTCGAGCGCCAGGAGGTCGACGCCGGCTCGGGGCCCGTGCCACTCTCGCGGCGCGAGTTCCTCCTCTTGCGCGAGCTCGCCAAGAACGTCGGCCGAACGGTCTCGAAGGAGCGCCTGCTCTCGTCGGTGTGGGGACTGTCCCACGATCCGGGGTCCAACGTCGTCGACGTGTACGTTCGGCGGCTGCGCGCGAAGCTCGGCGATGACATCGTGAGGACGGTCCGCGGCGAGGGATATCGCATCGATGCAACGGGCTGACCGCTGGCCGTTCCGCGACCGTCTGCTCGATGTCGCATGGGCGCTATTCGCCCTTGCCAACCTCGTCGCGATGCTCGTGTTCCCCCGATGGGAGACCGTCCCGTTCCATTTCATCTGGTTGAGTCTGACGATCGTCTACGGCTTTCGCGTGTGGCGAACCGGCCGGACGGCGTGGACGCTGGCGGGCGTCATCGTCCTCACGGGGATCGTCCTGTGGAGTGAGGTCGCTGATCATGCGCAGCCGGCCGACGAGCTCACGGAGGTCCCGCTCATGGCCTGCATGTTCGTCGCGATGGTGTGGCACGCGCGACGCCGCTTGAGCGCGACGGCCGACGTTCAACGGATCTCCGACGACAACCGGCGGCTGCTCGACCGCGAGAAGCGCTTCATCCAGGATGCGTCCCATCAGCTGCGTACGCCGATCACGATCGCCCTCGGTCACGCGGAGTTGATCGCCCGTCGCGACGACCCCGACGATCCCGCCGGCGAGGACGCCCGGGTCATCGTCGACGAGCTGGAACGTCTTCGGCGCCTCGCCGAGCTGCTCCTGCAGATCGTCGGCGCCGAGGACGGGCCACCGCACGAGTCGTCGGACGTGCACATCGACGTCATGGTCGCCGAGACCGTGCGCCGGTGGATGGTGACGCCGAGACGGTGGGGTATCGGCCGGCTCGACAGCGCCACCGTGATCGGGGACGCGGATCAGCTCCAGATGGCGCTCGACGAGCTCGTGCAGAACGCGGTCACGCACACCGAGCCCGATGATCGCATCACGCTCGAGGTGCGCGCCTCCGCCGGCTCGGCCCTCGTCGTCGTCTCCGACACGGGGACGGGCATCCCGCCGGCGGATCGCAACCGCATCTTCGAACGGTTCGCGCGGGCGGACGCCGACGCCGAGCGGCGCACGGGCGGGATCGGGCTCGGGTTGTCGTTCGTGAAGAGCGTGGTCGAGTCGCATGGCGGTCGGGTCGGCGTCACGAGCTCGATCGGGGCGGGGAGCGCGTTCGAGCTGTCCATTCCGATGGCGCCGGCAGCGCAGCCACCGGCCGCCGGCGAAAGGACCCGGCTGCGCGGCGCCGAACCGGCTGCATCGAAGGAGCCGGCCGCCCCGACAGGTTCGGTCGCCGCGGTCGCGCGGAGCGGTTCGGAGGTCTGATCCGATGGTCGGATCCGGGATCGTGGCCGTTCTGCCGCCTGTTGTCTTCCGGTGGACTTTCCCGCCCGCCGTCGTCCTCCCGATCGGCCTGACCGCGGTCGCCTATCTCCGAGGCGTCGTCGCGGCCCGGCGACGCACGCCGTCCCGAAGCTGGACGCCCGAGGCCGTCTGTTTCCTCGGCGGCCTTGCCCTCGTTCTCGTCGCTCTCTGCTCGCCGCTCGACGCGCTGGCGGACGAGTCGCTCGCCGTCCACATGGTGCAGCACCTTGTCCTCACCCTCGTCGCGCCGCCTTTGCTTCTCCTCGGCCGCCCGCTGACGCTGGCCCACGCTGCGACGTCGGCACGAACGAGCGGCATGCTCGTGCGGCTCGCGAGGACGCGGGTCGCGCGATGCGTCGCCGCGCCGGTGTTCGGATTCGCGTCCTTCGCGCTCGTTCTGTGGTGGTCGCACATGTCGTCGTTCTACGAGGCGACGCTCACGGACGAGCGGCTCCACGCCGTCGAACACGTGGCGTACCTCGTGACCGCGTGTCTCTTCTGGTGGCCGGTCGTGGCGAGGGACCCGGGGGCTCGCAGGCTGTCGTACCCGGGCCGCTTGTTCTATCTCTTTCTGGCGATGCCGGTCATGTCGCTGCTCGGGTTCGTGATCTCCTCGGCGGATCGCGTTCTGTACCCGCATTACGTCGTGTCCGCCGGCTCCGTCGCGGGGGCGCTCGCCGACCAGCGCCTGGCCGGTGCCCTGATGTGGGAGAGCTCGATGCTGGGTGGTGTGATCGCGCTGTCGCTGGCGCTCATCGCGTGGATGAAGTTCGACGACGCGGAGGCTCGCCGCGCGGACCTTCGAACGCGGCCCGTCAGCGTGACGGAGGCAACGCGTGGCTGACGCGCCGGCGGCCTCGCCGCGTTCGAGAGCGCGCCCGCTCGTTGCCGTCGCGATCGGCGCCGCTGCTCTCGCCGTCATATGGACGATCGCCTCGATCGACCCCGGACGTCGCGCCGAAACGGGTCGGATCGTTCCCGGTCGACCCGTCGCCGTCGACCGCCCGGCCCCCGCGTTCTCGCGTCCGCTCCTGCGCGGCACCGGGACGGTCTCGCTCGCGTCGTTCCGCGGCTCGGTGGTTGTCGTGAACTTCTGGCGCTCGTGGTGCCGCGCCTGCCGGACCGAGGCGTCCAGCCTGGACTCGCTATCGCGGTCGTACAGGGACCGCGGCGTCCGGTTCGTAGGGGTCGACTACGTGGACAGGACGGAACCGGCGCTGTCCGCGGAGCGGTCGTTCGGGTTCCCGTACCCAAGCGTCGTGGATGCCAGCGGCTCGCTCGGCGATGCGTTCGGAATCGTCGGGCTGCCGATGACGTACATCATCGGACCCGATCAACGGATCAGTTACATCGTCGCCGGCCGCCTGGACCCCCGGTCGTTCCGCACGGCACTGGACTCGGTTCTCGCTCGAACGGGCGACGCGTCGACGTGAGCGATCTCGCGCAGACGATCCGGCGGATCGCGTAATCCAGCCAGCGATCGCGTTTGCCTCTGCCTGGGCGCTCGATACACCCGCAGCGTTAGCGCGTGATGGTTCCATCGGGCGCGAGGGGCATCGACCGGATCCGGATACCGGACGCCGAGAAGATCGCGTTGGCAATCGCCGGAGCCACCGCGACGATCGGCGTCTCGCCGGCTCCGGCCGACGAGATGTCGGGACGGTCGAGCGGGACCACCTCGATCGGCGGCACATCGGTAAACCGCGGCACCGGATACCGCGAGAGACACGGATCAGTGATCCGGCCGTCTGCGAAGCGGATCGCTTCGGTGAGCGCGCCGCCGAGACCCATCACGGTCGCGCCCTCGACCTGGTTGACCAGGCCGTCGCGATCGACGATCGCGCCGCAGTCGACGGCCGTGACGATCCGTTCGATCCGCAGCCGGTCGTCGTCGAGGCGAACCCGGGCGCACGTCGCCACGTAGCAGTCTTTCTCGACGCCGCACGCGATCCCGAGCGCCGCGTTGCCGGTCCTCCATCCTGCCCGGTCCGCGGCCGCGCGCAGGACCTCCACGAGCCGCTCGTCCACGAGGTGATGGAGTCGGAACTCGACCGGGTCGGCGCCGAGCCGGTGCGCGAGCTCGTCGATGTGTGACTCACGCGCGAAGTGGTTCGCCGTCGCGGCCAGCGCCCGGTACGACCCCTGACGCAGGGGCGACTCCGCCGGCTGGAACTCGATCCGTCGGTGCGGCGCGGTGTACGGCGACTCGATGCCGGCGGCGCCGGCGTTGATGTTCGTGAACGACCACGCCGTGAGGACGCCGCCGCGCGCGCCCGCCGCCACGTCGATCACCGCGGCGGGACGGAAGTACCCCCATGTGAACTCTTCCTCCCGGCTCCACCGCACCATCACAGGCGCGCTCACGGCTCGAGCCAGCCGCGCCGCCTCGATCGCGACCTCGCCGCTGTGCTTGCCGCCGTAGCCGCCGCCCGCATCCGGAACGATCACGCGCACGTCGGCCTCCGGCACGCCGAGTGCCTCCGCGACCTCCCAGCGGATGCCGAACGGACGCTGCGTGCCCGTCCACACCGTGAGGCGGTCCCCCTCCCACTCGGCGAGGGCCACCCGCGTCTCGAGCGGGACGTGCGCGATGTACGCCGTCGTGTACGTGGCCTCGAGACGGACCTCGGCCTCCGCGAGCGCCTGATCGACGTCGCCGGCCTCCTGGCGGAACCCGCCGCCCCAGCCCTGCGCATCGGCGGGATGCGACCGGAGATGCTCGGAGAGGTCTTCGTCCGACGGCTGCAGCGGGGGCGGGTTCCATTCGGCGCGGATCGCGCGGACGGCGCTCGTCGCCGAGACCGGATCGGCGGCGACGGCGGCGACGAGGTCCTCGTCGAGCACGATCGTCACGCCGGGGATCGCCTCGGCCTCGTCGGTCTCGATCGATCGGAGCGTCGAGCCGAAGGCGGGCGGACGCAGGATCGCGCCGTGTCGTAGGCGGGGCCTCGACAGATCCGCGGCATAGCGGCGAGCGCCGGTCACGGTGTCCGCCGTTCCGTGGCGCCGGGGCGAGCGTCGCGAGACGGCGCCCCGAGGCTCGACGTCCGCCTCGGCAACGACCACGACCCGGTGCTCGCGGGCGACGAGATCGCCGAACGCGACCGACCGCCCGCTCGGCATGTCGCGCACCGCGCCATCCGAGGCGTCGAGCCGTTCGGCGTCGACGTTTAATCGTTCGGATGCCGCCTCGAGCAGCACACGCCGTGCCGCCGACGCGGTTCGACGCAGGACCCGGCCGGCGTCGGGCATCGAACGGCTCCCGAACGTCCCCATGTCGAACGGACACACGTCGGTATCGCCCATGACGAGCCGCACCCGGTCGAGCGGCGCGCCGAGCTCGTCGGCCACGATCAGCCGGAGCGCCGTGCGGTTGTCCTGCCCGACGTTGATCTTGCCCGTGAACGCTGTCACCGTCCCGACGGCGCCGACGTGGATCCACGCGTCCCGCGTCGTCGACCACGTCGTCCCGTCGTCCTCGCCGGGATCGAGCACGACGACGAGCCCCGCCGGCAGGACGTCGAAGTAGTCGCGCTCGCGCGCATCGGTCAGGCTCCACGGCGCGCGCGGGCGAGCGAGGTCGAGGGACGCGACGGCCGGTTCGAGCGTGTCGAGTTCCGTCGCCGCGCCCGCCGCGGCACGGCGGATCGCCCGCGCGATCCGCGAGTATGTGCCGCATCGGCAGACGTTGCCGTCGAGCGCGGCCGCGATCGCCTCGTCGCTCGGGTCGCGGGTCTCGGCGAGCAGCGCCGTCGCGGCGACCGCCATCCCGGGCGTGCAGAAGCCGCACTGCATGGCGCCCTCGTCGAGGAACGCGCCGACGAGGGCATCGAGCCGTCCGTCGGCGCCGAGACCCTCGACCGTCGTGACCGCCCGGTCGCCGACGTCGGCTAGCCGCGTCGTGCACGAGCGAACCGGCCGGTCGTCGACCAGCACCGTGCACGCGCCGCAGGCGCCCTCGCCACATCCGTACTTCGCACCGGTGATGTCGAGCTCCTCGCGCAGGACGTGGAGGAGGCTTCGTTCCGGCTGGGCGGGAACGACCCGCTCGATGCCGTTCACGACGATGCGGATGCGGCCGGGCATCGGATCACCTCCGATCGCGATGGTTCCTCTCAACCTGCGACACACCGGTTGGTGGCCCGGCGCGACGTCGTGGAGGATACGGGCCGTGATCGGGGAGCTGGCCGACGCCGTCCGCTCCAAGCGCGTGGCCGCGCGCGAGCTCGTCGAGCGCGCGCTCGAGCGCATCGACGAGCACGGTGGGGCGCTGAACGCCGTCGTGCACGTGGTCGGGGACGAGGCGGTCGAGCGGGCGGCCGCGCTCGACGAGCGCGTCGCCCGCGGCGACGACGTGGGGCGACTGGCTGGCGTGCCGTTCCTGGTCAAGGACATCGAGGACCTGGCCGGGTCGCCGACCACGTTCGGCTCGCTCCTGTTCGCCGACGCGCCGGCGGCGGAGCGGGACGGCCTGGTCCCCGGACGGCTCCGCGCGGCCGGCGCGATCCCGGTCGGCAAGACCAACACGCCGGAGTTCGCGGTCGAGGGATTCACCTCGAACCTGCTGTGGGGAACCACCCGGAACCCGTGGTCGCTCGACTGGTCGCCGGGCGGCTCCTCCGGCGGCTCGGGTGCGGCCGTCGCCGCCGGGCTCGCGCCGATCGCGACGGCGACCGACGGCGGCGGCTCGATCCGGATCCCGGCGGCGTTCTGCGGTCTCGTCGGCATCAAGCCGACCAACGGCGTCGTCGGGCGCAGCCCGATCCCCTCGTGGATCGACCTCTCGACCGACGGGCCGTTCGCGACCACCGTCGAGGACCTGCGGCTCCTGCTCGAGGTCGAGGCCGGGCCGGCCGCGGGTGATCCGAGCGCGCTCCCCGCGTGGCCGTCGCCGCGGGCCGGCGACCGCAGACCGTCGCGCGCCTTCGCCGCGCCACGGTTCACGCCGTGGGGACCGCTGTCGGAGGAGATCGGACGGCTGTTCGACACCGCGCTTCGCGCGCTCGAGGGGGCGCTCGGCGTGGCGGTCGAGGCGCTCGAGCCCGAGTCATTGTTCGCGACGGGCAATCCGGACACCGACTGGTTCGTCCTCTGCTCGGTCGAGCACCTGTCGCAGCTCGGGCGCGCGTTCGTCGAGCGGGGCATCGAGCGGATGCACCCCGCGGTGCGTGCGTTCTTCGAGGTCGGGCTCGCCACGTCGCTCGACGAATACCTCTCGGCGCGGCGGCGCAGGTTCGAGTACGTCCGCGAGCTCGACGAGCTGCTCGGCGACGACGCGGTGATCGCGACGCCGACGCTCGCCGCCACCGGGTGGCTCGCCGAGGGGTGGATGCCGGGCCCCGAGCGCACCGGCGTTCCCGCCGAGGTCTACAACACCGCCGTCCAGAACATCACCGGCAGCCCCGCGATCTCGATGCCGGCCGGCGTCTGCTCGAACGGGGTGCCGTTCGGGCTGCAGATCACCGGCCCGCGGTTCCGCGACGACCTGCTGCTCGACGTCGCCGGCGCGTGGGAACGGGCGAACCCGCGGCCGCTCGCCGCCCCCGGCTACGAGCCGTTCGACGCCGGCATCGACTGAGGCTCCGCGGCCGCCGCCCGCCGGATCTCGCCGAGCGCGCCGGGATCGGCCAGCAGACCGCGCAGGACGAACGCGGCCACGTCGTCGCCGAGCGCCGCCGAGCTGCGCCGACCGCCGCTGTACAGCGTCAGGGTCCGCACGAGGATGCCGGCGATCGCCTCGCGGACCAACGCCGACGGCATCGAGACAAACTCGCCGGACTCCATGCCGTCGCACACCATCCGCTCGACGCTCGCGTGCAGTGCGGCACGCTTCCCGGCCCACGCGACGAACGCGTCGCTACCGATCACCTCCTCGGTGTACAGCCCGGCGAGGTTGTACGGCGCGCGCGCGAGGTGCTCGACGTCGTCGCGGACGTACCGATAGAGGCGGAGGCCGGCGGGGCCGTGCTCGCGCGCCAGGCGGCGAACCGCCGGCAGGGCGACGTCGAGGTCCGAAGCCAGCAGCGCCTGCAGGATCGCGTCCTTCGAGGCGAAATGGTGGAACAGCGACGGCTGCCGGATGCCGACGGCCTTCGCGATCTCGCGCGTCGTCGTCGCGTGGAAGCCCTGCCGGGCGAACAGCTGCGAGGCCTCGTAGAGGATCCGCTCACGCGTGGATGCGACCGCGGCGTTCACGACGTCGTGCCCGCGCTTGCCGCCTGATCCTGCTCGGGCGATCCCCGGAGCTGCTCGGCGAAGTGGCACGCGGCGACGTGGCCGTCGCCGAGCTGCCGGAGCGGCGGATCGTCGGTCCGGCACACGATCGGGTCGTCGAGCCGCTCGCGCAGCCAGCAGCGCGTGTGGAACCGACACCCGGAGGGCGGATCGGCGGGGTTCGGCGGGTCGCCCTTCAGGACGATCCGTTCGCGCGCGGCCTCCACCCGCGGATCGGGGACGGGGATCGCCGACAGCAGCGACACCGTGTACGGATGGAGCGGATCCGTGAAGAGCGCATCGGTCGGCGCGAGCTCGACGATCCGCCCTAGGTACATCACCGCGACGCGGTCGCTGATGTGCTCGACCACGCCGAGGTCGTGCGCGATGAACACGTACGCCAGGCCGAACTCGCGCTGGAGCCGTTCGAGCAGGTTGAGGATCTGCGCTCGCACCGACACGTCGAGCGCGCTGACGGCCTCGTCCGCGACGACGAGGGCGGGTCGCAGCGCGAGCGCCCGTGCGACCCCGACGCGCTGACGTTGTCCGCCCGAGAGCTCGTGCGGGTACCGCCGGGCGAACCGCGCCGGCAGCCCGACCACCTCGAGCAGCTCGGTCACCCGGCGCCGCCGCTCGGCCCGATCGCGGATCCCGCTCAGCCGGAGCGGCTCGTCGACGCTCCGCGCGATCGTCCACCTCGGGTCGAGAGAGGCAACCGGATCCTGGAAGACCATCTGGAGCTGACCCCGCTCGCGCTCGCGGACGTCGTCGGTCAGCTCCCGACCGCGGAACCGGATCGATCCCGAGGTCGGCCGGTACAGCCCGACGATCGCCCTGCCGAGCGTCGTCTTGCCCGACCCCGATTCGCCGACCAGGCCGAGGGTCTCGTGCTCGCCGACCGCGAGCGTCACGCCGTCGACCGCGCGAACCGTGCCGATCCGGCGCCGCGCGACGACCCCCTTGGTGATGGGGAAGTGGACCGTGAGGTCCTCGACCGCGAGCAGCGGCGTCGACGGGTTCGCGCGGGGGTCGGGCGGATCGGTCACGGCGTCGCCTCGAGCAGGGCGGCCGCGGCGGCGACATCGCCGGGCGGCGGCGCCGGCGCGAACCCCGGATCCAGCGGCCGCCCGGCGGCCGCTTCCTCGGGCGTGGCCGGATGATGACACGCGAGGAGGTGGGCGCCGTCGCCGGCGGCGACGAGCGGCGGCATCTCGCGCCAGCACGCCTCGATCCGCCAGGCACAGCGCGGCGCGAAGGGACACCCGACCGGCTCGCGCTCGAGATCGGGCGGCGCGCCGTCGATCGCGTGGAGCGCGCCGCGCGCGACGCCGCGGTGCGGGATCGAGCGCAGCAACCCGACCGTGTACGGATGCGACGGCCGGCGGAAGATCTCCTCGGTCGGGGCCTGCTCGACGACGAACCCGGCGTACATCACGCAGATGTCCTCGGTCATCCGCGCCATCACGCCGAGGTCGTGGCTGATCAGCACGATCGCCGTCCCCATCTCGGCGGTCAGCGTCCGCAGCAGGTCGAGCACCTGCGCCTGCACCGTCACGTCGAGCGCGGTCGTCGGCTCGTCGGCGAAGAGCACGGTCGGGCGGAGCGCGAGCGCGGTCGCGATCATCACCCGCTGGCGCATCCCGCCGCTGAACTGGTGGGGGAACCGGTCGAGCTGCTCGTCCGGGCGCGGGATGCCGACGGCCGCGAGGAGCTCGGCCGCCCGCCGGCGCGCCTCGGCCCTGCTCGCGTCGGCGTGGGCACGGATCGCCTCCTCGATCTGCTCGCCGATCGACAGCACCGGATTGAGGCTCGACAGCGGGTCCTGCAGGACCATCGACAGCCGCGCCCCGCGCATCGTGCGCATGTCGGTCGCGGAGAGCGCGAGCAGGTCCCGGCCCTCGAACCGCACCTCGCCGCGCTCGATCCACCCGTGCCGCGGCAGCAGCCGGAGGATCGCGAGGCTGGTCACGCTCTTGCCCGACCCGGACTCTCCGACCAGTCCCAGCGCGCCGGCGGCCTCCAGCTCGAAGCTCACGCCGTTCACGGCGTGCACCACCCGCTTGCCCGTGCGGAACCGGACGACGAGGTCGCGGACGGCCAGGACAGGCTCGGTCACTCGACCCCTCCGAGGCTCCCCCGAAGCCGGGGGTCGATCGCATCGCGCAGTCCGTCGCCCAGCAGGTTAAACCCGAGCACGGTGATGGCGAGCGCCAGGCCCGGGAACGTCGGCCACCACCACGCCGTCTGGATGAAGCTTCGGCCGTCGGTGATCAGCGCGCCCCACTCCGGCGTCGGCGGCTGCGCCCCGAGCCCTAGGAACGACAGCGCCGAGGTGGCGAGCATCGCGTAGCCCACGTCGAGCGAGACCTGCACGACGATGATCGGCAGGATGTTCACGAGCAGATGGCGGATCGCGATCCACCGCGTCCGGCCGCCAGCCACGCGCGAGGCCAGGACGAACTCGCGCTCGCGCAGCGAGAGCACCTGCCCGCGCGCGAGCCGCGTGTACCACGGCCAGAACACGACGGCGAGCGCGAGCACCGTGTGGTACAGCGAGGGCCCGAGCGTCGCCGCGATCGCCGCCGCCAAGATGAACGCCGGGAACGCGAGGAACAGATCGGTCACGCGCTGGATCAACTCGTCCACCAGACCGCCCATGAGCCCGGAGACGATGCCGAGCAGCGTCCCGAACGCCACCGAGAGCGACAGGATGATGACGGCGACCACCAGCGAGATCCGCGCGCCGGCCAGCACGCGGCTGAGCATGTCGTGGCCCAGGTTGTCGGTCCCGAACGGATACGCGCCGGACGGCGGCTTCAGCACGTTCAGCAGGTCGATGTGGTTCGGATCGTGCGGTGCGATCGCCGGACCAAACGCGGCGACGAACACGACCAGCAGGACGATCGCCGCGCCGAGCACGTTCAGCCACGACGCCGAGAGGAACGATGCGATCCCGCGCCGCCAGACACGGCCGCGGGTCGGCCCGCCGAACTCGACCTCGGCACGCGCGGGTGCGATCACGTGTAGCGGATCCTCGGGTCGAGGTACAGGTACGCGAGGTCGACGACGAGGTTCGTAATCACGTACATCAGCGCGATCACGAGCGTGGCCCCGAGCGTCGCGGCGTAATCCGACGCCTGGATCGCCTGGAAGGCGTAGCTCCCGAGCCCCGGCCACTGGAACACGGCCTCGACCACGAACACCCCCGACGCGAGGAGCCCGAACTCGAGGCCGAGCACCGTGACGGCCGGCAGCATCGCGTTCCGCATCACGTGGCGGCGGATGATCCGCCACCTCCCGAGCCCCTTGGCCTCGGCACCGCGGACGAAGTCCTCACCCAGCACGTCGAGGACCGCCGTGCGCACGATCCGCGTCATCAGGCCGAACACGCCCGCCGCCAACGCGGCGACCGGCAGCACCAGATGCCACAGCGCGTCCAGGAACGCCCGCACGTGGAGCGTCACCAGCGCGTCGAGCGTGATGATCCCGGTCAGGTGCGGCGGCGGAGCGACGGACGCGGACAATCGGCCGCCGAGCGGGAACCATCCGAGCCGCGTATGGAACAGCAGCTGCAGCAGCAGTGCGAGCCAGAACGCCGGCACCGACAGCCCGGCGATCGCGAACAGCCGCGACCCGCCGTCGATCGGCGTGCCGCGCCCATACGCCGCGAACCCGCCGAACACCAGCCCGAGACCGAACCCGATCAGGAGCGCCCACCCCGACAGCTCGAGCGTCGCCGGCAGGAACGTCGCGATGTCCGTCGTGACAGCCCGGCGCGTGACGAACGACTGCCCGAGGTCCCCGTGCACCAGGTCGACGACGTACTTCTCGTACTGCACGAGCAGCGGCTCGTCGAGGCCGTAGATCGAGCGGATGTGCGCGATCTCGACGGGGCTCGCCTTCGGGCCGGCGAGCAGGCGCGCGGGATCGCCCGGGACCACGCGCGACAGGAAGAACGTCACGAGCGTGACGCCCCACACGACGAACACCATGAAGCCGATGCGCCGAAGGATCAGCCGGCCGATACCGCTCGCCCCCTCCGTCGTCCGACGCCCGCCCGGGCGCTACGACGAGCGCGACAACGCGTAGTAGTCGTAGCTCAGGACGTACAGCGGGTTCGCCACGTAGCCACCCACGTCGCTGCGCAGATAGGTCGTGTCGATGATCTGACCGATCGGCAGCCACGGCGGATCGTCTTGACCCATGATCGCCTGCGCCTTCGTCCACATCGACTGCAGCTTCGTCTCGTCGGACTCGACGAAGCCGTTGTTGATCGCGTTGTCGACCGTGTCGTTCATGTAGTAGCCGCTGTTGAAGAGCGCGGCCTTCGGCGTGGCGTTCTGGGACAGGATCGGATACAGGTAGTCCGACGGGTTGTTGTACTCGGGCCACCAGAACCAGTAATACATGTTGGACCGCTCGGACTCCGGCTTGTCCGTCGTCATGTCCGCGACGAACGTCGGGTATGCCTTCTCCACCAGCTTCAGGTTCAGGCCCACCGACTGCAGCTGCTGTTGCAGCACGAGGCCGGGTTCCTTGCGGCGACCGGGGTAGTACTCGTAGGTCAGCTCGGTCCCGGGCTTCACGCCGGCCTGCTGCAGCAGCTGCTTGGCCTGGTCGACGCTCGTCGTCCGGTCGTACGTGCCCTGCTCGCAGAAGAGCATCAGATCGGGCAGCACGCTGTTCGGGGCCTCGAGCGCGCCCTTCATCACGGAGTTCAGGAAGTCGTCGTGCGGGAACAGCAGGTTGATCGCGCGACGCGCCTCCGGCGTCGCGAGCGGTCCGTACTCCCCGAGGATCACGTACTCCATCCCCAGCACCTTCTGGTCACCGACCACGATCCCGTCGACGCTGCGGAGCGCGTCGGTGTCCTGCGGCGTGCCCGGGAACGCGATGTCGAAGTCGCCGGCCTGGATGCCCTGCCGGCGGCTCGCGTCCTCCTCGACCTGCTTGATGATGACCTTCTCGAAGTGGCTGCCGCTCCATCCGCGCCAGTAGTTCGGATTCCGGACGAACGTCACCTGGTCGTTCGGCTGGACGCTCTCGACCATGTAGGCGCCCGTGCCGGCCGAGTGCGAGGACAGGTAGTCGTGGCCCTGGTTCTTGCCCTGCTTCTCGACGTTCGGGTTCACGATGCCGGTCCCGTACTGCGACGCGAGGAGCAAGTCGAATCGCGGGACGGGCGAGCCGAGATCGAACACGATCGTCCCCGCGTCCCTCGCCACCATCTGCTTGCCGGGGTCGGTGATGTACGTGCTGAGCGTCGAGCCGGCGCCGAGGCCGGCGGTGATCGTCCGCGTGTACGCGTCCTTGAGGGTGTTCGCGTCGAACGGTGTGCCGTCCGAGTACTTCACGCTCGAACGCAGCTTGAAGGTCCACGCGCTCTTGTCGGGGTTCGTCGTCCACGATTCGGCCAGGACCGGCTCTATGTCGGTTGCGCTCGAGCCCTTCATCCGCACCAGGCCCTCGTAGATGCCGTAGTTCGTCACGATGCCCGAGAGCAAGAAGTAGGAGGCGGGGTCGAAGTCGGGCAGGAACGCGTCGACGGCGACGACCAGCGTGTTCGGGTCGCGGCCTCCGAGGCTGATGGCGCTGCCGCCGGCGCTCGAGGAGCCGCTCGCCGTCGAGGTCGGCGTCGAGTTGGTGCACGCGGCGAGCAGCGCCGCCAGCGACGCGAACGACGCCGCGCCGGCGCCGGTGATCCCGGCCCGCCGGAGGAACTCGCGCCTGCTGATATCCCTGCTACCCATGACTCCCCCTTGTCTGCTGGAGCCTGCGCAGGGCAACCAGGCTCACCATCTCGTACGCGAGGTTCGCGGCCAGCGTCGCGGTGACGCCGGCCGGGTCGTAGCTCGGGATGACCTCGACGACGTCGAAGCCCACGAGGTCGATGCCGGTGAGGCCGCGCACCAGCTCAAGCCCCTGGACGGACGTCAGGCCGCCCGCCTCCGGCGTGCCGGTGCCGGGCGCGAACGCGGGGTCGATCACGTCGATGTCGAAGCTGATGAACGCGCGCCGGTCGCCGACGCGATCGAGGATCCGATCGACCGTGGCCAGGATGCCGGCGGCGAGAACGTCCGTCGTGGAGACGTAGTCGAGCCCCAGCTCGTCCTTCAGGACCGTCCAGTCGGACGCGTCGTACAGCGAGCCCCGCAGACCGACCTCGATCGAGTGATCGACGTCGACCAGGTCCTCCTCGATCGCGCGTCGCATCCATGTGCCGTGCGTGTAGCGCTCGCCGTAGTAGTTGTCCCAGGCGTCCGTGTGCGCGTCGAACATGATCACGGCGACCGGCCCGAGCGACCGTGTCCCGCGGAGGTGGCCGAGCGTGATCGAGTGGTCGCCGCCGAGCAGCATCGGCACCACCCCGGCCTCGACGATCGGCGCGACCGTCTGCTCGATCGCCTCGTACGACCGGTCGATGAACCCGGGGACGATCGGGACGTCGCCGTAGTCGACGCACGAGAGCACGTCGAAGGGCTTGACGTCGAGGTTCGGGTTGTAGGGGCGGAGCAGGACCGACGCCGCGCGGACGCTGTTGGGACCGAACCGTCCTCCGGTACGGAACGTGACGCCCGTATCGAACGGCGTCCCGACGATCGCGAGGTCGACGTCCGTCAGCGTTCGGACGTACGGCAGCCGCGCGAACGTGGGGATGCCGATGAAGCGGGCCGTCTTCGACGAATCCTCCGGCCGATACGTCGGCTCCCCCACCGGTCCCCCCGTGGCCCGTCTCGAAACTATCGCGCGATAGGCTAGGCGGGAGCTACCGTTCGGTCAAGGCAGGCGTCGCGGAGCGCGTTGCGTCACACGGCCGGGCCGGCGACCAGCCGCACGGTCGCCGTGTGGCTGCCGTTGCCGTCGACCCACGTGATCTGCACCTGCTCGCCGGGCGCGTGCTGATGCAGCGCCGAGGCGAGCTGGTCCTCCGAGGAAATCTTCTGCCCGTTCACCGCCGTGATGACGGATCCCGTCGCGATCCCGGCTTGCTCGGCCGGACCGTTCGGCTTGAGGCCGGCGACGACAACCCCGCTCGCGTCGCCCCCGAGGCCCAGCCGGGCCGCCGTGGCGGGGTCGAGCGGCGCTACCTCGATGCCGAGGAATCCCGCCTCGCCGATGATCACGTTCGGCCCCTCGTTTCCCGAACGAACCCGGTCGACGACCGAGATCGCGTCGTCGGCCGGGATCGCGAACGCGACGTTCGTCGAGGTCGACGTGTGGACGTTGGCGCCGGCCGTGATCATCCCGACCACCTGGCCGTCCGCGTTGACGAGCGGGCCGCCGGAGTCGCCGGGGCTGATCGAGGCATCGGTCTGGATCAGGTTCTGGAGGTGCTCACCCCCACCGATGTCGCTCCGCGCGATGATCGAGCGGTCGAGCCCGGTAATGGTCCCCGCCGTGACGCTCGGCGCGCCACCGCGGCCGAGCGCGTTGCCCATCGCGACGACCTCCTGCCCGATCACGAGCGACGAGGAGTCGGCGAGCGTCGCGGTCGGCAGACCGGACGCGCCCTGGAGCTGGAGCAGCGCGACGTCGTGCGTCTGATCGACGCCGAGGACCTTCGCCGAGTACGTGCTGCCGCCGTCGGTGGTCACCCGGATCGTCGAGGCGTTCTGGATGACGTGGTTGTTGGTGAGGACCTCACCCGAGGAGGTCAGGATGATGCCGGTACCGGCGGCGCGCCCGGCGGCGCCCGGCTCCGAGAACGACGTGAGCGTGGTGTTGATGTCGACGACCGCGGGCGCGACGCGCGACGCGGCCGCCTGGACGTCGATCCCGCCGTCCGTCCGGTTGCCGTTGGTGCCAGACTGCGGAACGGTCCGGATCGGGGCGGAGGACATCGCCGTCGGCGCGCCGGGCGACGCCGAAAAGACGAGGCCGAGCCCGGTGGCGACGACCAGGGCCATCGCGACGATCGAGGCGAGAAGCACGAGGAGCCGGGGACCGCGCCGCCGCGACGGTCCACCCGGCGAGGCGTCCTGGGTCCGTGGCGGAGGTGGGGGCGGCAAGACGTCGCTCGTCCATCCGCCGGCCGGTCGATCGTGTTCGTACGCCATCTCGTTGCCTCGCTTCGCGGGCCGATCCCGCGAGATCACCCTCTCCACGGTACGTGAATGTTCCTCGAGAGGAACCTGTGGGCAGCCGAAGAACTTCCCCGGCGGCGTCGCGCCGGCACAACGCGCACGGCGTGAACCGCCAACTTCGGTGCCGAAAGCGCAGGCCGGGATGAGGACGTACGCTTCGCGCTCGCGGATCTCGAGGGGGGACCGTTTCGCACCGGGTCGCCATCGACATCGGAGGCACGTTCACCGACCTCGCTGCCGTGGACTCGGTGACGGGCGACCTCGTCGTGTCCAAGGCGTCGACGACGCCCGGGCGGCTGGACGAGGGTGTGATGACCGCGCTCGAACGGTCGGACGTGGCACCGGGCGCCGTCGAGATGCTGGTCCACGGCACGACGGTCGTGATCAACGCGATCACGGAGCGGCGGGGCGTTCCCACCGCCCTCGTCACGACGGCCGGCTTCCGCGACGTCCTCGAGATCGGACGAGCGAACAGACCCGATCTCTACAACCTCGTCTACGCGAAGCCCACGCCGTTCGTGCCGCGGCGGCTGCGCTTCGAGGTTCGCGAGCGCATGTCGTATCGAGGCGATGTGCTGATGCCGATCGACGAGGACGAGATCCGTTCCGTCGCCGAGGCGATCCGATCCCGCGGCGTCCACGCCGTCGCGGTCTGCTTCCTGCACTCGTGGACGAATCCCGCACACGAACGACGCGCCGCGGCGCTCCTCGGCGAGCTCCTCCCGGACCTCGAGGTCGTCGCGTCGAGCGACATCAGCGCGCAGTGGCGCGAGTACGAGCGGACGAGCACGGCGGTGCTGTCGGCTTACGTGAAGCCCGTCGTCGCGGCGTACCTCGCCGCCCTGCGCGACCGCCTGGCGTCGGCGGGCGTCCGCGGACCGCTCTACGCCGTTCGGTCGGGCGGAGGCGTGGCGTCGTTCGATCGCGCAGCGCGATCCCCGATCGCGCTGCTCGAGTCCGGGCCGGTTGCCGGCGTGCTCGCCGCGGCGGAGGCGGGACGCCGCCTCGGGGCGCGAAACGTGCTCGCGCTCGACGTGGGCGGGACGACCGCCAAGACCTCCGCCGTCGTCGACGGCCGGCTGCGCGTCGAGACGCTCCACCACGTCGAGCGCACCCCGTCGTTCGCCGGGTACCCGGTGCAGACGCCCGTCGTCGAGATCGTCGAGATCGGTGCGGGCGGCGGCTCGATCGCATGGGTGGACGACGCCGGGGGGCTGCACGTCGGTCCGCGAAGCGCGGGCGCCGAGCCCGGCCCCGCCTGCTACGGCGCCGGCGGCGATGAGCCGACCCTGACCGACGCGAACCTCCTCACCGGACGCCTTGACCCCGACTACTTCCTCGGCGGATCGATGCGGGTCGACGTCGACGCGGCCCGCAAGGCCTTCGAGCGGCTCGGGGTGCGCCTCGGCGTGAGCGCTCGGGAGGCCGCGCGCGGGGTGCTCCGGTTCGCGGTCGCCCAGATGGCGCACGCGCTCCGGCTGGTCAGCGTCCGCCGGGGCCACGACCCGCGCGACTTCACATTCATCGCATACGGCGGCGGCGGACCGCTTCACGCCGCGCCGCTCGCGCGCGAGCTCGGGATGCAACGGATCGTGATCCCGCCCGCACCCGGGATCTTCTCGGCCTTCGGGATGCTCCTGTCCGAGATCCGTTCGGACGCCGTCCGAACGCATGTCGGACCGCTCGACGCCGCGACGCTCGCGATCGCGTTCACCGAGCTCGAGCGCGAGGCCGCGGGCGCGATCGAGGACGCGAGTAGCGACCTTCGGATCGAACGGTTCGCCGAGCTCCGGTACCGGGGGCAGGAACACGGGCTCGAGGTTCCGCTCGCGAAGGGACCGATCGGCGATGGCGCGCTCGGCCGGTTGCGCGAGGAGTTCGACCGCCGTTCCGAGGAGGCGTACGCGTTCAGCCTGACGGTCCCGGTCGAGGTCATCTCGGTCCGGGTCGCCGTGTCGGCGCCGGCCGCGGCTGTCGGGTGGACGACCGGAGGCGCCGGTCCGGCACGGTCGTTCGCGCCGCGCGAGGTCGATCTCGACGTGCACGGCGGCGTGGGGAGGGTCCGGGTCGTCGACCGCGACTCGCTCGAGCCCGGCCGCGTCCTCGACGGTCCGTGCATCGTCCAGGAGCCGACGTCGACCACCGTCGCGCTGCCCGGCCAGCGCGTGATCGCCGATCGGCTCGGGAACCTCGTGATCGACGAGGCGGTCGAGTGACGGACCGGTTCACGCTCGACGTGTTGCGCGAGACGTTCCTCGCAGTCGCCGACGAGATGTTCGTCTCGCTTCAGCGGACGTCGCAAAGCCCCGTGATCTACGAGGTGCTCGACTTCGCGGTCGGCATCACCGACGCGAGCGGCGAGCTCGTGTCGCAGGGCAACGGCATCGCCGGTTTCCTCGGTCCGCTCGGCGAGGCGACGCGCGACACGATCGCGCGCGTCCCCGACCTTCGCCCCGGCGACGTCGTCGCGACGAACGACCCGTACGCCGGCGGCGGCACGCACCTGTCCGACGTCGCGCTGGTGCGGCCGATCTTCGCCGAGGATCGCCCGATCGCGTTCGCGGCCGCGAAGGGACACTGGACCGAGGTCGGTGGCAAGGACCCGGGGTCGTGGACGGCGGACTCGACCGAGGTGTACCAGGAGGGGCTGCAGCTGCCGTTCGTCAAGGCCGTTCGGGCGGGCGCGCCGGACCGTGACGTCGTCGCGATCCTGCGCGCGAACAGCCGGCTCCCGGACATGGTCGAGGGCGACCTCCTGGCGCAGGCGGCGTGTCTCGAGGTCGCCGAGCGGCGCGTCCTCGAGCTGTGCGACCGCTACGGCGTCGGGACGGTCCTCGAGGCGACGCGCGAGGTGCACGTCCGGAGCGAGGCGCTCGCCCGCGCGGCGCTCGCGGGGCTCCCGCACGGCGTGTATGAGGCCGAGGACCATCTCGACGACGACGGCGTCAGCGGCGCGCCGATCCCGATCCGCGTCCGGGTGACGCTCGACGCCGAGCAGATGGTGGTCGACCTCTCCGGCAGCAGCGACCAGGTCCGGGGGCCCGTGAACTGCACGTGGAGCGGCCTCGTGTCCGGCATCCGCACGGTCTTCAAGGCGATCACGGACCCCGCCGAGCCGGCGTCCGACGCTTGGTTCCGCCCGCTCGTGATCGTCTGTCCCACCGGCAGCGTGTTCAACGCCGTACGGCCGGCGCCCGTCGCGGCCTACTTCGAGGCGACCGAGGCGGCGACCGACCTCGTGTGGAAGGCGCTCGCGCCCGCGCTCCCCGACCGCCTGACCGCCGGGAGCTTCGTCTCGGTGTGTGCGACGTCGATCGCGCTGCGGCATCCCGACACGGGCGAACCGACGCTGCTCGTCGAGCCGCAGCCCGGCGGCTGGGGCGCCGGCGCGAACAAGGACGGGGAGCACGCGCTGGTCTCCGTCGGCGACGGCGAGACCTACACGATCCCCGTCGAGGTGGCGGAACAGCGCTACGGCGTCCTGGTCGAACGGGTCGCGTTCGACGTGGTCGAGGGCGCCGGGGCCGGCCGGCATCGCGGCGCCGCGGACTCGTGCGCGAGTATCGGATCCTGTCCGACGACGCGGTCCTCACGGTCGCGTTCGGCCGGCATCGCTTCCCGCCCTGGGGCATCGACGGCGGTTCCGCCGGCTCGGTCAACGCGATCGAGGTGGTGCCGGCCGACGGGGGGCCCGTGCGGCGGTTCGGCAAGGCGGCGAGCCATCCGCTCCGGCGCGGCGACCTCGTCCGGCTCATCACGGGCACCGGCGGCGGTCACGGCGATCCGCGCGATCGCGAGCGCGCGCTCGTCCGCCAAGACCTCGCCGACGGCTTGATCACCGAGCGAGACGCGGGGGACGTGTACGGCCTGGGCGAAGGAGAGAGGCAGCGATGACGACGATCCAGCGCGTGCGGCAGCTCGACGAGAGCAATCTCCGCGCGCTTGCGGTGGGGTGTGCGATCCTCGGCGCGGGCGGTGGAGGCGACACGAAAGTTGGCCTGCTGTGGGCGCTGAACGCCGTTCGCGAGCACGGCCCGGTGCCCGTCGTCGACCTCGACGAGCTCGAGGACGATCAGCTCGTGATGCCGTGCGGCGGCATCGGCGCCCCGACCGTCGGGATCGAGAAGATCGACCGCGGCGACGAGGTGCTTCGGATCCGCCCCTACGTCGAGGAGCTGTGGGGCAAACCCGTCGTCGCGCTGCTCGCCGCGGAGATCGGCGGCACGAACGGGATGGCGCCGGCCGCGTGGGGCGCGGTCGCAGGACTCCCCGTGGTGGATGCCGACGGGATGGGCCGCGCGTTCCCGGAGGTGCCGCAGGTCACGATGGCCGTCGCGGGGGTCTCGCACAACCCGGCCGTGATGACGGACGAGCGCGGCAACGTCGTGATCTTCCGCGGGATCGACGGGCACTGGATGGAGCGGATGGAGCGCGCGCTCGCCGTCGAGTTCGGTGGACAGGCCTCGTCGTCGGAGTACCAGATGACGGTCGCGCAGGCGAAGACCGCAACCGTTCGGGGTTCGGTGTCGCTCGCGGTGCGGATCGGGCAGGTCTTGGCCGAGGCCGAGCACGACCCCGTCGCCGCGCTCGCGCAAGCCATCGACGCGGCAGTCGTCATCGCCGGCAAGGTCGTCGACGTGGAACGGCGGACCACGGCCGGGTTCGTTCGTGGGCAGGTCACCGTTGAGGGCCTCGGAGACGACGCCGGCCGGACCGTTCGGCTCGAGATCCAGAACGAGAACCTCGTCGCGATCGAGGGAGACGTCGTGCACGCGATGGTGCCGGACATCATCACGGTGATCGACACCGAGGCCGGGTCCGCGATCCAGACCGAACGCGTCCGGTACGGACAGCGGGTCTCGGTGATCGCGTTCCCCTGCGACCCGATCTGGCGAACCGAAGCGGGGCTCGCGCTCGCCGGGCCGCGCGCCTTCGGCTACGACCTCGAGTACGTTCCGGTGGAGGTACTCCATGGAGGCGCTTGACCTTCGGCTGGGCATCGACGTCGGCGGGACGAACACCGACGCCGTCGTCCTCGATCGCGAGGACGGACTGGTGTCGAAGACGAAGGTGCCGACGAGCGCCGACGTCACTTCCGGGATCCGGTCGGCGATCGACGGTGTGCTGGCCGGCTCCGTCGAGGTCGCACGCATCACGCACGTGATGCTCGGGACGACGCACGCGACGAACGCAGTGCTGCAGCGGCGCGGCCTTCGCCGCGTCGCCGTGCTGCGCCTCGGTGGCCCGGCCACCTTCGCCGTCCCGCCCCTCTCCGGCTGGCCCGCCGATCTCCGCGACGCCGTCTCGGTCGGCGAGGCGATCGTCGACGGAGGGATCGAGTTCGACGGCCGCGATCTCTCACCGTTCGACGCAGACGCCGCGGCACGCTTCCTGGGATCCGTCGCCGGCCGCGCCGACGGGGTCGCCGTCGTGTCGGTGTTCGCACCGGTGTCCGAACGCCAGGAGCTCGAGGCGGCCGAGCTGGTCAAGCGGGAGCTCGGCGAGGTGCACGTCTCGCTCAGCCACGAGATCGGCTCGGTCGGTTTGCTCGAGCGCGAGAACGCCACCGTCCTGAACGCCGCGCTGACGGGCGTCGCCCGCGACGTCGCGCACGCGCTCGAGGAGGCGCTCCGCGCGCACGGCATCGGCGCGCGGACGTTCTTCGCGCAGAACGACGGGACGTTGATGGCGCTCGAATACGCGGTCCGCTATCCGGTCCTCACGATCGGCAGCGGACCGGCCAACAGCATCCGGGGGGCCGCGTATCTCACCGGCGCGCGCGACGGGATCGTGGTCGACGTCGGCGGGACGTCGTCGGACGTCGGCGTCCTCGTCTCGGGTTTCCCGCGCGAGTCCGCGCAGGGCGTGACGATCGGCGGGATCGACACGAACTTCCGCATGCCGGATCTCGTCACTATCGCGCTCGGGGGCGGGACGATAGTCTCCGGCGATCATGAAGAGGTCGGCGTGGGACCGCAGAGCGTCGGCTATCGCCTGACCGACGAGGCCCTGGTGTTCGGCGGCGAAACGCCGACGCTCACCGACGCTGCGGTCGCCGGCGCCCGCGCGAGCCTCGGGGATCCGGGCCGGACGGCGGCGCGACGGCCCCTGCTCGCCGCCGCGCTCGAGCGCGCCGACGCCATGCTTGCCGACGCGATCGACCTGGTGAAGACGTCGCGTGAGGACCGGCCGCTGATCGCCGTCGGCGGTGGCAGCATCCTCGTCCCGGATGCGCTCCCCGGGATCAGCGAGATCCACCGGCCCGACCACCACGACGTCGCCAACGCGATCGGAGCCGCCATCGCCTCGGTGTCCGGTGAGGTCGACCGGATCTTCCATCTCGGGCCCGGTGGCCGCCGGGCCGCGGTCGATGAGGCCTCGGCCGAGGCGGCCGACCGGGCGGTTCGAGCCGGAGCCGATCCCAGCTCCGTAGAGATCGTCGAGGTAGAAGAGATCCCGCTGGCTTACCTGACGAATCCGGCGGTTCGGATCAGGGTGAAGGCCGCGGGGCCGCTCGACTCAGGATGAGCGGCCCGACGAAGGAGGGGACAGGGATGTTCGCGAAGGGATCCCGCATCGCCACGGTCGTCATGGTGCTTGCCGTGGCGGCGGCGTGCAGCGGCACGAGCACGGCGAAGAACTCGCCGAGCGGCTCGGCGGCGTCGAACGCCACGCTGAACTACAACGTGACCTCGCAGGTGATGATCGGTTGGGATCCGTCGACCGGCTACTCCAACGAAATCATCGCGATGAACAACATGTACGAGCAGCTGACGCGGTACAACCCGGACACCAAGCAGGTGGACCCACTGCTCGCAACGAAATGGGAGAGCTCGGCCGATGGGCTGACGTGGACGTTCACGATCCGTTCGGGCGTGAGGTTCCACACCGGCCGGACGATGACGGCCGACGACGTCAAGGCGTCGATCGATCGCACGATGCAGCTGAACGGCGGCGCGGCCTACATCTGGGGTCCGGTCAAGTCGATCGACGCGCCGTCGGCCGATACGGTCGTCTTCACGCTGAAGTACCCCTCGCCGATGGACCTCATCGCCTCCGCGGACTACGCGGCGTACATCTTCGACACGAAGGCCGCCGGCAACCAGGACCTGGCCAAATGGTTCGAGGCCGGGCACGAGGCCGGGACCGGCCCGTATCAGCTCGACCAGTGGAACAAGGGCCAGGAGACCGAGCTCCGTCTGAAGGCCTTCCCCGACTACTGGGACGGCTGGAACGGCTCGCATTACGCGCGCTACATCTTCTCGGTGACCCCAGAGGCCACGACCGCGGCGCAGCTCCTGCGCTCGGGACAGGCCACGATCGTGGAGCGCATGACGCCCCAGCTGTGGCAAACGTTTCAGAACCAGGATGGATTCACGACGACCGACGACGCTTCGTGGCAGACGCTGCTGGCGATGCTCAACACATCGTCGGGCCCGCTCGCCGACGTCAACGTGCGGCAGGCCGTCGCGAGCGCCATCGACTACCAGGGGATGATGGCCGCGCTTCACGGCGGCGCAGAGCAGATCTCGGGCTACGTCCCGCCGGGCCTCTGGGGCCACTCGGACAACCTCCCGAACCCGACGTACGACGTGCAGCACGCGCAGGACCTGCTGCAGAAGGCCGGCTACGGCCCGAGCGGCAAGCCGATGGATCTGACGCTGACGTACACGCAGGGCGACGCGGACGAGCAGCTCGTCGGTCAGCTCATGAAGGCCGACCTCGCGAAGCTGAACATCAACGTCGACGTCCGCGGGCTGGCTTGGCCCGCGCAGTGGTCGATGGCGAAGTCGTCGAACCCGGCCGACCGGCAGGACATCCTGCTCTTCTACTGGTGGCCGGACTACGCGGACCCGTACTCGTGGTTCATCAACCTGTTCCACACCGAGCCGAAGCCGTTCTTCAACCTGAGCTACTACTCGAACCCGCAGCTCGACAAGATGATCGACGACGTGGAGACGGTCGCTGCGACCAACCGCGACCAGGCGGTCGGGGACTACCAGCAGATGCAGACGATGCTGCTACAGGACATGCCGGCGATCTCGTTGTACACGCAGGTCTACCAGAAGGCGATGCAGTCCTCGGTCGGCGGGTTCATCGAAAACCCGGCGTACCCGAACGTCGTGTTCGGCTACGACGTGCAGCCCACAGGGTGACCAAGTACGTCGCCAGGCGCGTGGCCCTGGCCATCCTCGTGGTGGCCGGGGTCGTCGTGCTGACGTTCGTCATCGCACGCGTGGTCCCCGGCGACCCGGCCGCGTCGTGGGCCGGCCCGCACGTCTCGCGCGCCGAGCTCGCGCGCGTCCGCCACGACCTCGGCCTGGACCTGCCGCTGCCCGAGCAGATCGGCAGGTACTTCGCCGGCGTGGCGGGGGGCGACTGGGGCACGTCGATCCACACGCACCAACCGGTGCTCTCGGACCTCATGGATCGCGCGCCGGCCTCGATCGAGCTCGTGACGGTCGCGATGCTGATCGCGCTCGTCGTCGGGATCCCGCTCGGGCTGATCTCGGCCAAGTGGCCGGGCAGGGCCTCGGACGGCATCATCCGGGTCGCGGCGGTGCTCGGAGTCTCGATGCCGGCGTTCTGGCTCGCCCTGATCCTGCAGCTGCTGTTCTTCCAGCGCCTGCACCTGCTACCCGTCGCCGGGCAGTACGACCCGAACCTCGACTACACGCACCCGCTCACGCAGTACACACGCATGGTCGTGGTCGACGCGCTCATCACCGGCAACTGGATCGTGCTCCGGAGCGCGATCGCGCACCTGATCCTGCCGGCGCTCGTGATCGCCTCGTATCCCGTCGGTGTGATCACGCGGATGGTGCGCGCGTCGGTCCTCGACACTGTCGGCGAGGACCACGTCCGCATGGTCCGGGCGCTCGGGTTCCCGGAGCGGTCGGTCTTCGGCCGATTCGCGCTGAAGCTGTCGCTGAATCCGGTCATCGCCGTCGTCGCGCTGGTGTTCGCGTACTCGCTCGCGAACACGTTCCTCGTCGAGGCGGTCTTCGACTGGCCGGGACTCGGCAGCTACGCCGCGAACGCGATCTCGGCGCTCGACACACCGGCCATCGTCGGCGTCACGCTATTCATCGCCGTCGTGTACGTCGTGCTGAACCTGGCCGTCGACCTGGTGCAGGCGTACCTCGACCCTCGGATCCGGCTGCGATGATCGAGGACGCATTCGCACGTGGCGGGACGCGGCCACTCGCGCAGGCCGGGCTGGCGATCCGTCGCAATCCGCTGATTGCCGTCGGCGGCGCACTCGCGCTGCTGATCGTCGTCGTCGCGATCCTCGCTCCAGCCATCGCGACCCATCCCGGTGACGCGTACACTGCCGCGCACCCCACGCAGACGCTGCTTGCGCCCTCGAGCGAGCATTGGTTCGGAACGGACCAGCTCGGCAGGGACGTGTATTCGCGTGTCGTCTACGGGGCGCGGGTCTCGCCACTGATCGCGTTCCTCGTGCTGGTGATCGCGTGCCTCGTGGGGATCCCGCTCGGGATCGCGGCCGGCTACTTCGGCGGCGTCATCGATGACGTGCTGATGCGGATCACGGACGTCTTCCTGGCCTTTCCGGCGCTGCTGCTGGCGCTGGCGTTCGCGGCGGTGCTCAAGCCCTCGGCCGGCAACACGACGCTCGCGATCGCGCTCACGTGGTGGCCCTGGTATACGCGGCTGATCCGCGGGCAGGCGGCGTCGGTCGCCGGACGCCAGTACGTCGAAGCGGCGAAGGCGCTCGGCGTGCCCCACCGCCGGATCCTCTTCAAGCACATCCTGCCGAATTCGATCACGCCGCTGATCGTGCAGGTCTCGCTCGACGTCTCGGCCGTGATCCTGACCGCATCGGCGCTGTCGTTCCTCGGGCTCGGTGCCCAGGATCCGACGCCGGACTGGGGGCTGATGGTCAGTCAGGGGCAGTCGTACTTCACGACCCAGTGGTGGCTCGTGACGTTCCCGGGCGCGGCGATCCTGCTCACGGCGGTCGCCTTCAACCTGCTTGGCGACGGTCTTCGCGACGTCCTCGACCCGCGGCGGGTGCCGAACCGGTGAGCGCGCGCGAGCCGATACTGTCGATCGCCGACCTGTCGATCGCGTTCGGACCGCGCATCGTGGTGACGATCGACGCACTCGAGCTCGGCAGCGGCGAGATCCTCGGCGTCGCCGGCGAGAGCGGGTCGGGCAAGTCGATGACGGCGCTCGCGATCCTCGGCCTCGCAGGCACCGTCGGCGCCACCGTCCGGGGGCGGATCGCGTTCGAGGGCCGCGACCTGCTCGAGCTCTCCGACCGAGAGCTGCGGGACGTGCGCGGCCGGCGCATGGCCATGATCTTCCAGAACCCCGTGTCGTCGTTCAATCCGGTGTTCCGCGTCGGCGATGTGTTCGTCCGGGCGCTCCTCCTCCACGGAGCGCGATCCAAGGCGGAGGCGCGCGAGCGCGCGGCCGCCGGACTGCGCCGCGTGCTGCTCTCACCCGACCTGCTCGAGCGCTACCCGCACCAGCTCTCGGGAGGGCAGGCACAACGGGTTGCGATCGCGCTGGCTCTGGCCCTGCGCAGCGAGGTCCTCCTGGCCGACGAGCCGACGAGTGCGCTCGACGTCACCGTCCAGGCAGAGATCCTCCAGCTGGTCCGCTCGCTCCGGGACGAGGCCGGGATGAGCGTCCTTTTCATCAGCCACGACCTCGCCGTGATCTCCGAACTCTGCGACCGGATCGTGGTGATGCGCAGCGGCGTCGTCGTCGAACAGGGGCCGGCGAGCGCCGTGCTGGGTGCCCCCGAGCACGAGTACACGAAAGCGCTCGTGACGGCCGTTCCGAAGGTGGGCGTCGCCGATGACTGAACACGCGGCGCTCGACGCTCGCGACGATCGACCGGCGGACGCCGGTCATGCGCTCCTCGAGGTCGAGCACCTGACCGTGACGTTCGGTCCCGTCCGCGCGGTCGACGACGTGTCGCTCGCCGTGCCGCGGGGGCCGTTCGGCCTCGGCATCGTGGGCGAGAGCGGATCGGGCAAGACCACGCTCGGCCGTGCGGTCGTTCGGCTCGTCCCTGCGCGCTGCGGCCGGATCCTCCTGGAGGGCCAGGACGTGTCGCGACTGCGAGGCGGGGGTCTCAAGGCCTATCGGCGCGCGGTGCAGATCGTGTTCCAGGATCCGGATTCGACGCTCGATCCCCGCTCGCGCGTCGGCAGCGCCGTGGGCGAGGCCCTCAGGACACACGGGATCGTCCCGCGCGGGAGGGTGCGCGAGCGCGTCGCCGAGCTCCTCGAGGAGGTCGGGCTCGAGCCGGCGCACGCGCGGCGCTACCCGCATCAGCTCTCGGGCGGGCAGCGCCAACGGGTCGCGATCGCCCGTGCGATGGCCGTCGAGCCCCGCATGCTCGTCCTCGACGAGCCGACCAGCGCGCTCGACGTGACGGTGCAGGCACGCGTGCTCGAGCTGATCCGGCGGCTGCGCTCGACGCACGCACTCGCGTACCTGCTCGTGTCGCACAACCTCGCCGTCGTCGAGGAGCTCTGCGAGGAGACGGCCGTGATGTACGTCGGCCAGATCGTGGAGCGCGGGTCCACGCGAGCGCTCCTCACGCAACCCGCGCACCCCTACACCGTCGCGCTCCGTTCGGCCGTGCCCGAGATCGACCTCGGCTCGCGGCGTCAGCGCATCGTGCTGCACGGGACGCTTCCGAACCCCGCCGACCCGCCGGCCGCATGCCGGTTCCACACCCGCTGCCCAGTCGCGATCGACGTTTGCCGAACGGAGGCACCGCCATTGCGCCCGATCGCGCCGGGCCGCGAGGTCGCGTGCCACCGGGCAGAGGAGGTGCTGTCCGGCGCGGTCGATCTCGCGACGGCGGCGCCCGGCCTCGAGGCGCGCGACTAGGCTCGACACTGCGACGCGTTCGCGGTCGTCGCCACGTCGGAGTCGCGTCGGTACGGCTGCTTCCTCGTCACGAGACCGGCGTCGTCTGACGAAGGTCGCCGACGGGCGGGATCGAGGCCGCGCTACGGCGCGACGGGCGGCTTCACCGAGCCGCCCATCACCGCGTCGGTCGTCCGCACCACGGTGCCGATGCCGGCGCGCGGCTGCAGCCAGTCCAGCAGGGCGGTGAAGTCCGCGACCGTGGTGGAGTAGGCATCGCACCCGTCGCAAAGGTGGTGGATCAGGATCATGACCCAGCCTCCGCCGTGCTGCTCGGCTGCGGTGATCCACCCCTCCACCGTCGCCATCGTGGTCCCCTGCTTGATGCTCGGCGTCATCCGGAGGCCGTATGGGTCGAGCGGCGGGATGGTCTCGGCGAACGTCTTCGTGGAATCCACCCCGGAGACCCCGCGCCCGCTGTTGTACCCGCACGCCGCCACGATCTCCTCGGAGCCCGCGTCGTACGACCCGAACGGGGTACGCAAAGGACGTCACCGGGAAGCCCCATCCGAGCAGCGTGTTGCGGTCGGTGCAGACCTCGATCCGCGCGTCGGCGGTCTCCAGCTTCTTGACGTTGACGTGATCGATCGTGTGACCCGCGATCTCATTGCCCGCGTCGAACAGCGTGTGCAGATCGTCGACGGACAGGTGCGTCGTGTCCCCGATGAATCCGCTGTTGATGTAGAAGGTCGCGACCACGCCGTGCGTGGCCAGCGGCGCGAGCGCGTTCATCTGGTCCGCGTTCCCGTCGTCGAAATGGATCGACACGACGGTCTACGGACCGACCCCCGGCTGCGCCGACGTCTCTTGCCACGCGAACGCCAGCGGACTGGACGCGCCCAGATCGATCGCCGGTTCGACCGTCGAGAACGATTCCACGTTGTCTCGATACTTCGCACCGCTCCCGTTGAACCGTGCGAACACGTCAGATCCGTCGGGCGGGCACGCCCGCATGTTCGCGACGGTGCCCTTGTAGAGGGTCCCGTTGGGGCCTTCGACGACGGCACCGGCCAGGATCGGCGGCGAGCCGTCGAGCGATCCGGCCAGGTTCGCTACCTGGTGCTGCATACAGTCGGGGAACGTGGTCCCGTCGCCAACGATGAGCGACGTTCCCCACGCGTTCGCGCCGAGGATGTTCGCGAGCCACCGGCCGGCGAAGTCGGCGTACGTCGCGCTGCCCGTCAGGTCGTCGTACTCGCTGGCGAGCACCGAGAGGCCGGCGCCGTGCGAGGTCGTATCCCACGTCGCCCAGGGGAAGCCGAAGCCGAACGGATCGGTCCCCGCCTGCGACACCGCGCCGTCCAGCTGCTTCTTCAGATCGCCGAGCAGCGAGGTCTGCGACACGGCCAGGTTGGTGGGGTCGCCCGCCTGATCGATCGCCCGGTACAGCTCGGCGTGGGCGAGTCCGCTCACGTCGTACAGGTTGAGCGTGTCGGCCGCGTCGTTCGGGCCCGTGATGTAGGCGTTCGCCCACTCGGCTGCCTTGCCGAGGTAGAAGGACGGGTCGGTGTGCGGGAGTCCTGCGGGCGGCGTGGCGGCGGCGAGGGCACGATACAGCTCGACTGCGCCCAGCTCGAGGTCGTCGCGCCACTCGGTCTCGGGGTAGAAGCTGAACGGGATCACCGTCAGCAGCTGGGAGGGCGACGTGTCGGCAAGGTCGAAGATGTCCTCGGCGCTCTTCAGGCATGCGTTCGCGAACGTGGGATCGCTCGTGCGGAACACCTGGTAGCACAGGGCGAACGCGGCCGCGTCCCGGCCGGCGAGGTTGGGGCTGACCGCCGAGCCGGGCGGACCGGCTCGGAACACCGGTCGGTTCCGGATGTAGCGGTACACCGGGTCGGTCCCGCCGTACGTGTCGTCGTCCTGCGGGAGACGCCAGATGTCGTGGTCGCCGCGCGTCTTCGAGTTTCCCTCGCCGATCCCCACCTGGTAGTAGAGGGTCTTGTTGGTGTCGTCCCACATCTTCATCAGCCACTCGGCGCCGAACCGCGCCTCGGCGCCCCAGGTCGTCAAGCCCATCTGCGTGGGGAAGTCGCGGACGCCGAGGAGCAGCAGCGCGTCGGTGTAACTCGCGGTCTGGACGAACTTCAGGTAGTCCCCGGCGTCCCACCAGCCGCCCGACGCATCGATCCGCACTCCCAAGGGCGTCAGGTCGCCCGAGAACGACCCCGCGCTGTTCGCGTGGGGTGTCAGGTATGTCATCGCGTTCTCATCGTTCAGGTGCGCGGGCGCCGTCCTGAGCGCCGAGGCGATGAAGTTCGCCCCGTCACGCTCGTTCTGATAGAAGCCGAGCGCATTCGCCAAGGCCGAGGTGTACAGGGAGGCCCTCCCGGCGACCACGAACGCCGGCGACGACGCCGTCACGGGTCCCATCACGGCAATGGTGTACGGGCCACCGGGCGCGACGGCATCGAAGTCGAGCGGGTATACATGCTTGAACGTGTTGCTCCAGCCCCCGAGATCGGCGCCGATCGACCCCGAGAAGACGGTCGACCCACCCGAGCGCACGACGAACGTCGCACCCGTCTCCGGAGCCGTCGACAGGAGGTATGCGCGCTTCGTCGCCTCGGCCGGGTATCCGACCTGGTTGACGCGGACGAACGCCTGATCCGAGGATGGCGCCGCCGCCACCGGCTGGATCCCAGGAAACGTGAGGAGACCGAGACCCATGATCACCGCCAGACCGCGAAGTCGCCGCATGGGTCGGCGGCGGGCGGAGGACGCGAACGGGGCCATCTTGACCTCCTTGGGCACCAGGCCACTGACGCTAGCCTTCCGGGAGGAGGTGGGGCAAGTCGATCGAACGGCCCACGATGGTGTTGGATGGATTCGCGCGACGCATGGCGTCCGCGCCATAATCGGAATCTGATCACGAAGGAGGGACCGATGACGACATCGGAAACGAACGGCGACGAGACACGGATGCCGATGGACGAGAACGGCGCGATGACCGGTGCGCCGATGGAGCCGATGGGCGAGACCGGCGCGATGACCGGTGCGCCGATGGACGAGACCGGCGTGGGGGACACCATGACCGGGATGCCCCCGATGCAGGAGCCACCTCGCGAGGCGCCCCCGAGGAGGAAGCCGGTCGCTAGGAAGCCATCCGCCACGCGGTCGACTTCCAAGCGGTCGACGGCGAAGCGCGGCGGAGCGAAGAAGTCGACGGCGAAGCGGTCGACGGCGAAGCGCGGCGGAGCAAAGAAGGTGACTTCTCGGAAATCAACGGCGAAGCGCGGCGGGGCGAAGCGGTCGGCGACCAAGCGGGCGGGTGCGAAGAAGTCGACGACGAAGCGGGCGGGGGCGAAGCGCTCCACCAGCAAGAGGTCGACCGCGAAACGGTCGGGATCCAAAAGGTCAACAACCAGGAAGTCGACGGCCAAGCGCTCGGGTACGAGGAAGTCAACCGCCAAACGGCGGACGGCGCGCGGATAGGCGGATAGCCCGAACGGAAGCTCGCCGCCCCTCCGAACTCGGCGCTTAGGCCGGGAGGGCCTTGACCTCGGACGCTCGCAGGCGGCGCGTGCCCGGCGAGAGGCGAAGGCCCATCATGCCGACGGGGGCGGGCGCCCACGTCCCATCCTTGAGGAGCTGGACGTTGAGGCCGCCGTCCTCCGAGGTGGTCACCCGCAGGGTGATGCCACGCTCCGTCCGGTAGAACTCGGTCACCCGGCCAGACTACCGGATTCCCCGTTCTGGCGCCTGCGGGCCCCCAGCCACAGGGCCACCGCCGGTCCGAACATGGCCAGCGTGATCACGACGTTCGTGGGCGAGACGGCGACCGCCCCCGGCACCCCGGCGTGGGACTGGAACCAGGCGGCGGCGTTGCCGTTCAGCGAATACACCGCTCCGAGCACGGCGACCGCCGGCCCGAGCACGTAGCCGATCGTCGTCCGCCGGTACAACAGGACGCCGGCGACGACGAGCGCCGGCATCATCAGCGTCAGGTCGAGTGCGAAGATCAGGTGCTGGCCTGTGACGGGGATCTGCTTCAGGAGGTCGCCAGTCACGACGAACCGCAGGATCAGGAACACCCACGCGGCGCCCTGGAGCACGCCGACGGCGACGAGGACGCCGCCGATCCACCGGGCCCATCGGTCGTTCCGGAACCGCTCCCCCACGGCGCGCCAGTCGATCGATGGGAGGCCGAACGCGATCGCGAACAGCGACATGGACATCGCCATGATGTGCAGCAGGAAGGCATCGTTGAACCTCGGGCCGAACACGTAGAACCCGTAGTTGTAGGCCGAGTACCCGAGGAGCCCGATCCACACGGCGGGCCACCGTAACGACCCCCGGATCGTCCGGGACAGCGCGTACGCGAGCAGCGGCGCCGCGATCACGAGCGTGACCAGGTCGCCGCCGCGCAGCGCCTCCGACGCCCACGGGCCGTCCGGATACAGGTCGTGGACGAACAGCCCCAGCAGCGAGCTCGCAGCCATCACCGCGACGACGATGCCGGTCAACACGTACGCAACGCGCAACGGCCCCGCCGTCGCCGCCCCCGGGAGCTCGCGAACCACAGGGAGGTCGGCCTTCTGTCCGCGGACCAGCGTCATCCTGCTCATGGTCATCGCCTCGCTCGTCGCCGTAGTGCGCGCCGGCGCCCGGTGGTGCGCACTCCCACCGTACCCCGCGATATCGGCGGGGCCGGGGGCCGAACGTCGGAGGGCGGATGGGCCGGTCGCCGACGTGCGCTAGGGTCGGGCCATGGAACAGCGCGTGACGCTGATCACGCTCGGCGTTTCCGATGTCGCCGCCGCGCGGGCGTTCTACGAGCAGCTCGGCTGGCATGTGGGACTCGACGTGGAGGAGACCGTCTTCTTCCAGGCCGGCGACCTCGTCCTGACGCTGTGGGGGCGCGACAAGCTGGCGGCCGACAGCGGCGTCGAGGACGGCGGTGGGTGGGGGGGTGTCACGCTCGCGCACAACGTTCGATCCCGCGACGAGGTGCACCGTGTGATCGAGCAGGCGCGGGCGGCCGGGGCGCTGATCGCCCGCGAGCCGACCGAGACCTTCTACGGCGGCTATGCGGGCGTATTCCTCGACCCGGACGGCCACCCGTGGGAGGTCGCGTTCAACCCCGGCTTCGAGCTCACGGAGGACGGCGCCGTCCGGCTCCCGTCGTGAGCTCGCCTACCCGTTGAGCGCCTCGTGCAGAGCCTGAAGGACGTCGTTCGAGGCTTCCCGCGACCGGCGCGCGGGCGGCCGGGCGATCCGGGGCTCTTCGGGCCCGGCTCGCTGGCGTGGCGTATCAACCGCGAGTCCGTCCTGTTGCTCGGCGGCGGACGAGCGCTGCTGCTCCAGGTGGCGAACCCGATGGTGGCGGCGGGCGTCGCCGATCACAGCGACTTCACCGCGAACCCGTACGACCGCCTGTGGCGAACCGTGGACGCGGCGCTTATGGTCATCTTCGGCGACACCGAGCAGGCAGCCACGGCGGTCGAGCGCGTCACGCGGATCCACGGGCATGTCCGCGGCGTGCGCGGGGGCCGGCCGTACTCGGCCCTCGATCCCGACCTGCTCCTGTGGGTGCACGCCACGCTCGTCGAGTCCTCGATCGCCGCGTACGACGCGTTCGTCCACCCGCTGCCGTTCGCGGTGCGCGAGCGCTACTACCTGGAGATGCAGACGATGGGAACGGCGTTCGGCGTCCCCGACGAGCTCCACCCGTCCTCGTACGCGGCCTTCCGCGCCTACATGGACGACACGATCGCGGGTCTCGAGATCGACGACGAGTGTCGCGCGATCGCACGCCAGGTGCTGTCTCCGCCGATGCCCGCTCCGCTCGTGCCGGCCGGCCTGCTCGGCGGCCTCGGCAGCATCGGACTGCTCCCGCCCCGGGTGCGTTCGGAGCTCCGTCTGCGGTGGAACCGCGGCACCGAGCTCGCGTTCCATGCGATGGCAGCCGGTCTGCGGGCGACCGTTCCGCTCCTGCCGTCGGACGTCCGGTTCTGGCCGCACGCTCGCCACGCGCTGCATAGGGTCGCCTCGAACGGGGCATAGAGCGTGCTCCGCGACGTGCAGACGGGATGGTGATCCGACCCTGCAGGACCGCTGGTACAAAGACGCGCTCCTCTACGAGGTCTCGGTCCGGACGTTCCAGGACTCCAACGGCGACGGCATCGGCGACCTTCGCGGACTGATCCGTCGGCTCGACTACCTCGCTGGGCTCGGCGTGACCTGCCTGTGGCTGCTGCCCTTCTATCCCTCGCCGTGGCGCGACGACGGGTACGACATCACCGACCACTACGCGGTCCACCCGGAGCTCGGTGACCTGGGTGACTTCGTCGACCTCGTTCACGCCGCCGACGACCGCGGCATCCGCGTGATCGTCGACCTTGTGCTCAACCACACATCGAACCAACATCCCTGGTTCCTTGCGGGGCGCGAGGGCCATCCCGTTTTTCGCGACTACTACGTGTGGGCCGACCGGAAGCCGCCCGATGCCGCGACGGGCGTCGTCTTCCCCGGCGTGCAGAAGTCGACGTGGTCGTTCGACCGCAAGGCGGGTCGGTACTACTTCCACCGCTTCTACGACTTCCAGCCCGACCTCAACATCGCCAACCCGGCGGTTCGGCACGAGATGGAGAAGATCATCGGGTTCTGGATCGAGCTTGGGATCGCCGGGTACCGGCTCGACGCGGCGCCCTACCTGATCGAGCCGGCGGGCGCGGAGGGGATCGAGCCGGGGCCGCGGTTCGACTACCTGCACCAGCTCCGCGACCAGCTGTCGTGGCGCCGCGGCGATGCGGCGCTCCTCGGCGAGGCCAACGTCGACCGCGATCAGGTCGAGGACTACTTCGGTCCCGGCGGGATGCACCTGCTATTCAATTTCGAGGCCAACCGGGCGCTGTGGCTCGCGCTCGCGCGGGCAGACGCGCGCCCCCTCGTGCAGGCGCTCGTGGACACGACCGGCATCCCGAGGACCGACCAGTGGGCGACGTTCGTTCGCAACCACGACGAGATCGATCTCAGCAAGCTGAGCGACGAGGAGCGAGGCGACGTCTTCGCCGTGTTCGCACCCGACCCGTCGATGCAGCTCTACGAGCGCGGGATCCGGCGCCGGATCGCGCCGATGCTCGGCGGGGATCGCCGGCGCATCGAGCTGGTGTTTAGCCTGCTGCTCTCAATGCCCGGGACGCCGGTCCTGTACTACGGCGACGAGATCGGGATGGGCGAAGACCTCTCGATCCCCGAACGCGGTCCGGTCCGGACGCCGATGCAGTGGTCGGATGCCCCGAACGCCGGCTTCTCGTCGGCGCGGAGGAAGGACCTGCCCCTGCCCGTCATCGCGAAGGGTGCGTTCGGGTACCGCACCGTGAACGTCTCCGAGCAGCAGCGCGATCCTGCGTCGCTGCTCAACTGGGTCGAGCGGGCGATCGTCGCGCGGAGCGAGGCGCCCGGGTTCGGAACCGGGACCTGGCGATCGCTCGAGACGGGAGCGAAGAGCGTCATGGCGCTCGAGTACCGCCACGGCGAGCAGCGCACCGTCACCGTTCACAACCTGGCGAACCGCAGGAAGCGCGTGCGCCTCGGAGACGTCGCGGGGGGGTGGGACATCTTCGCGAACCGGCCGTACCCGGAGCAGGGCGCGGACGACGTCGCGATCGACGGCTACGGCTATCGATGGATACGGCTTCGTGGATGACGACCGCGGCGAGGTAGCAGTCGCCACGGCGCGGCGACAGGTTCTCCATCGCCTCGGCATTGCCCGGGAGGCGGCCGCGTCGCATCATCGGCCCATGGAGATCGGCGCGGCCTCCGGGACCTCAGCGCTCGGCGGCCTCGGGCCGCGGCTCGCCGACCTGTGGCGGCCGCTGCACCGCCTCGTCATCGTCGGGTTCCTGGCGATCGCCGCCAGCGGGCTCGTGGCCTGGGGCCTCGACGCGGCGTTCGGCGACGCGTTCGTCGCAGGTGACACGCCGGGCGTCACGTACACCGCAGCGCGCTGCGCGGACCTCGCCGAGTACGCGCCGGTGGCATCCACCTGCGAGGAAGCAGCGGCGACACATCACGCCGGCGAGGTGATCGAGTATCGGATCGCGACGCTGGTCTTCGCGCTTGCGGCCGGCCTAGCGTACCTGGCGGTGCGGCGAACCGGCGCCGTACCGGACGCGGCCCCGGCGGCGTTCGAGCCGACGGTCGGCGCGACGGCGTTCGGCCTCGCCGGCGCCGGGCTCCTCGCGCTCGGTGCCAACCAGCTCGTCCTCGGGACCGACGCGGGACCCGGACAGTTCCTGAGCGCCGCGATCGTCGCGATCCCGCTGGCGATGTTCTACGCAGCAAGGGCGTACCGGGCGATGCGCGCCGGCGGCCCGGGCGACTGACCGACCGCGCGACGGCTAACGAGCGCGCTGGGAAGAAGACCGCTCTCGCACCAGCGACGCCGGGAGGCGGAAGCGCCGCTCCGACAGCTCGAGCCAGCGACGCGGTCCGTCGCCGCCGAGGAGCCCAGGCGCCGTCGGGATCGTGAACTGGGTGGGGTCGATCCGGCCGAGATCGTCCGGCGTGACGGGGAACGAGACCGACGCCTCGGCGCGGCCCCGCGGTGAATACGGCGCGACGACCGTTGAGCCCGGCGCGTTCCGCGAGGGATCCAGCAGCACTCGTCCGCCGCGACCCGCCTTCCTGAACTCGTCGGTCACGAGATCGGGCTCGCGCTCGGCGATCGCGGCCGACACCCTCGCGGCGGCGCCACGGAGCTCGCGAGTGCCGTACCGACGCTCGAGCGGCACGAGGACGTGCAGGCCCTTGCCGCCGGTGGTCTTCACCCCCGCCTCGAGCCCGGTGTCGCCGAGGTGCTCGAGCACCAGCCGTGCGACGGCAACGGCGTCCGCGAACCGCCCCTCGGGCGGATCGATGTCGAACACCAACCAGTCCGGCCGGTCGAGCCTGTCCACACGCACCGGCGCGGGATGGAATTCGACGGCCGCCTGGTTCCCGAGCCATTCGAGCGTCTGGCGGTTGTCGCAGACGACGTATCGCACGTCGCGTCGTGCGCTCGGCGCGTGGATCTCGATCGTCGCGATCCACGCCGGCGTGTGCGACGATGCCGACTTCTGGAAGTAGCGCTCGCCGCCGACGCCGTCCGGCGCGCGGATCACGGTGAGCGGCCGGCCACGCAGCCACGGGAGCATGTGCTCGGCCACCGCGTCGAGGTAGGCGCGATAGCTCGCCTTCGTGACCCCGGCATCGGCCCAGAGAAGCTTGTCCGGACGCGAGACCTCGACGTCGTCGGGCGGTCGCATCGAGCCAGTGTCCCCGAACCGACGGCCGTCAACACACGGGCGACGACCGACGCGTCAGCGATACAGCTCGAGGACGCGTTCGAGCTCGTCGTCCAGCTCGCGGCGCGTCGATCGCGTCAGCCGCTCGAACGGCTCGACCTCGAGACGCCCGCCGGCCACACGCCAGCTCCCGGCGATCCTCCCGTCGACGAGGAACGAACACACGGAGTGCGGGAGGTGGATGTTGAAGACCCGCTCGCGGTGCCGTTCCGGCAGCACGTCCGTCCGGCGAGCGTGCGCGAGCAGCACCGCGTCGTACGTGCCGAGCAGCCGAACCGGGGCCGGCGTGTCGCCGTTCGGCAGCGGGGCGCGCGGGAGGTCGATCAGCTCCTCACCGCGTTCGTCGCGGAACCGTCGCAGCCGCATGGTCGGGAGGACCGGCTCGAACCGCGACGCCGGCACGCCCGCCCACGACGAGAGGTCCCTGCGCGATGCGGGCCCGAACGCGCCGAGGTACCGCGTCGCGAGCAGCCGCAACCCATCCTCCTCCGCGACGTCGGGAGCCTCGCCGAGCCACCATTCGGCCGTCGCGAGCAGGTCGGCGCGCCTGCGCTCCCACGTCCCCGACGGGGGCACGCGCACGAGGTCGACCCACAGACCGACCGCGTTCCACATGTGGGTGTCGCCGCGGACCTCGCGCAGGAGCTCGGCGCGCGTCTTCGGTCCGTCCGCAAGGACCTCGCGGACGCGTTCGGCCGCGCGGCCGATCTCGCGGTCGCCGGTCAGCTTCGTGGTGCGGAGCCACCACGCTCGGCGCGCGTCCCGGACGCCGGCGGCGAGCGGGAAGTAGTCGCGCCGCGACACGAGGTGGATCGTCGAGCGCATCAGCGTGCCCTGGACGACGCCCTTCGACGTGAGCGCCGACCCGACGTCCTCCCGGCGCAGCCCGTCGATCCGTGACCAGAGCCCGATGTACATCGAGGGCGCGTACTGGGACTGCACCTCACCCATGCGCTCGACCACCGTCGGCACCGGTTGCCGGACGCGGTCGAGCAGGAGCTGGCGGGCCAGGAGGGCGCGGTTCAGCTCGCGCGTCGTCAGGACGCGCTCCGTCACGCCGGGCGTGACTACTCCGTCGCCGTCCCGCGCCGGAGCCGCGCGGCGAGCTCCGCCATGATCGAGAGCGACAGTGACGGCTCGCGCTCGACCATCTTGCGGAACGCCGACCGCGACAGCCGCAGGGCCACGACGTCGCCGTCCGCGACGACGGTCGCGGAGCGCGGCCCGCCGTCGAGCAGCGCCATCTCGCCGAAGAAGTCCCCGGGGCCGAGGCGAGCGATCGCCCGCCCGGTCGCGATCTTCGATCGGTAGACCTTGGCGCCCCCCTCGGCCAGGACGAAGAACGTCGTCCCGGGCGTCCCCGCCTCGACGATCACGCGCCCGTCGCGCAGCCGGACCTCGTCGGACAGCGCGGCGATCCGGCGGAGGTGGCGCTTCGGCAGGTGCGCGAAGAGCGGAACGCCCTCGAGCAGCGGCAGCGCCGCTCGGCGACGACGCGCTCGGGCTCGCGATCCGTTCCGGTCGGCGGTGACCGCCGCCGCCACGACGCCGCCTGCGGTCATCTTCATCCCCTGCTGCGACACGACTGCCCCCCTTCGCCACCGGCGCGGTCACCGGTGCTCGTCGAACGGTAGCGTCTCGCCGATGTTCGGGACAACGAGGGTCGCGGCGCTGTTGTTCGACTTCGACGGCACGATCATGGACTCGGAGACCGCGGTGTTCGACGCCTACCGCGCCCTCTTCGAGGCCCACGGCCACCGGCTGCGCCTCGACGAGTGGGCGAGCGGGATCGGAACGCTCGGCGGGTTCGATCCGGTCGAGGAGCTGGAGGCGCGGCTCGGCCGCGAGATCGACGAGGAGGTCCTCGCCGGGCGCTCGTGGGAGGACATCGCGTCGGCCGGCGACCCGCCGCTCCGCCCGGGGGTCGGCACCTACATCGACGAGGCGCGACGACGGGAGATCGCGCTTGGGATCGTCACCAGCAACGACCGGGCGTGGGTGGACCGGCACATCATGCGGCTCGGCATCCGGGACGTGTGGGACGCCGTCCTGACCGCCGACGGCGACGAGACGCGGGCCAAGCCGAACCCGGCCCTGTATCTCGAGGCGCTCGCGGCGCTCGGCGTCGGCGCGGCATCCGCCGTCGCGATCGAGGACTCGCCGAACGGCGTCGCGGCCGCGAAGGCGGCGGGGGTCTTCTGCGTCGCCGCGCCCAACGACGTGACCGCGACGCTCGACCTCTCGGCGGCCGACGTGCTCGTGCGCTCGCTCGACGAGCTGCCGTTTGACCGCCTGCTGCAGCTCGTCGGCGCGCGGCGCTGACGCCGCCACCATCGGTGCGTGCGTAACGGTCGACGACCTCGCCCGAACACCGATCGACGGGCCCGGAGCGGCGACGGCGTTGGCGGCTTGTGCCGGTGCCTACACTCGCGCCATGGAGCCCGCGTCAACCGCGGCGAAGGGTTGATGGACGTCTACGTCGAGAAGGGGTCGAAGCGCGTCTTTGCCGGTGCCATCGACTGGCCCGGCTACGCGCGGGCGGGACGGGACGAACGCGTCGCCCTCGAGAACCTGGCGGCGTACGGGCCTCGGTACGCGCGCGTGGTGGCCCGCTCACGGCTCGGGTTCCGGACGCCGAGGGACGCCGATGACCTCGTCGTCGTCCGGCGCGTCGCCGGAGCGTCCGGAACCGACTTCGGCGTCCCGGAGGTTCCGGCGCCGGGGGACTCCGAGCCGATCGATGATTCGGAGCTCAAGCGGCTGATCTCGCTGCTCCGCGCGTCTTGGCGCGCGTTGGATGCGGCGGCCGGGTCCGCGCGTGGCAGGGAGCTCGCGACGGGACCGCGCGGCGGCGGCCGGTCCCTCCCGGCGATCCTCGACCACGTCCGCGACGCCGAGGGCGGCTACCTGGCACGCCTGGCGTGGAAGGCACCGTCCGGCGCCGATACGCAGGTCGTCCGCGCTGCCGTCGTCCACGCGCTCGAGTCCGCCGTCCGTCACGGCGTCGAGGAGCGCGGACCGCGGGGCGGCAAGCGCTGGGTGCCGCGGTACTTCGTCCGCCGCGTCGCGTGGCACGCGCTCGACCACGCCTGGGAGATCGAGGACCGCTCGGCCTGACGTGGCGCCGTTCCCGGCGATGCCGACGCGGGGATGCCGACGCGGGTATGCGTTGCGGCGCAGGGTCGAGAAGTCGCCGAGGTGCTGGGACTTCCGCCCCCGGACGCCTACCATCCCGTCCGCGACCGGGGAATCAACGCCACGGCGGGATCGGCTACGCCACTGCCCCGGCTGGAACCTGAACAGCGAGATGCCCGCCGGAACCGGCGGGCATCTCCTCGCTCCTGGTCTTCGCTCAGTCCTCGGCGGCGGGTGAGCGCGTCGCCACGGCGGGCGTCGGGAACGGCGCGGTGAGCAGGGCCGGCGGCTCCTCGCCGCCCTCGACGTGGAGCTCGGGGACCCACCGCAACCACCTCGGCAGGTACCAGTTGACGTCGCCGAGCAACCGCATGGTCGACGGCACCAGCACGGTTCGCACGATCGTGGCGTCGACAAACACGGCGACGGCCAGCCCGAATCCCATCTGCTGGAACTGCCCCATCCGGCCCATCGCGAACGCGACGAACACGGCGCACATGATCAGCGCGGCGCCGGTGATGATGCCGGCAGTGGTTCGCAGGCCGTAGGCGACCGCCTCGGCGTTGTCGTGGCTCTTGTCGTACTGCTCGCGGATCCGTGTCAGCAGGAACACGTGGTAGTCCATCGACAGGCCGAACAGGATCGAGAACAGGAACAACGGCAGCCACGCCTCGATCGCATCGGCCTTCTTGAAGTTGAAGCCCACCGCGTTGAACACCCCGATCCCGACGCCCTTCTGGAAGACGAGAGTGACCGCGCCGTACGCGGCGGCGACCGACAGCAGGTTCATGATGATCGCCTTGATGGGAACGACGATCGACCGGAAGACGATCGTGAGCAGGATGAACGAGAGCGTGAGGACGAACGCCAGCACGATCCACTGGTAGTCGTCGGCGATCTTGAGGAAGTCCGTGAAGAAGGCGGTGTTTCCGCCGACCAGCACCGAGACGCCCGACACACCGGCGAACGCCGCCGGCACGATCGTCGAACGCAGGTCCCGGATCGTCTGGAACGCCGGGTCGGTCATGGTGTCGCCGCGGAAGTACGCGGTGATCATGTACGCGGTTCCGTCCTCGGACGGTTCGACGACCGTGAACGGCGAGAACGCGTGGTCCCTAGCGAGCGCGCCGCGCAGCGATGCGATCGCCCGGCGCGTCGCGGGTTGATCGACGTTGCCCGTGACGATGATCCGGGCGGGATCCGTCACCCCGCCGGCGTCGAACTCGCGCACCAGCGTCAGGAACGCCTGCCGGGACGGGAAATCGGAGGGCAGCTGGCTCACGCTCTGGTTCGTCCCGCGGTGCAGCTGGAAGTAGAACGAGCCGAGGCCGCCGAGGACGAGGACGCTCGCCAGCAGGTACACGACCGGCCGGGCCATGACCGAGCGCGTCATCCGGTCCCAGAAGCCCCCCTGCGGATCGTAGCCGGCGTCGACGCGCGCTCGCTTGGCGAGTCGCGGCCAGTTCACCCGGTCGCCGAGCAGCGACAGGATCGCCGGCAGCAGCGTCATCGAGGCCGCGATCGATACGATCGTCACGATGATCGCGCCGCCCGCCAGGCTCCGGAAGATCGAGACGGGGATGATCAGCATCCCACAGAGCGCAAGCACGACGGTCGTCCCTGAGAAGAAGACCGCTCGGTTCGCGGTCGCGCCCGAGCGACGGATCGCCTCGAGCTTCTCGAACCCCTTCTTCCGCTCCTCGCGGTAGCGCGACACGATGAACAAGGAGTAGTCGATGCCGACGGCGAGGCCGATCATAGTGACGATGTTCGAGACGAACAGGTTGAACTCGAAGACCTGTCCGATCAGCGCGACGAGGCCGAGAGCCACCGCGATCGCACACAGTCCCATCACGATCGGAAGCACCGCCGCGACGACCGATGCGAACACCACGATCAGCACGATCAGGGCGATGCCAAGCCCGATGTTCTCGGACTTCCGCATGTCCTCCTCGGCCAGCTTCATGAAGTCGGCGTAGAGGGCGGCCTGGCCGGCCACCTGGACCGTGTATGTCCCGTTCGACGCGTGCGCCGCCACGTCGCGGAGCTTGGTGACGATGTCCTCGGTGATGTCCACGATCGGTACGGCAACGAGCGTCGTGCCCGAATCGGCGGACACGAGCGTGGTCGCCTGGGCCGACGCCTCGAACCCGCTGAACGGCGGCGCGGCTAGCGATCCGCCGGCCGCCTTCGTGATCGCGATCTCGACGCGCTTCGTCGCGTCCGGAAACGCCGGATCGGTGGCCCATAGCGTCGGTGAAGACACGACCTCGATGAGCTCAGGCGGGTTGGCGGCCATCGCGGCCGCCGCCCGGGGGGCGGCGGCGGTCAGCTGCGCGAGCGGCATCGCCGTCGCGACGAACCCGTCGGGCGCCGCGGCAGCGGCGGCCGAGGCGACGCGGTCGACGGTGGCCGCTCGATCCCCACTGAGCTGCACGAGGATGAGGACACCCTGGCCGTCCGGCGTGTAGAGCAGCTTCGCCTGCGACTCGGCGTCGACGTACGTCGACACGGGGCCTGCGATGACGCCCGGGCCGAGCCGCTGGACATCGCCCTTCAGGCCCTGGACGAACTCCGGGTACGACGGGTCCCACGCCTTCTGGATGTGCGAGCTGACGACGAGGTACTCGGTGTCCTTCGGAGCGCCCGCCGAGAACTTCGCGTCGATCACGTCCTGGGCGCGGACCGATTCGGGATCGTTCGTGAAGTGGACGTCGTTGGTCATCACGCCGCTCAACAGGCGGCCGCTGACGAGCGCCATTGCCACGATCAGCGCGAACCACGCGGCGAGCGTCCGCCACGGGTGACGGCTGCTGACGGCGGCCATCGATTCGGGGTTGATCCTCATACAGTCCCTCCTGCGCGATGCGCGACGGCCAATCGAGGCGGGCCGTCCCCTCGCGGACAACGCTCGCCGAGCGCCCGACACGTCGTTAGGGCCGGAGGGCTCGCGCCGGCAGGGACGCCTCGGCTGCAGCCGGTTCAGGCGCGGTCGATCGCGACGAGGTCGAACGCCGGCGCCGCGCGCTCGTCCGCGGCGTGGCAGGTGAGCCGGGTCGGCTCCGCGGCCGATCGCCGAAGCCGAACCTCGAACCGGCCGGCCGCCGTGTCGAACATCGCCGTGACGCCGGTCCCCGAGCGCCGGGTTCCGCGCACGGTCACATCGTCGAGGCCATCGAGCCGGCGCTCGACGCGCAGGAAGAGCTCGGCCGCCTGGACATGGATCGGGAAGCACGAGCGCCCGCGTGCGTGGCGCAGGTCGATCCGCCCGTCGGCGTAGGCGTCGGCGACGATCGAGCCGGCGTCCGGGGCGACCCGGCCGAAGTACCAGCCGTACGGGAACGCCAGCAGGTTCGCGGCGAAGCGGTCCCCCCCGACGTGGGTCGACTCCCACGTCTCGTCGGGGCGCGCGACCGAGAGCCATTGCGCGAGGGGCCGGCCGCGCTCAGCACAGCACGGGTCGTGCCGGCCGTGCGTGCAGACCGCGAACAGCGGGCCGGCACGGGGCTCGAGCCCGGGCCGCTCGCCCCGCGAGAGCGCCGGCAGGTCAAGATCGAGGACGTCGGCCGGAGATGCGAGCACGGTGCGCTCGATCCACGGCTCGGGCTGGCCGGAGCTGATCGCGAAGCAGGTCCCGGACCCGACGACGTCGCGGTCGGGGCGCCGGATCAGCAGCACGCGGATCCCGAGCTGCCGCCCGACCCGCGCGAGCTCACGCCCGAGGCCGCCCGGCAGCCGCGCGTCGAGCAGCGGGCGCTCGCCCCAGGGCCCCTCGTGCTCGAGCAGCAGCCAGCGACGCACCGTCGAGGCGGTACCGAGCAGCGGCTCGCGGCGCGCCTCGCCCCGGACCGAGCACCGATCCGGGGACGCCATCGGCTCCCCAGTTCAGCCGTTCGAGCGGTCGAGCGAGAGCAGACCCTCGCGGATCAGCCGTCGAACAAGCACCGCGCGCGTGTCGGCGTCGGAGAGGTCGGGCGCCAGATCGCCGACGGCGAACCACGGTGTCGCCGCGATCCGCCGCATCGCCGGCTCGAGCCAGGCCGGCATGACGATCATTCGATCGCCCAGCAGGACCCGGAGCCGGCCCACGTCTGGCCGAAGGACGCAGATCGAGCCGGGGCGCCGAACGACGACGGTCGTGTCGTCGATCGCGCCGGCCGCGAGCTGATCGACGAGGACGCCGTGGGCGAGGGGCGCCCGCGTGCGGAGGAAACGGTCTGCCCGGCGCCGCGCGGTCTCCTCGGCGTCGATCCCGCCGAGTGCGCCACCGGCGGCGGCGAGGCGCTCGGACAGCTCGGCGCCGAACGCGGCCGGGTCACGATGCCACCCGGCGGGCACCGGCGCGTCGAGCGTTCCCTCCCGCGCGAGCCGGTTCCACGCATCGGTCAGCACGTCGCGCCAGGACGTGACGTGCACGCCGACGGTGAGGTGGCCGGACAGCGTCTCCTGCGTCGAGGCGGCGTGCGGCGTGCCGGTCGGCATGTAGATCGCATCGCCCGTCGTGACGACGGCCTGGATCGGCTCGCGCGACGACTCACCCGGCGCTGCGTGCACCTCCCAGTGCTTCCCGCCGAACGCCTGCAGCACGAACACGTCGTGCGCATCCGAGTGCAGGGTGAGACCCTGTGCGCCCGGTGGCGTGACGTAGGCGTTCACCTGGCACGGGTGCCCGAGCTCGAACTCGAGCTCGCGGACGAACACGGACACCGGCTCCCAGTAGCGGTGCAGCCCTTGCAGGACGATCGTCGCGCCCCGGCGGAAGTGTTCGAAGATCCGCGGCGCGTCGGCCATCCCCGTCACCGGGCGGGATCCGGTCGTCCCCGAGCGTGTGTACGACGATTCCGGAATCTCCTCGCCGGCCTTGACGAGCCGGAACGTCGGGATCCGCAGGGACGCCGTCGAAAGGATCCGGTCCACGTCCTCGAACGTCAGCAGGTCACCGTAGCCGGCGGGGTCGGCGCGCTCCGCCCATACCGCGCGCCGGCCCCACGTGTCGCGCAGGAACGCCGCGGCGTCGCCGGTCGCCCGCTCGAGCGCGCCCGGCGACCGAACCTCGATCACTGCTCGGCTACTGGTCGGTGCCGTCGCTGTCGCCGGCGTCGGTCCCGTCGGCGTCGCCGCTGTCGCCGTCGGTGCTGTCGGTCGCGTCTTCGTCCGAGGCGTCGCCGTCGGTGCTGTCGGTCGCGTCGCCGTCCGTTCCGTCGCCGGGCTGGCGCTCCGCCGTGCTGGCCGTCGCCGTGCCGAGCTCCGTCGTCATGTCCTCGTCGGACAACGTCGGCGTGCCGGTGATCTCCTCGCCCATGCTCGACCTCCCACCCTCCGGTTCAGGGATGCTATCCCCATGCCGCCGCGGGCGCGTCCGCCCTGCCGGACAGGCGCGATAGCACGTTCCTGGTGATCCGCGCCACGGCGGGATCGCCGAGCCCGTACGCCCAATCCGTCACACCCGCGTTGAACACCGTTCCCCCACCGGGGCGTTCGAAGACGGCGAGGCACGCCTGGTTGTGCTCGAACCGGTGAAGCTCCTCGCGCCATCGCTCGCCGAAGACCGCCGCGGCGGCGTTCTCGAGCTCACCCGCCTCGTGCGCGTACCGCGACGGCTGTTCGTCCTGCCGCCACAGCCGCGCCGGCGCGGTGGCGAGGATCTCGAGTGACGCCGGTGCGCCGTCGGCGTGCGTGGGCGCCGGGAGACCGTTCTCGATCGCGAGCTCGCACCCGTCGACCTCGTAGGCGACGATCGTGTCGGCGAGGCCGAGCGCGTCGCCGTAGTGGAGGTCGGTACCCTCGAACGCCCAATGCTCCGGGCGCCACACCGTGTACGCCCCCGACGCGTTCGGCACGCCGAGGCCGTAGCGCGAGTACCCGCCGCGTGTGAACGTCAGCCCCGTCGTCGACGTCTCCGGCCGGCCGATCCGCCGGTCGGACCACGCTCCAGTAACGAACCGCTCGTCGGGGGTTCCGACGACGGGGTCCTCGTCGGCCAGGTACTTGAACGACGTGATCGCGCGCGCCTCGTCCTCGAACCGGATTTGCCAGAAACACGTGTTGCCGCCGAGGATCGCGGCGTTCCCGCCGGCGTCGACGAACGCGTCGAGGGCGTCGCGCATGCCCCACGACCAGTATTCGTCGTGGCCGACGCACACGAACAGCCGGTGTCCGTCGAGGACGTCGGAGCGGCGCTCGAGGTCCTGGCTCACCGCGACGTCGAGCTCGAACCCCTCGCGCTCGGCCCAGGCGACGAACCGACGCTCCCAGTTCCACCAGCCGGCGCCGCCGCTCCACACGGACAGGCCGAGCGGCTCCGCCCACTCGAAGAACCACAGCGCCTCGCGGTCGAGGCGCGGCTGCATCTTTCGGCGCTCGGGCTCCGGCTTGCTGAGCAACCCGCGCGCGAGCGGCCGTTCGAACGACACCCGCGTGCCGCCGGTGTAGAGGGACGGGCCGCCCCAGTCGTTGTAGGCGTTGTACGTCGTCGTCGAGAGCACCAGCACGATCGGGCTCCGCCGGATCCCGGGCCGGACGACGAAGAAGGCGTCTGCGGTCTCGTCGCGCGCGCGGAGCACCACGGAGTAGTAGCCGGACCGCCAGCCGGCGTCCGTCGGGATCGACAACGCGGTCGGCCATCCGCACCCGTCGGCCGATGCGCCCTCGGGGACGGCGTGCGCCTCGGCGACGATCCCCGTCCGAGACCAGACGACCCTGCGCTCGGCGCCCTCGCGAGCCACCTCGACGTCGACCGGGCCGCGATCGGTCGAGACGTGGAGCGGGACCTCCTCCCCCGCACCCACGCTCTGCGGCCACGCATAGGCGTCCAGCATCGCGGGCCGGAGTATAGGAAGGTGCGAAACGGATCAGACTCGTCGGAAGACCGGATCGACATGTCTCCGTCCGCTGCCCGCTCCTCCGCGCTCCCCCGGCTGGCCGGGCCGCTGGTCGTCCTCGTCGCGCTCGGCATCGGGCAGCTGCTCGCCGCGTTCGCGACACCCGCCGCCTCACCCGTGGTCGCGATCGGGCAGGCGGCGATCGACGCCTCACCACAAGCGCTCAGATCCTGGGCGATCCGCGTCTTCGGCACGGCCGACAAGGACGTGCTCGTCGCCGGGATCCTCGTCGTACTGGTGGCGCTGGCGCTTGCGCTCGGCCCGCTGGCGATGCGGCGACCGCGGGCCGGCATCGCCGTCGTCGCCGCGGCTGCGGGCCTCGGCGTGCTCTCGGCGCTCACGCGGCCGGACGCATCGATCGGGTGGGCCGTCCCGTCGCTCGGCGCGGGGATCGCCGGCGCGATCGCACTGTCGGCGCTCTCTGGGACGGTCACCGCCTCGCCGGCCGCGGCCGGACCGCCGGAAGCCACCGAGCCCCCGGGCCGCGGCGTCCTCACGGACCGAGTGGTCGCGTTCGACCGGCGGCGGTTCCTGCGCGCGGCGCTGACCCTCGGAGCCGTGGGGGCGGGGACCGCGGCGATCGGCGTCGCGCGGTCCCGGACCCGTTCGGCCGTCGAGGCCGCTCGGAGCGCCATCCGGCTCCCACGCGTGAGCGGGACGCCGCGGCCCCTCCCCCCAGGCGCGGAGCTGCACACGCCGGGCCTGACACCGTTCTACACGCCGAACGACGGCTTCTACCGCGTCGATACCGCGCTGTTCGTTCCCGAGGTCGACGTGCGGACGTGGACGCTCGCGATCCACGGGGCCGTCGACCGCCGGTCGACATACACGTTCGAGCAGCTGATCGCGCGCCCGCTCATCGAACGAGACATCACGCTGAACTGCGTCTCGAACCAGGTCGGCGGTCCGTACATCGGCAACGCGCGCTGGACCGGCGTCCCGCTGGCGCCGCTGCTGCGCGAGGCGGGCGTCGATCCGAGCGCCGACCAGCTCGTGTCGCGTTCGGTGGACGGATTCACGGCCGGGTCGCCGATGCGGCTCGTCCTCGACGGCCGCGACGCGATGCTCGCCGTCGCGATGAACGGCGAGCCGCTGCCGATGGAGCACGGGTTCCCCGTGCGGATGCTCGTCCCGGGCCTGTACGGCTACGAATCCGCGACGAAGTGGCTCGCCGAGCTCGAGGCGACCACGTACGACGCGTACGACGCGTACTGGGTGCAGCGAGGTTGGGCTCGGATCGCGCCGATCCAGACGCAGTCGCGGATCGACACCCCGCGGAACGGGACGGCCCGTTCCGCCGGGACGGTCGTGGTCGCCGGGGTCGCGTGGGCGCAGCATACGGGCATCGACCGCGTCGAGGTCCGTGTGGATGACGGCGCGTGGATCGAGGCGGCGCTCGCGACCCAGGACACGATCGACACGTGGCGGCAGTGGCGATGGGAGTGGGACGCGACCCCCGGCGAGCACACACTGACCGTTCGCGCCACGGACGCCGGCGGACGGACGCAGCCCGCCACGCGAACACCGCCGTTCCCTTCCGGCGCCACCGGCTGGCACCAGATCTCCGTGTCCGTCGCCTGATGCCGCCCGGGGCGCCGGCCCCCGAGCGGGGGCCGGTAGGGTGACGGGTCCCGCCTGCTGAGGATGTTCGTTTTGGCCGTCTCCAGGTCCACGCGCGCGCTGATCGCCGTCCTCGTCGTCGCCGTGGCCAGCGTCG
>DATAEU010000003.1:0-4736 GCA_036257835.1 Actinomycetota bacterium | reverse complement strand
CGATCGTGATCTCGCACGAGCACCCCGACCACTTCGTCGACCTGTACCCCGCCTTCTACGCGTGGCACTACGGCGAGCTCGGTGAGCCGGGTCTTCCCGTGTTCGTGCCCACCGACTTCTCCCAGCGGCTCGCGGACCTCGTGTCGATCGACTCGCAGGTGGCGATGCGCACGGCGTTCGCGTTCACGGAGGTCGCGCCCGGCGAGGCGTTCGAGATCGGCCCGTTCCGTGTCAAGACGGAGCCGATGGCGCACCTCGGGCTGCCGGCGCTCGGCTTCCGTGTCGCCGCGGACGGTCAGGTGCTCGCGTACACGGGCGACACCGGCCCCACCCACCACGTCGAGGTGCTCGCGCGCGACGCCGACCTCTTGCTCGCCGAGGCGACCTGGCAGGACCGCGACGACCTCCTGCCCTTCCACATGTCGTCGCGGCAGGCCGGGGATCACGCGCGGGAGGCGGGCGTCGGGAGGCTTGTGCTCACCCACATCTGGCCGTCGCTCGATCACGAGATCTCGAAGGACCAGGCTGCCGAGGAGTACTCCGGCCCGATCGACAGCGCCGTCGAGGGCATGCGCTTCGAGGTCGGTTCGTGACGGTTCGGCCCGACGGTCGTGCGACCGACGAACTGCGACCGGTCGCCGTCGAGCTCGGGTTCCAGGAGTGGGCCGAGGGTTCGGTGCTGTTCTCGATGGGCCGCACGAAGGTGCTCGTCGCCGCGACGGTCCAGGACGAGGCGCCCCGGTGGCTCCGGGGCAGCGGGAGCGGCTGGGTCACCGGCGAGTACGCGATGCTCCCGCGCGCGACGACCGAACGTACCTTCCGCGAGGTGAACAAGGGGCGGCCGAGCGGCCGGACTCAGGAGATCCAGCGGTTGATCGGTCGCTCGCTCCGAGCCGTCACCGACCTGAAGCGCCTGGGCGAGCGGACGATCACGATCGACTGCGACGTGCTGGTCGCGGACGCGGGCACCCGTTGCGCCTCGATCACCGGCGGGTACATCGCGCTCGCCCTCGCCCTTCGGGGCCTGGCCGAACGCAGGGCGATCGAGGGCGATCTCCTGACCGACACGGTCGCCGCCGTGAGCGTCGGTCTTCTCGGCGGTCACGCGCTGCTCGATCTCTCCTACGAGGAGGACGCGGGCGCCGCGGTGGACTGCAACGTGGTGATGACGGGTTCGGGGCGTCTGGTCGAGATCCAGGGGACCGCCGAGGGCGAGCCGTTCTCCCGGGCCGACCTCGACGCGCTGGTCGATCTCGCCGAGGCCGGGATCAAACAGCTGACGCAGATCCAACGCGACGTGCTCGCGTAGCCCGTGTCCTTTCCGCAGCGCCTCGCGATCGCGACGAAGAACGCCCACAAGCTCCGCGAGCTCGGTCGCATCTGCCGTGACTGGCCCGTCCGGTGGCTCACCGTGGAGAACCATCCCGGGCCCTGGCCCGACGTCCCCGAACCTCACGACACCTACCTCGACAACGCCCTCGAGAAGGCGCGCGCGATTGCGTCGGCGCTGCGCGAGCCGGCGATCGCCGACGACTCCGGCATCGAGGCCGACGCGCTCGAGGGCGGGCCCGGGCCGCGCTCGGCGCGGTTCGCCGGGGAGGGGGCGAGCGATGCCGAGAACCTCGCGAAGCTGGTCGAGGTGATCGCCGATGAGCCATCCGATGCCCGGACCGCCCGCTACCGGTGCGTGGCCGCGATCGCGTGGCCCGACGGCCGTGCGCTGCACGCGGAGGGCGTGTGCGACGGCACCCTCGTGGCGGCGCCCAAGGGGGCCGGGGGGTTCGGCTACGACCCGATCTTCGTCCCCGAGGGTGAGCATCGGACGATGGCCGAGCTCGAGGACGAGGAGAAGGACCGGATCAGCCACCGCGGTCGGGCCTTTCGAGCCTTGGCGGAGCTTCTGTCCGCGTAGCGCGGGGGCGGCCCGGGGCCAGTCACGGCGCTCAGGCGCGGAGACCCCACCGTTCCCGGATCGCGCTCAGGTTCCGGCCGCCGGCGGCCGATAACCCGTGGCAGGACTCAGGGACGGGGGCACCCATGTCCGATCCGAAGAACCGTGGGCAACAGCTGCGAGCGTTCTTCGTCTTGCTCGCGATGATCTTCCTCGTCGGCGCGGGCGCGGCCTACGGCGCGACCTGGTACCGGCAGAGCGAGCTCGAGGCCGACGCGACCCGGGACGCGCGCAGGCTCTCGCTCGACGTCCTCCAGCCCCTGCTCGTCACCACGGATGCCCAGGGTCCCGTGCGGGGCGTCCGCTACGACGAGCTCCTGGCTGCCGTCGACGAACGGGTGCTCGCCGGTCCGATCAACGGCGCGCTGCTGCTCGCCCAGGACGGCACGGTTCTGTTCGCCGATCAGGCGGCGCTCGTCGGCGACCACCAGCCGGCCCTGCGCGACGACATCCACGCGGTGATCTCCGGCACGTCCCAGAGCTCGGTCGACGGCGACCGGTTCCGCACGCTCACCGTGCTCGAGATCGGATCCCCGCCCACGCTCGTGGCCGCCGAGCTCGTCCGGTCCCACTCGGCGATCGTCGAGGAGTCAAGGGAGCCCTGGTACCCGTGGGTCGGGCGAGCGATCACCGCCGCCATCGTGTGCTTCGGCCTCGCCCTCGTGACGGCGATCGTCTTCTCTGTGATCGGGGTTCTCGCCCGCCGTTCGGCGCGGCGGCGTTCGGCCGTCGCGGCGCCACGGCAGCAGAGGAAGAAGGCGGACCGCGTCGCGGACGAGACCCTCCCCGCGTACATGCAGCCCAGCTTCAAGGATGAGGTCGCGGCCCGGCGCCGGGCCGAGGAGGAGCTGAACGCCATCCAGCACGAGCGCGACGCGCTCGCCGTACGCGTCCAGCGCCTGGAGGCCGAGCTCGACCGCCTCAAGGACCGCTCGTCCGTCTGACCGAAGCCTGCCCCGCCCCCCGGTCGAAGGACCTCGAGTGGGCGAGCGGGCTTCAGCCCAGGTAGCCCTCCACCTCACGCGCATCCCGGACCTGCGCGTCGTCCGGATCCATCCCCGCGCTGCGCCGGGCCCGGCGTTGGTGCAGGAGGTCCCAGCACTGGTCGAGGGTGACCTGGAGCTCCATCAGGCGCTCGCGGTCGCTCTCGCTCGCCTCGCCGCGAGATTCGGCCTCCCAGAGCTGATGCTCCTGGTGCGCCAGCTCGTTGATCTGCTCGACGATCTGTTGGTCGTCCATGTCGGCTCCCGTCCGAGGTCTGGCCCCAACGATACGACCGTCCCGCCGGTACGGGCGGGCCCGTCCGCTGCCCCCACCCGTGCGCGATGATGGGCCCATGTCGAACCTCAGGGAGTTGCTGACGAGCACCGCCGACAGGGTCGCGGACTACCGGAGGTCCCTCTCCGAGCGCCGAGTGGCTCCCGTGGCAGACCTCGAACGCCTCCGCGCGGAGCTCGGCGGACCGATGCCGGTCGAGGGAGTCGACGCGGGGACCGTGCTCGACGAGCTCGCCGCCGCGGTCGAACCGGCGCTGATGTCCTCGGCCGGTCCGCGCTTCTTCGGCTTCGTCGTCGGGGGATCGCTCGACGCCGCGGTCGGCGCCGACATCCTCACGACCGGCTGGGACCAGCTCGCGTTCAACGGCGCGTCGTCGCCGGCCGCGGCATCGGTCGAGGAGATCACGGGCGCGTGGCTGAAGGAGTCGCTGGGTCTGCCGGCCGACGCGTCGTTCGGGATCGTGACGGGGACGCAGGCGGGGAACTCGGTCGGGCTCGCGGCGGCGCGCCACAGCGTGCTCCAGCGCGCCGGCTGGGACGTGGAGCGACGCGGTCTGCACGGCGCGCCCAGGATCCGCGTCGTCGCCGGCGAGGAACGTCACGCGACGATCGACCGCTCGCTCCGCCTGCTCGGCATCGGGGTCGACGCGGTCCAGAGCGTCCCGACCGATCCGAACGGCGCCGTCGATCCAGACGCCCTCGTCCGAACGCTCGAGGCCGATCCGGACGAGCCGACGATCGTGTGTGCCCAGGCCGGGAACGTGAACACGGGGGCGTTCGACGACCTGCTCGTCGCGTGCGAGGCGGCGCGTCGGCAGGGCGCTTGGGTCCACGTCGACGGGGCGTTCGGCCTGTGGGCCGCGGCGAGCCCGGCGTTCGAGCACCTGGTCGCCGGTCGCGAGGCGGCCGACTCCTGGGTGGTCGACGGCCACAAGTGGCTCAACCTGCCCTACGACGCGGGGTTCGTGTTCTGCGCAGACCCGGACGCGCACGCCGCGTCGATGTCGTACACGGCGGCGTACCTCGTCGGGCACGGGGAGGGGCACGTTCGGGCACCGGCGGACTACGTGCCCGAGTCCTCCCGCCGCGCGCGTGGGTTCGTGACGTGGGCCGCGCTGCGCGAGCTCGGCCGCGACGGCCTCGCCGACCTGGTCGAGCGCTGCTGCGCGCTCGCGCGACGCTTCGCCGAGCGGCTGCGGGCGATCGAGGGCGTCACGATCGCGAACGACGTCGTGCTCAACCAGGTCCTGGTGGGGTTCGGCGACGATGAGCGCACCGAGCGGGTGATCGAAGGCATCCAGCGCGAGGGCACCTGCTGGATGGGCGGCACGACCTGGCACGGCCGGCGGCTGATGCGGATCTCCGTCTCCAACTGGACGACGACGGAGGCCGACGTGGACCGCTCGGTCGAGGCGATCCGGCGCGTGCTCGACTCCCAGTCGTAGCGCGTCAAGCGTCCTTCGTACCGATGATCGCATGGAGCCCGTCCATAAGCTGCACCCCGACCG
>DATAEU010000116.1:0-5092 GCA_036257835.1 Actinomycetota bacterium | reverse complement strand
CGCTCGGCTGGACACGCACATCGATCGCCACGCGATCTGAATCGCCGTTCCGTCCCGGTTGACGTCGCCCGTCGGGACCGGACTACGCTTCGTCCATGACGGACGAGCCCCAGGACTGCTGCTTCGACGACTGGGTGGGTTGCTGGTCCAAGCGCGTGCGCCGCAAGCCGACCGCGGCGGCCGTGACCGTGTCGCTGCTGGAGGCGCTGGAGGAGGCCGGCGTGCGCGATCGGACCGTCCTCGACATCGGTTGCGGGATCGGGGACGTGGCGAGCGGCACCGTCCAGCGCGGCGCCACGCGCGCCTTCGGGGTCGAGCTCTCGCCCCGGGCGGTGGCCGAGGCGCGGCGCCTCGCGGCCGAGCGCGGCGTCGGCGAGCGCGTGACGTTCACGATCGGCGACGGCGCCAAGGCGGATCTGGAGCCCGCCGACGTCGTCGTGCTGAACCGCGTCTTCTGCTGCTATCCGGACATCGACGCGTTGGTCTCGCGCTCGCTCGCCGCCACCCGGCATGTGTATGCGTTCACGGCGCCGCCGTCGAGCGGCATCCTCGGCGCGCTCGCCCGGATCCAGGTTCGGGGGGAGAACGCGTGGTACCGGATACGAGACCACAAGTTCCACGGCTTCCGCGTGTTCGTGCACGACCTCGACGCGATCGACGCGCGCATTCGAGCGGCCGGATTCTCACCGCTCCGGCGCGAACGCCGACGCCTCGCCTGGCGGCTCTGCGTGTACTCGCGCTGATCCCTCAGCGCTGGACCTTGACGTTGAGCATTCGAGTTCGGTTTGCGCGCGCGTCGCGTCCGGTTGCCGCGTCCCCATCCGGACGTCGTGCCCGAGCTCGACCAGCTTCTCGGAGATCGTCCGGCCGACCGTCCCCGTGCGCAGCACGCCGTACATCGTGATGTTTCCTCCCGCGATCGTCGGAGCCGACAACATCGTGCCCCGGCCCGCATTCCGGGACCCGGGGCACGGATGTCGCGACGATCGGGGTTGCTACATCACCTCGAACGTCTCGTACAGGCTGATGCTCGCGCCGCCCATCAGCACGGGGCAGTCCTTCGCCAGCGTCGCGGCGTCGTCGATCGAGTCGGCCTGGATGACCGAGTAGCCGGTGGCGTTGGCACCGGCACCGTTGCTCACGGACCCGTCCGGCTTGATGGTCTTGGCCGCGGGCGTGAACGGATTGCCACCGTCCTTAAGCGCCCCGCCGAGTTGCGCGAACCAGGCGTCCCAGGCCTTCATGACCTGGGTCTGCTCCTCCTCGTTCTCGGGCATGCCTCCACCCGAGTACAGCAGCAGGTAATCGGCCACGGTCTTCTCCTTTCCCCTCGTGCGGGCTCGGTCTCAGCCATACGACGAATGGTATGCCGGGATTCGACAAGCGGATGAAGCTACGCCGACGGGACGCAGAACGGCCCGGTGGGCGGCGTGTGCCGCGTCCCGCGAGGCGCTCCCTCGGTGACGGCGGCGGGGTCGATCCAGACCACCCCGTCGACGTAGCGGACGGCGAAGCGGTCGAGCCCGTGTGGCGCCGGCCCCAGGACATAGCGTCCGAGGCCGTCGAACTTCGAGCCATGCGCGGGATCCTCGAACCAGCCGTCGGAGGAGCAGTACCGGACCGGCTCGCCCATCTGCGGGCTGCGCGCCGAGATCGCGATCGCCCTCCCCGGACCGACCGCGACCAGGAACGCGTCCGCCGACCTGACGAACACGGGGCCGTCGGCATGGACGACGGACATCGCGGCGCCGCGCACCCAGGCCGGGCCCGGCGAACGCCCGGGGAGGCCGACCCCGATCGCCGCCACGACGATCCCGACCACCGCGAGCGCGATGCCCGCGACCACCGTCCTGAGGAACAGTCCTCCTCGGCTCGTCGGCGCCGTCACCGGGCTCACAGGGCGATCATGCGTCCGGCGCTCGCGCCGGGACAACGTCCGCCGCTCAGACGGGTCGTCCGCGACGGCGAAGGTAGTGGTGCCAGATCACCCGGGCGGCGACCGCTCGGTACGGGCGCCAGCGCTCGGCGGCCGCGTGGAGGTCCTCGAACGAGGGCCGTGCCGGGAGGCCGAGGAGCTCGACGGCGCCGGAGACGAGCGCCTGGTCGCCGTGCGGCCATACGTCGGGTCGCAGCAGGCACATCGTCAGGTACACGTCGGCCGTCCATCGACCGATCCCGCGGAGGCGGATGAGCGCCGCGCGCGCCTCGGCGTCCGACATCGCCTCGAGGTCCGCGAGGTTGAACCCGTGCGACAGCGCGAGCGCGAGGTCTCGCGCGTACCCGGCCTGCTGCCGGCTGAACCCGATCGAGCGCATCTCGGCCTCGTCGAGTCCGAGCAGCCCCTCGGGCGTGACCGACCCCGCGAGCGCCGCCCGCAGCCGCCCGAACGCGGCGAGCGCCGACGCCAACGACACCTGCTGCTCGAGGATCAGGTGGACGAGCGTCCCGAACGATCGCTCGCGCGACCAGAGCGGCGGCGGCCCGAACAGTTCGACCGACGCGGCGATCGCGGGATCGCGCGCGACGAGCGCGTCGACAGCCTCGAGCAGCGTCGTCTCGTCGAGGCACACGTCGCCAGCGTAAAGCGCTGAACGTCAGCCCTCGGCGTCGGCGGCCGAACCCCCGATCGTCCGGACCGTGGGGGCGGGATCCGTCTGGACGCGGCCGGTTGCGTACGCGTAGGCCCAAACGTCGAGCTCGGGCGGCTGGATCCCGAGCGTCGTCAGGATCGTGCAGACCTGGTCGCGGTGCTCGCTGCCGTGGTTGAAGACCTGCGCGACGTACACGCCCGCGCGGATGTGCTCGAGGGGGTCGTCTCCCGGTAGGCTGTCGATGACGCGCTCCGGGTCGAACGGACGCTCGAAGACCCGCTCCCACCGAGCCTCGACCTCATGGGCGCGCCGGTCGAGCTCGGCGACGTCATCGGTGTGCTCGTCGCGCTCCTCCCATCCGAGGCGCTCGAGCCCCAGCCGGTGCTGGTACCAGGCGGCCGCGTCGAGGACGTGCCGGATTGTCTGGGCGATGCTGCCGTACGCGCCGGGCGTCGTCGCGCGCAGTTGCTCGGGCGCGAGCTGGTCGCAGAAGGACAGGATCGCCCGGTTCGCCCACACCTCGTGAGCGAAGGAGTCGCGCAGCAGGGGATCGATCGCCACCGTCGTGGATACTAGGCGGCCGTGACCACCCCCACCCCGGCCCCGTCGACGGCGCAGAGCCCGAGCGGACCCGGCGACCACCGCGTCCTCGCGGCAGGAACGGCCCAGAACATCGTCGGCCTCGCGGTGTTCGTCATCGGCACGTTCGGCGCGAACGTCCTCATCCCGCGGGCGTTCGGGTCCGGCGCCGCGGGCGCCACGGTGCTCGGCATCGTGACGCTGGGCACGCAGTTCGCGTTCATCGCGGCGGCCGGCACCCGGTTCGGGATGGACATGGCCGCGGTCCGGTACGTGGCGATCGAGGTCGGTGCCGAGCATCCTGGCAGGATCCGGGCCGTCGTCTCGCGCTCGGTGCTGATCGCCGCCGGCGTCTCGCTCGCGGTCGCGATCGTGACGTTCGCGCTGGCTTCGCCGCTCGGCCACCTGCTCGGCGACGACCCCCGCTCGGTCGAGGCGATGCGCGCGGCGGCCGTCGCCCTGCCGTTCGTCGCGCTGACCTACGTGTACCTCGGCGCGACACGTGGGCTGAAGATCATGCGGCACACGTTGTACGTGCAGTGGGTCGGTCAGCCGCTGGTCTGGATCGTGTTGATGCTCGCGTTCTGGCGCGTCGACAAGACGATCGGCGCCACCGTCCTCGCGTACGCGGCGTCGTGGCTCGTTTCCACCGCGGCCGCGATGTGGTTCTGGCAGCGCGAGACGCGCCGGTTCCCCGGCGAGCCGGCCGAGCCCGGGCTCACCCGGACCCTCGTCCGGTACGGCGCGCCGCGCGCCCCCGCCGCGCTGTTGTCGCAGGCGCTGTTCTGGGTCGACTACTTCGTCGCCTCGGCGTTCGTCGGCCGGGGCTCGGTGACGACGGCGGAGCTCGGCGTCTATTCGGCATGCGTCCGTGTCGCGCTCGCGATGGTCCTCTTCCTGACCGCGGTGAGCTACGTGTTCAGCCCGTTCGTCGCGGACCTGCACGCGCGCGGCGAGCGTGAGCGCCTCGACCAGCTGTTCAAGACGATCACGCGATGGACGGTGGCTGGGACGATTCCGATCGTTCTGCTGATGCTGGTCGTGCCCGGCCCGATCCTGCAGATCTTCGGCGGCAAGACGTTCGTCGGCGGCACGACCGAGCTGCGGATCCTGCTGATCGGGCAGACGGTCAATGTGTCGGTCGGCGCGGCCGGGTTCGTGCTGATCATGGCCGGGTTCACGGGCTGGGATCTCGTGGTCTACGCCAGCTCGTTCCTGCTCGACATCGTGGTCTCGATCTTGTTGATCCCACATCTGGGGACCGAGGGCGCCGCGATCGCGCAGACGGTCACGATCGCGGCGTCGAACGCCTTCCGCATCTGGCTCGTGTGGCGGTTCGTGCACATCCACCCGTACGACGGCCGGTACGCGCGGCTGCTGATTCCCGCGGCGATCACGGCTGTCGCGATGGTGGCCGCGCATCTGGTGCTCGCCGGATCCGCGTGGCCGGTGGACCTGCTCGGGACGGCGGCGGTCGGCGGGATCGTCTACCTGCCGGCGATCTTCATGTTCGGGCTCACGCCGGGGGAGCGCTCGACGGTCGCTGCGTTCCTCCGCCGACCCCGAGCCTCCGCCTGACGATGGGAGTTCGCGTCCGTCCGCTCCGGCCCGACGAACGCGACTGGGTGCGCTCGCTGATGCTCGAGCGCTGGGGCGACGAGACGGCCGTCGGTCACGGCGTCGTGTGGCGCCCGGCCGAGCTGGACGGGTTCGTCGCCTGGGACGACGACGGATCGCGCGTCGGACTCCTCACGTTCGACGTGCAGAACGATGTGCTGGAGGTCGTCACGATCGACGCCCTGCGGGAACGAGAGGGGATCGGCACAGCCCTGATGCTCGCGGCGATCGAGCGGGCCCACGCCGCCGCGGTCTCGACCGTGCGCGTCATGACGACCAACGACAACCAGCCGGCGATCGCCTTC
>DATAEU010000075.1:0-42222 GCA_036257835.1 Actinomycetota bacterium | reverse complement strand
GGCTCGTCCTTGAGCGCCGAGATCTCCTCGACGACGGCCGGTGAGAGCCCCTTCTTCGGCGTGAAGACCGAGTGCTCGGGATCGTTCCAGCCGAAGCGATAGCCCTTCGAAAGCTCTCGGAGGTGTTCTTCCTGCGTAACGGCCACGTCGGATCCTTCCGCTGTCGAACCCCCCTGGGACGTTCTCGGGGTTCTCGGCCTCACTTCGAGGATACCCACCGCGGGTCCCCAAAGTCCACCTGAGCGGTAGGAATAACGACGGCCCTCGGGTGCGTGTTCCCGATCACGGCCCGCACGAACGGGGAGGGCCGGGGATCCCTCCCGGCCCTCGGATCGATGGTCGGATCAGCCCTTCTCGACCGGCGCGCCGACCAGGCTCCCGTATTCGGTCCAGGAGCCGTCGTAGTTCTTGACGTTGCGGTATCCCAGCAGCTCTTGCAGTGCGAACCACGTGTGGCTCGATCGCTCGCCGATGCGGCAGTAGGCGATGACCTCCCTGTCGGCGGTGATGCCCTCGGCCTCATACAGCGCGCGGAGCTCGTCGGCCGGTTTGAACGTCCCGTCCTCGTTGGCCGCCTTGGCCCACGGGATGTTCGCCGCACCGGGGATGTGACCCGGCACCTGCGACTGCTCCTGCGGGAGGTGGTCGGGGGCGAGCTTCTCACCGCGGAACTCCTCCGGCGAGCGGACGTCGACGAGCCCGACACCCGAGCCGACCCTCGAGATGACCTCGTCCCGGAGCGCCCGGATCTCCGGCCGCTCCGTGCCGGCGATCTCGAAGCGGGTCGCCTGCCGGTTCGGGACGTCCTGGATCAGCTCGCGACTCTCGAGCTCCCACTTCTTGCGCCCGCCGTTCAGCAGCTTCACGCCGTCGAAGCCTCGGAGCTTGAGGATCCAGTACGCGTACGCGGCGAACCAGTTGTTGTTGCCGCCGTACAGAACCACGGTGGTCCCGTCGCCGACGCCGGCGCGGGACAGCAGTCCCGACAGCTCGTCCTTGCCGATGTACTCGCGGCCGACCTTCGCGTGCAGGTCGGTGGTCCAGTTCCAGCCGACGGCGCCCCTGATGTGGCCTTTCTCGTACGCGGTGGTGTCCTCGTCGACCTCGACGACGCGAACGTTCGGGTCGTCGACGTGCTCTTCCAGCCAGTCGGTCTCGACGAGGCTGTCGGTATTCGCGTATCCGCTCACTTCGGTTCCTCCTTCGCGAGGTTCGGATCCAGAGCTGGAAACGGAGCCGGCGGGGCGGCTCTAGGAGTCGGGCTCCCGGGTGGGATCGGCGGTGGGATCGACCGCGCGGCTACCGGGGCGCCACGGCACGGGGACAGCACAGACGCGAGGGGATCATCGCCGCCACCACCCCGCGTTCGCGCGTCCGGATCATCCGATTCCTACCTCTGCGCTCGGAATTCGGGCATGCTCCCACCGTTGCAGTTGCAACGTCAAGGCATGGGGCCGGGTCAGAAGTACCCGAGGGCGGCCTTGGCCTCCTCGGACATCATCTCCGGGCTCCACGGCGGGCGCAGCACCATCTCGGCGTCGACCGCACGCACCCCGGGCACCTGCTCGAGGATGGCCTGCATCTGCTGTTCGATGAGCGGCCCGATCGGACACCCCATCGTTGTCAGGGCGTACTCGACGTGGACGCTGCCGTCGGCGATGGCGACGTCGTACACGAGGCCGAGATCGACGATGTTGATCCCGAGCTCCGGGTCGTAGACGTTCTTCAGCGCGTCCAGCACCCGCTCGGTGGTGAGCCCCTCCGCGTTGCCTGACGGCGCACCCGAGTCGTCGCTCGGCTGGGCTTCGACGGCGGTTCGTTCGCTGGAGACTTCGTGCATCGGGTGCTTCCCCCCTGAGTCCGAACATCTATCCTAGTGCGCACACGCCACGAAGCCTCGGGAGCTACGCATGCCCATCCGGATCATGATCGTCGACGACCACCCGGTCACGCGGGAGGGATTGCACGCCGCCCTCGACGTGGAGGACGGGGTAGAGGTCGTCGGCGAGGCCGCCAGCGGCGAGCAGGCGATCGAGGACGCCGGCGACCTCAAGCCGGACGTGGTGTTCATGGACGTGCGGATGCCGGGCATGGGCGGGATCGAGGCGGCGCGCGCCATCCGTCAGGCCTCGCCCGACACGAAGGTCATTCTGGTCACCGTCGACGAGTCGCGGGCCTCGATCTCCGAGGCGATCCAGGCCGGCGTCAGCGGCTACCTCCTCAAGGACACCTCCTCGGACGAGCTCGTTAACGCCGCGCGGCTGGCGGTCGAGGGCAAGGCCGTGATCCACCCTCAGCTCACACGAGCCTTCATCGAGGAGGTCCAGACCGCGGAGAAGAAGGGCGACGCTGCGGCGCTGTCGCGGCGCGAGAAGGAGATCCTGCAGAAGGTCGCGTACGGTGCGACCACCAAGGAGGTCGCGCACGACCTCGGGATCTCGCCCCACACGGTCAAGACCCACCTCGAGCGCATCTTCGAGAAGCTCGGGGCCAACGACCGGGCACAGGCGGTGGCGATCGCCATCCGGACCGGTCTCGTCGATTAGTCGGCTAGTCCGTTCCGGCTCGGTCGAACAGGCCGGGTCTCCTCGCCTCAACCGGGGATTCGCGCGCCCCGATACCTGTTCAAGATGTCAATGAAGGTGCTGCTGTGCGACACGGCCGAGGGCCTGGCGCAGCTACAGTACGCGCTGCTCAAATCGGGTGAGGACCTGCAGACCGATGTGGTGACGGACGGCGTGCGCGCCGTCGAATCCGCCGCGCGGACCCAGCCGAAGGTCGTCGTCGCCGAGATCGGCCTCGACGGCCTGGCCGGCGCCGAGCTCGTCCGCCGGCTGATCGCCACCGTTCCCGAGGCCCGCGTGATCTGCTGGACGACCCTCCCCTCCCCCTTCACCGCGGCCGAGATGCTCGGCGTCGGCGCGTCCGGATACCTGTTGAAGGAGGACGGCCCGGAGGCTGTCGCGCGCGCGATCATGCCGGTGCTCGGCGGCAACGTCGTGATCAGCCCGCGCATCGCCGAGCAGATCGGCGCGCGGTTCGGCCAGGCGGTCCGTCACGAACGCGAGATGGAGAGCGCGCTGGCCGACACGTCGGAACAGCTCGACCTGCTGACGAGCGCGAAGGCGGAGTTCCTCGCGAACGTGTCGCACGAGCTCCGCACCCCGGTCACGGTCGCGAAGGGGATCGCGTACGTGTTGAAGCATCGTGGGATCCCCGACGACGAACGCGAGGAGTTCCTGGAGAAGCTCGAGGGATCGCTCGAGAAGCTCATGACGCTCGTGGACGAGCTCCTCACGATCGCCGAGCTCGACCGCGGCACCCTGCTCCTCCAGCTCGTCGAGACCGATCTCGCACCGATCGTGCGCCACGTCGCCGACGACATGGCGCGCCGGTACCCCGCGGTCACGATCGAGCAGGCTGTGCCGGAGCACCTGCTCGCCGTCGCAGACCAGGGGCGGATCTCGGAGGTCGTGCGCCAGCTGATCGACAACGCCTGTCGCTACTCGCCCGAGGCCGGCGCCGTTCAGGTCCGGGCGCGGACGATGGACGAGGGCGTCGTGGTCTCGATCACCGACCACGGGCAGGGGATGGCGCGCGAGATCGCGATGCAGGCGTTCAACCAGCCGTTCTCAACCGGCGAGGAGATCCTGCGAAAGGAGCGCTCGGGGATCGGCCTCGGCCTTCACATGGCGCGTCAACTGATCGTCCAGCACGGGGGCGTGATCTGGGCCGACCCACTCCCCGCCGGCGGCACGCGGGTCTCGTTCTGCCTGCCGGTGACCCGCGGCGAACGCCTGACGGAGCCGCCGCCGATCACGGCGGACGTCGAGGCGCCGGCGCTTCGACCGGTACCACGGCCCGCGCTCGAAGCCTCCTAGGCTCGCGACGATGCGCCGAAATGCGTCCCCGGCGTATGCTCGTGCGCAGGTTCGACAGGGTGCGGAAGCTCATCGGCTGCCTGCTCATCGCCATCGTCGCCGCGGGATACCGCGCCGCGACAGACACCTCGACGCCCCCCGCCGCGCAGCCCCCGATCTTCTTCCTCGAGTCTCCGACTCCGTTCACCGGCGTCGTCGCGGGCGACGTCCGGGCGTTGATCCCCGACCAGTGGCACGCGCGCCTGGCCGATCCTGCAGGCGGGTTCGAGCAGGGGTTCATCGCCTCACCCGCGATCGACGGTCCGCGCGGGCAGGTGGCGGAGGGCATGGCGGCCGTCTGGATCGACGGAACCCGCGTCGGTGTCCCGTCCGACTTCTACTACCTTGCTGCCAAGCACGCGGCGGTCGACCGGCTCACGCAGACGACGGGCTGCGACGCGCTCACGCGCACGATCCTGAACCACCGGCCCTCGTACGCCCACGGTCGGCCGAACTCGCCGGGCGACTACCTCGCGCTGGGGACGGGAGTGTGTTCGCAGTCAGATCGACCCACCCGGTTCGCGTACTTCGTCGCGGCCCCCGGTTACGGTCCGCTGCACCGCATCGGGATCCCGGCGTCCGGACTGTACGTGGTCGTGGCCGTCGTCCCGGACACGCCGGATGCTCCGACGGTGCTCCAGAAGCTGCTGTACGGCACGCGCTTCGGCACGGCGAGCATCACCGATCTGATCCGCGCGGCCAAGACCGGGCGTTCGCTCTGACCCTCGCCGGGTCTGGCGGAGCCCGGCGGTAACATGGCCGTTCGGATGTCCGATGCCTACGACGTAGTCGTCGTCGGCGCGGGGACGGGCGGCTATTCGTGCGCCCTCCGCGCCGCTCAGCTCGGCAAGCGCGTGGCGCTTGTCGAGCGAGACGAACGTCTGGGCGGCACATGCCTGCTCCGCGGGTGCATCCCGACCAAGGCGCTGCTGCAATCCGCCGCCGTGCTCGACACCGTCAACCGGGCCGACGAGTGGGGCGTCAAGGCGTCGGGCGAGCCGGACTGGGACCGCGTCAAGGCGTTCGAGAGCAAGATCGTCGACAAGCTCGTGTCCGGCATCACCGGTGTGATCCGCGCGCGAAAGATCGATGTCGTACGAGGGACGGCCCGCGTGGTGGCCGGCCCGGCCGTCGAGGTCGACGGCAAGCGGCTCGACGCAACGGACGTCGTCGTCGCCACCGGCTCGGCGCCGCGGCTGCTGCCGGGGATGTCGATCGGCGCGCGTGTCATCACCAGCGACCAGGCGCTGTTCTACGACACGATCCCCTCGTCGGCCGTCGTGATCGGTGCGGGGGCCGTCGGGTTGGAGTTCGCATCGTTCTATCGGTCGTTCGGGGCGGACGTCACGTTGATCGAGGCGCTGCCGCGGCTCGCCCCGCTCGAGGACGAGGATATCTCCAAGGAGGTTGCCCGCCACTTCCGCAAGCGCGGGATCCAGAGCTTTCCCGGCGCGAAGGTTCAGGGCGTCGACGAGATCGAGGACGAGGTCCGCGTGGTCTACGACGCCGGCGGCCAGACCACGACGGTCCACGCCGATGTGTGCCTCATCGCGGTCGGCCGCGGACCGGTGACGACCGACCTCGGCCTCGAGGAGGCCGGGGCGCAGCTCGATCGCGGATACGTCACGGTCGACGGGCAGCTGCGCTCGACCGTCCCGCACGTGTGGGCCGTCGGCGACGTTGCCGCGACTCCGCTGCAGCTGGCCCATGTCGCGTTCACCGAGGGGTACGCGGTCGCGGAGCGCATCGCCGGCGCATCGGTGGCGGACATCGACTATACCGGCATCCCGCGCGTCACGTACAGCAGTCCGGAGGTCGCCTCCGTCGGGCTGACCGAGACGCAAGCCGTCGAGCGCGGCCACGACGTCGAGACCGAAACCTTCAACTTCCAGGGCGTCGGGAAGTCCAACATCGTCGGCGAGAACGGCATCGTGAAGATCGTCGCGGAGAAGGACGGCGGCCCGGTCTTGGGTGTCCACATGGTCGGTCCGCATGTCACCGACCTCGTCTCCGAGGCCATGCTCATCACCAACTGGGAGGCGTCGCCCGCCGACGTGGCGGCGCTCTTCCATCCGCATCCGACGCTGTCCGAGGCCATCGGCGAGGCGTTCCTCGCGCTCGCCGGGAAGCCGCTCCACTCTGTGTAAGGGGATCACGTGGCCACGAAGATGTCCGAGCAGCAGGCGCATGCGCAGGCCGACTGGCGCGTCGGCCTGTCCGACGATCAGCTCCGCGAGCTGCTCTACACCCTGACGCTCTGCCGCTACTTCGACGAACGGATGGAAGCGCTGTATCGGCAGGGTCGCCTGCCGGGCGCCATCTACTCCGGGCGTGGGCAGGAAGGGACGCACGTCGGCGTCGCGTATGCGCTCCGAAAGGATGACTCGCTGTTCCCGACCCATCGCGATCTCTCGGCGCAGCTCACGAAGGGGCTCGACCTCAAGCGCGTGATGGCGCAGTTCTGGGGCCGTATCGACGGCTACACCCGCGGCCGTGACGGCAACAGCCACATCGGAGACTGGCAGGGCAACAAGACGTGGACAGTGATGTCGCACCTGCCGATCGCGTATCCGCCGGCGGCGGGCGCCGCGCTCGCGTACAAGCGCAAGGGCGAGCCGCACGTCGCCATGGCGATCTGCGGCGACGGCTCGACGTCCAACGGCCGGTGGCACGAGGCGCTGAACGTATCGGCCATCCATCGGCTGCCCGTGGTCTGGGTCGTGAACAACAACCAGTACGCGTACTCGACCCCCAACCCGCTCGAGCTGCCCGTGCCGACGATCGCCGAACGCGCGGCCTCGTACGGGATGCCGGGCGTCCGCGTCGACGCCCAGGACGTGCTCGACGTGTACCGCGTCGCGCGCGAGGCGGTCGAGCGCGCACGCTCGGGCGGCGGCCCCTCGCTGATCGAGTCGGTGTCGCTCCGCTGGCGCGGGCACGCCGGTCACGATCCGGCCAAGTACGTCCCGAAGGAGCTGCTCGAGGAGTTTATGGAGCGCAAGGATCCCGTGAAGCGGTTCCAGCAGCTGCTCGCCGAGAAGGGCGTCGTCGACGACGAGGAGATCAAGCGGGTCCAGGAGCGGGTCGAGCAGGACTTCCAGTCCGGCTACGAGTTCGCACAGGCCTCCCCCCTGCCGGTCGGTGAGGAGGTCACGAAGGGCCTCTGGGTCGAGGACGGGTATTGGCGGAGCGAACCGTCGCGCCAGGGAGGAACCGGCTGATGGCCCAGGCGACCGTCGAAGCGGGCGCCGCCGGCCACGGCGCCGAACCACGGGGCAAGCGGACCGAGGACGGGGAGGCGACCTACCTCATCGCGATCGCCGAGGCGCTGTGGGAGGAGATGGAGCGCGACCCGCGCGTCTTCCTGCTCGGCGAGGACATCGGCGTCTACGGCGGCGCCTTCAAGGTGACGGAGGGGTTCATCGAGCGGTTCGGCCCCGAGCGCGTCATGGACACGCCGATCGCCGAGGAGACGATCGTCGGGATGTCGGTCGGCGCGGCGATGGAGGGCCTGCGTCCGGTCGCCGAGTTCCAGTACGCCGACTTCATGACGTCCGGCTTCGACTCCATCGTCACGGCTGCCGCTCGGTATCACTATCGAAGCGGCGTGCCGATCCCGATCGTGCTGCGCGCGCCCTCGGGCGGGGGCGTACGAGCGAGCTCGTTCCACTCGGAGAACCCGGAGCCGTGGTTCTCGTACTCGCCGGGGCTGAAGGTGATCTGCCCGTCGTTCCCCGAGGACGCGAAGGGTCTGCTGAAGTCGGCGATCCGCGACGACAACCCATGCGTCTTCCTCGAGCACAAGTGGATCTACCGGCGCATCCGTGAGCACGTCTCCGAGGACCCGGACTTCCTCGTCCCGATCGGACAGGCGCGCGTCCGCCGCCAGGGATCGGACCTGTCGATCGTGACCTACGGGATGATGGTCCACCTGGCGCTTGAGGCGGTGGAGGCACTCGAGGCCGAGGGGATCTCCGCGGAGGTCGTGGATCTCCGGACGATCGTCCCGCTCGACACCCAGACCATCCTGTCGTCGGTCGAGAAGACGAGTCGCGCCCTGGTTCTCTACGAGAGCCACCGGTTCCTCGGCACCGGCGCCGAGATCGGATCGGTGATCGCCGAGGAGGGCTTCCAGCACCTCGACGCGCCGGTCATGCGGCTCGCGCCGCCGAGCGTTCCGGTGCCGTTCTCTCCTACGCTCGAGGACGCGTACCTCCCACAGGTGGCGGACATCGTGGAGGCCGCGCGCAAGCTGACCGCCTGGTGACCCGGGAGGGCCCATGACCACCATCAACATGCCGCAGCTCGGCGAGACGGTCGTCGAGGGAACGATCCTGAAGTGGCTCAAGAAGGAGGGCGAGACGGTCGCCCAGGACGAACCCCTGTTCGAGATCTCGACGGACAAGGTCGACACGGAGGTCCCGTCGCCCGCGGCCGGAACCGTCACCAAGATCCTCGTGCCGGAGGGGCAGACCGTCGGCGTCGGGACGCCGCTCGCCGAGGTCGACGCGGGTGACGGGCAGGTGGCCAGCGGCTCGCCGGCGGCGAGCGCGGAGGCCGCCACCGAGCAACGGCCGCCCTCGGAGGCCCCTCCGGGACCGGAAGCCGCAGCTCCCGTCCGGTCGACGGCGCCGGTCGAGACGCCGCCGCAAGGCGGACCGCGCTCCCAGGTCCTGTCCCCGCTCGTCCGCCGGCTCGCCGCCGAGCACGACGTCGACCTCTCGCAGGTGCAGGGGACGGGGACCGGCGGCCGGATCACCAAGAGCGACGTGATGGCGTTCGTCGCCTCCGGCGCGAACGCCGCGGCGCCGCGGCCGGCGCCTTCCGGGCCGACGGCGATGCCGGCGCGGCAGCCCGCCGCGTCCCAACCCGCCGCCGTGCCGGCCATGCCGACGGTGCCGGGCGACGCCGAGGAGGTCCAGCCGATCTCCCACATCCGCCGGACGATCGCGCAGCACATGCTCACCTCGACACAGCAGACAGCACGTGCGTGGACGATGGTCGAGGTCAACGTCGACCACCTCGTCAAGCTTCGCGAGCGGGCGAAGGACGCGTTCGGGCAGAAGCACGGCGTCAAGCTCACGTACCTGCCGTTCGTCGTGCGCGCGACGGTCGACGCGCTGCAGGAGTACCCACAGATCAACGGCCGGCTCGACGGCGACAACATCGTGCTGCCGAAGTTCGTGAACATGGGCATAGCCGTGTCCTACGACGCCGGGCTGATCGTCCCGGTGATCAAGGGCGCCGACGCGATGAACACGGTCGGCATCGCTCGCGCGATCGCCGACCTCGCGGCGCGCGCCCGCGCGCATCAGCTCACCCCCGACGAGGTGCAGGGCGCCACGTTCACCATCACGAATCCCGGGCCCTACGGCTCGGTGGCGTCCGTCCCGATCATCAACCAGCCGAACACGGGGATCCTGTCGCTCGACGCGATCGTCAGGCGACCTGTCGTGATCGAGGATGCGATCGCCATCCGGAGCATGGTCAACATCTCCATGTCGTGGGACCACCGCACGATCGACGGCGAGCTCGCGACGCGGTTCCTCGCGCGCGTGAAACAGAACCTCGAGTCGTGGGACTTCGCCGAGGACCTGGGCGTCTGACGTGACGCGCCCGGGCTGGCTGATCCGCCCCGCGGGCATCGTCGACTACGACCGGGCCAACGAGCTGATGCACGAGCTCGCCTCGCTCCGGCTGCGCGGCGAGATCCCCGACACGCTCATCCTGCTCGAGCATCCCCCGGTGTTCACCGCCGGCCGCCGCTCGAAACCGGAGCACGTCGTCTGGACCGAAGACCGGATCGAGGCGGCCGGTGCGCATCTGCGGTACATCGATCGGGGCGGTTCGCTGACGTTCCACGGGCCGGGGCAGCTCGTCGGCTATCCGATCCTCGACCTCGGTGTGCGTCCGGACGCGCTGAACTACGTGCGACGGCTCGAGGAGGTCGTAATCCGCGCATCGCGAGACCTCGGCGTCGAGCTCGACCGCAGCGACGTGCAGACGGGCGTGTGGTCCAGCGATCGGAAGGTGTGCGCGATCGGTGTTCGGCTGATGCGGATGCGCGTCAGCCTTCACGGGTTCGCGCTCAACTGCACCACCGACCTCTCGTGGTACGACGCGATCGTGCCGTGCGGGCTCGCGAACGAGGGCGTCACGTCGCTGTCGCAGCTCGCCGGGCGCACCGTCTCGGTCGGCGACGCCACGATCCCGATCCTGCGTCACTTCGAGCGCGTCTTCGACGTCGAGCTGCGCTCGGCGGCCGACGCCGCCCAACCGTTCGAGAACCTCGCCGCGTCCTGACGCGGGTGCACCACGCGGTGGCCGAGGGCTTGCAGACGGCGACCGGGGTGTACCAACGCGGCCGCGCGGGCTTCCGTCTACCGGACCGACGTGTTCACGACGCGTCGGCGATGAGCGCGAACTGCGGGACGGACTCGAGCGCGCCGAGGACTGGCTTCGCGGCGATCCGGCGCGCCCACTCGACGTCGCGCAGGCGGCGGACGCGCACTGCGCGCCAGCCGGCGGCGTGGACGGCGTCGATCAACGGTTGTGCCGAGGGCAGCCGCGCGAGCGGCAGCTCGGCGAGGATGGCCTCGTCGTACTCGGCGTGGTGGTCGTGCGCGATCCCGTACGCGCGGCGGAGCGCCTCGGCGGCGGCGTCGCGAACACGCTGCACCACGTCGGTCCGGCCCCAGATGCCCTCGAACAGCGCCAGGCGTCCGCCGGGGCGGACGACTCCGCGCCATGCCGCGAGCGTCTCGACGGGATTCGGCGAGGTCCACAGCACGTGGCGCTCCATGACCGCGTCGAAGGGACCCGCGGGGGGCTCGTCGGCACGGCCGACGACGAACGACAGCCCGAGCCCGAGGGCGTCGGCCTTCGAACGCGCCCGGTCGAGCATCGCCGACGCCAGATCGAGCGCGGTGACGTCGAGACCGAGCTCGGCGGCGAGCAGGCTCATCGCGCCCGTCCCCGCGCCCACGTCCAGCACCGTGGCGGGCGACGGCGGCAGCGCGTCCTCGAGCGCCGCGCGCCACGCGGCGGCCTCGAGCGGGTCGGATGCCGCGTGCGACGGCGCGCGGTCGTAGACCTCGGCGTCCGCGTTCCACCAGTCGCGGATGCGGTCGTGGATCTCGGTCATCAGAACAGGGCGCTCGCGAGCTTCCGGCGGTACTCGGGGGTCAGCTCGTCGTCCTCGCCGAGGACCGCGAACACCTCGAGCATCGCCTGGCGCGCGTCGGGATCGTCGCTCAGCGCACCGAGCATCCCATCCAGCGCCTCGCGCCATCTGCCCTGCGCGGCGAGCCGCTTGGCCGACGCGAGCGTCCCCGGCTCGGTCAGCCTCGACCACGACGCGATCTCGAGCTGCGCGAGCAGTCGCTCGGCCTCGACGTCGGGGAGGACCGGCATCAGCGTCTGCCGCGCCTCGTCCTCGTCCCCCCGGTCGGCCAGGATGCGCGCGAGGCCGAGCCGCGCCGTCCGGTTGTTCGCGTCCTGGGCGATCGCGTCCCGATAGCCGGCCTCCGCCGCAGCGACATCTCCGGACGCCTCCACGCCCGCCGCTTCCTCGGCCTCTCGGTCGGCCTCGGTCGGCATCAGCCGGCCGACGAACTCCTGCACCATCGGCTCGGGGATCGCGCCCACGAAGCCGTCGACCGGACGCCCGTCCTTGAACGCGACGACGGTCGGGATGCTCTGCACGCCGAACTGTCCCGCCGTATACGGGTTGGCGTCGACGTCCAGCTTCGCGAGCAGGAAATCGCCGTTGTGTTGCTCGGCCACCTTCTCGAGGATCGGACCGAGCGTCTTGCACGGTCCGCACCACGACGCCCATAGGTCAACGACCACCGGCCGCGTCTTCGACTCCTCGACCACCACGTCCATGAAATTGGCGTCCGTCGCCTCGACGACGGTCGCCGTCCCCGTCTGCTGCTGCATCTCGTTCATCCTCGTCTCGCTCTCGTCCACTCCACGGTACCCGTCAGCCGCGGAAGCGCCGCAGCCGAAGGGAGTTCGCCAGCACGGACACCGACGACAGGGCCATCGCGCCGCCGGCGATGATCGGGTTCAGCAGCCCGAACGCCGCAAGCGGGATCGCGGCGACGTTGTACCCGAAGGCCCAGAAGAGGTTCTGGACGATGGTCGAGAACGTGCGCCGTGCCAGGCGGATCGCGTGCACCACCCCGTCGAGGTCGCCCTGGAGCACGGTGATGTCGGACGCCTCGATCGCGACGTCCGCCCCGCTTCCGATCGCGATCCCGAGATCGGCCTGCGCGAGCGCGGGACCGTCGTTGATGCCGTCACCGACCATCGCGACGACCTTGCCCTGCGCCTGCAGCCTCTTGAGCTTGTCGACCTTCTCGGCCGGGAGGACATCGGCCAGGACGCGGTCGGACGGGGGTCGCGAGCGCGAACGCCGTCCATCGCGCGCAGCCCTCGTCCGGGAAGGCCATCGAGATCGCCATCACCACCACGCCGAGCGGCCACGCGACGACCATCCGTCGCAGCCAGGCCCGCTCTTCGCGACGCGCCTCGGCCTCGTCCCGATCGACGTGGATCTCGACGTCGTAGCCACGCACCCGGACGGCGTCACGCAGCGCCTCGTCCAGCCTGAGCTCGGAGACCTGCAGCTTCAGGGCAGTCTCGGCCACCACACACCCTCACTTCCCCACGAACCGCGCGACGGCGGCGAGCAGCTCCTCGACCTTCTGATCGCCCGCGCGCTTTTCGATGCTCTCCTTCACGCAGTATCGGACGTGCTCGTCGAGCAATCCCAGCCCGACCGCCCGCAGGGCCGCCGTCGCCGAGTTGACCTGCGTCAAGATGTCGATGCAGTACTTGTCCTCCTCGACCATGCGCTGCAGCCCGCGAACCTGACCCTCGATCTTTCGCAGCCGGGCGAGGAGGTTCTCCCGCTCCATCGCGTATCCGTACATGCCGTCCCTCCTCGCACCGACGGCCGGGCGGCCGAAGCGACGCGATGCCGTATACCATACCCGGGTATCCCAAAGATGATCGGCTCGCGCAGGCACGAAGTCCTGGGCCGGGAGGCCGGGAAGCAGGCGGTCTATCGGGCATCGGAACCGGGTAGGAACGACGAACCCCGATGCTAGACTCGGCCGCGAGGAGGGTGGTGTGGCGACCCGAGTAGGTCCCGAGACATCACACGAGGCCCTCGGTCTCAGCCCCGACGACCTCCTCGCGATGTACCGATTCATCCTCAGCGCTCGTCTCTGCGACGAGGCGGCCTTCCGGCTCAACCGACAGGGCAAGGCGCCGTTCGTCGTTCCCGTCTCCGGCCACGAGGGCTGTCAGGTTGGAACCGCGTACGCGTTGCAGCCGGGCAGCGACATCTGGCTCCCCTACTACCGTGACCTCGCCGTCGTGCTGGTCGCCGGGTTCACGCCGAAGGACATCTTCCTGGGGCTGTTCGCGAAGGCCGACGATCCGTCGTCGGGCGGACGCCAGATGCCGTCCCACTGGGGCTCGCGGCGGCTCGGTATCATGTCGCACTCGAGCCCGATCGCGACGCAGATCCCGCACGCCGCCGGCATCGCCTACGCCGCCAAGTACCGCGGCGAGAAGACCGTCGCCGCATGCTGGTTCGGTGAGGGTGCGACTAGCGAGGGCGACTGGCACGAGGGCCTCAACTTCTCCGGCATCCACAAGCTGCCCGTCGTCTACGTCTGCGAGAACAACCACTACGCCATCTCGGTGACGCAGGCGCAGCAGATGGCCATCGAGAACGTCGCCGATCGCGCCGCCGCGTACGGCTTCCCCGGCGTCGTCGTCGACGGCAGCGACACGCTCGCGTGCTACGCGGCGATGAAGCACGCCGTCGAGCGGGCGCGGGCCGGGGAGGGGCCGACGCTAATCGAGGCAAAGACCTACCGCTTCTTCCCGCACACCTCCGACGACGACGATCGGTCCTACCGCAGCCGCGAGGAGGTCGAGGAGGCCAAGCACAGGGATCCGCTCCTGGTGTTCGGCCGCTACCTCACCGAGCACGCGATCGCGGATGCCGGCACGCTCGACGCGATGGAGGCGGAGCAGCGGGCCGAGATCGACCGGCAGATCGACGAGGCGTGGAGCGCGCCCGATCCCGATCCCCGAACGCTCGAGGACCGGCTGTACGCGGGAGGCGGCGAGTGACCGAGAAGAACGTTGTCACCGCGATCCACGACGCTCTTCACGACGAGATGGCCGCCGACGACCGCATCGTGGTGCTGGGCCAGGACATCGGCGTGCGCGGGGGCGTCTTCCGCATCACGCAGGGGTTCATCGACGAGTTCGGAGACCGGCGTGTGATCGACACACCCCTTGCCGAGTCGATGATCGTCGGCCTCGCGCTCGGGATGTCGCTGCACGGTCTCCTGCCGGTGGCCGAGATCGAGTTCGCCGACTTCATCCACCCGGCGTTCGACCAGATCGTCTCCGAGGTGGCGCGCATGCGCTACCGCACCAACGGGGACTTCGGGCTGCCGATGGTGATCCGGGTGCCCTGGGGCGGCGGCATCCACGGCGCCCTGTACCACTCGCAGTCGATCGAAGCGTTCTACGCCCACGTCCCCGGGTTGAAGGTCGTTGCCCCGTCGACGCCGGCCGATGCGGCCGGACTCCTTCGTTCAGCGATCCGCGACCCGGATCCTGTGCTGTTCCTCGAGCACAAGAAGACCTATCGCCTGGTGAAGGGCGAGGTGCCGGACGAGCCGTTCACGGTACCGATCGGCAACGCCGACGTGAAGCGTGAGGGCGAGGACCTAACCGTGGTCGCGTACGGCCTGATGCTGCATCAGTGCCTCGACGCCGCCTCCCGGCTCGAGGAGGAGACGGGGATGCACGCTGAGGTCATCGACGTCCGCACGATCTCGCCCCTCGACAAGCAGACGATCCTCGACTCCGTCCGCAAGACCGGCAAGGCGATGGTCGTCTACGAGGACAACCGAACCTACGGCGCCGGCGCCGAGATCGTCGCGACGATCGCCGAGGAGGCGATGTTCGACCTCGACGGGCCGCTCCTGCGGATCGGCGGTCCGGACGTTCCGGCGATGGGGTTCGCGGCCTCCCTCGAGCACGCGTTCATGCCCGACACCGACCGGATCTACCAGCGGATGCTCGAGCTCGCCCGCTTCTAGTCGCGCCGTTCGGTCGTCCCGCCGCCGTCCCCGATTCAGGCATCCCCCGGTCGGACCGATACATCGGCAGGGGTACCCACCGCCGATGGATCGACCGACCGGACCGGGCACGGACGGGTCGCGCGCGCTGCGTGACCTCGTTGTCGTCGCCCTCAGCGCGGCGGGATCGTTCGCGCTCTTCCTGTACACGGGGGCGGCCGGATCGATCGAGGCGTGGCTCCGCCGGTCCCTCGGCGGCAGCGAGGACGAGTTCATCCTCGCGTTCGGGGTCACGGCGATCGCCATGTCCGTGCTCACGGCCATGCGATGGCGAGACTCGAGCCGTCACCTCGCGGCGAGACTGGCCGCCGAGGAGCGCTACCGAGCCGTCGTCGAGAAGATCCCGGCCGTCACGTACACGTGGGATCCGACACGGCCGGCCGGGGCCAACCGCGTCCTGTACGTGAGCCCCCAGGTCGAGCCGATCCTCGGATTCTCGGTGGAGGACTGGACCGACGATCCGGAGCTTTGGATGCGGCAGATCCATCCGAAGGACCGCGAGGCCGTCCTCGCCGAATCCGAGCGTGCCGACCGCACGGGCGAACCCTTCGTGGCCGAGTACCGCCACCGCCGCCAGGACGGGCGATACGTCTGGATCCATGAGGAGGCGATCTCCGTTCCCGCCGGTCCGAACGGCCGCGCGATCGTCCAGGGCGTCATGTACGACGTCAGCGAACGCAGGCACGCGGAGGAACGGCTCCGGGAGGCCGAGGAGCGGTACCGAACGCTCGTCGAGCGTGTCCCCGCCGTCACATACATCTGGGATTCGGGGCATCCAAAGGGCCGGCCGATGCGATACGTCAGCCCGCAGATCGAGCCGATCCTCGGCATGTCGGCCGAGGAGTGGATGCGCGACGCGACGGCGTGGTCGCAGCACGTCGATCCGGGCGACCTCCCTCGTGTGATCGACGCGTGGAACGATGCCAAGGCGCGGGGCGTCCCGTTCCGCGCCGAGTACCGCATCGTGCGCGGTGACGGAGGGACCGCGTGGGTGCGCGACGAAGCGGTGCCGATCGCGTCAGACGACGAGGGCCAGCAGACGTATCAGGGGGTCCTGCTGGACATCACCGAGCTGAAGCGCGCGGAGGAACGGCTCCGCGATGCCGAGGCGCGCTACCGCACGTTGGTGGAACAGCTCCCCGCGATCACGTACGTCGAGTCGGCCGACGGACGCACCGAGTACATCAGCCCACAGATCGAGACGATCCTCGGGTTCACGCCGGTCGAGTGGATGGCCGACCGCGCCGTCTGGGCGCGTCAGCTGCATCCCGACGACCGGGAGCGGGTCCTCGCCGAGGACGCGCTGCCGTACGAGCCCGGGCACGTGTTCAGCATCGACTACCGGATCTTCGCGCGCGATGGACGGATGGTCTGGTTGCACAACGAGGCCGTCCCGGTCCTCGACGACGATGGCGCCCTCGAGGCGTGGCAGGGCGTCGTGCTCGACATCACGGCGCAGAAGGAGGCGGAGGCGCAGCTCCGCGAGGCCGAGGAGCGGTACCGGGCGATCGTCGAGCACGTCCCGGGCGCGATCTACATCGACGTGCCCGACGGCTCGATGCGCACGATCTACGCGAGCCCACAGATCCGCGAGATCCTTGGCGTCTCGCCGGACGAATGGACCGCGAACCCGGACCTCTGGCTGGAGATCATGCACCCCGAGGACCGAGACGAGATGAAGCGGACCTACATGGAGGCCGTCGAGACCGGCCAAGCGTGGACCGGCGAGTACCGGGTCCTGCACCCCGAGGGCCGCTGGGTCTGGGTTCACGACGAGACGACCTTCGTTCACGGCGACAAGGGCGAGCCCCTGTTCCTGCAGGGCGTGCTGTTCGATATCACCGAACGCCGTCGTGCGGAGCAGGCGCTCGTCTCGAGCGAGCGTCGCGAGCGGGAGGCGGCCGAGCGCCTCCGAGCGCTGGACGAGATGAAGAACACGTTCCTGGCGGCGGTCTCGCACGAGCTCCGCAGCCCGTTGACCTCGATCCTCGGACTGTCGCTGACGCTGCAGCAACAGGACATCTCGGCGCCCGACCGCACGGACCTGCTCGAGCGCCTGGCGGCCAACGCCCGGAAGCTCGACCGGCTTCTCGGCGACCTGCTCGACATCGACCGGTTGAACCGTGGGATCGTGACGCCGGTGTACCGGACGGTCGACCTCGCCGACCTGATCCGCCGGACGGTCGACAACCTCGACCTCGTCGGCGACCGGTCGATCGTCCTCGATCTGGCCGACGTCATCGTCGACGCCGACCCCGCCAAGGTCGAGCGCATCGTCGAGAACCTCGTCGTGAATGGCTTGCGTCACACCTCGCGCTCGGTCACGGTGTGGGTCCGTCTGCGCAAGGAACCGGCAGGCGCCCTGATCGCCGTCGAGGACGACGGACCGGGCGTTCCGCAAGATCTACGGCGCGAGATCTTCGCGCCGTTCCGGCAGGGGCCGACGGCGTCGGCGCATTCCCCCGGCACCGGGATCGGCCTCTCGCTGGTCTCGATGTTCGCGGAACTGCACGGTGGACGAGCGTGGGTGGAGGAGCGCCGCGGGGGCGGCGCGTCCTTCCGCGTGTCCCTTCCGGTGTCGCCGCACGTAGCAGCGCCCCTCGAAGAGGGCGAGCCGGCGCCGGAGCACGACGTCGCCGCCGCATCGACGGACGGAGGCTAGACTCGTTTTCGTGCAGGTCCGCGATCACAATCCGCACGGGCGCCGCCTCTACCTGCCCATCGTTTCCACCACCGGCGGCCAGTCGGCTTCCGACACGCGCAAGCCGCCGTGGCTCAAGGTGCGGCTCCAGACGGGCGCGAACTACGCCGAGCTCAAAGGGCTGGTGCGCGGCCTCGAACTGCACACCGTGTGCGAGGAGGCCTCGTGTCCGAACATCCACGAGTGCTGGGAGGAGCGCGAGGCGACATTCCTCATCCTCGGCGACAAGTGCACGCGTCGCTGCGGCTTCTGCGACGTCATGACCGCACGACCGGATCCGGTCGACGAGGACGAGCCACGGCGAATCGCGGAGGCCGTTCGAACGATGGGGCTGCGGTTCGTCGTGCTCACGGGCGTTGCGCGCGACGACCTCGCCGACGGCGGGGCGCGCATCTGGGCGGCCGCCGTTCGTTCGATCCGCGAGGCCGTTCCCGGCTGCGGCGTCGAGGTCCTCCCGACCGACTTCAAAGGGGGCGAGCGGGACATCGCGACGGTGATCGAGGCCGAACCGGACGTGTTCGCGCACAACCTCGAGACCGTTCGGCGCCTGCACCCGCGGATCCGGCCGGCGTTCGGCTACGACCGCTCGCTCGACGTGCTGCGGTTGGCCAAAGGTCTCCGGCAGGCACAGGTCACGAAGTCCAACCTGATCCTCGGTATGGGCGAGCGCATCGAAGAGATACCGGAGGCGCTCGCGGACCTCGCGGACGCGGGGTGCGACATCGTCACGATCGGCCAGTACCTGCGCCCGACCGATCACCACCTGCCGGTCGACCGGTGGGTCGAGCCCGAGGAGTTCGCGAGGTGGAAGGCCGTGGGCGAGGATCTCGGCATCGCGCACGTCGAGGCCGGGCCGCTGGTCCGCAGCTCGTACCACGCGGGGAAGCAGCTCCGCCGAGCCGTCGCCGCATCGGCCTGAGGCTCCGCCTCGTTAGGACGACGATAGCGAACATCTCGCCATCATCGCGTGCCCCCAGTTCTCGCTCTCACCGCATCGATCACCCAGAACGCGAGGGCCGTGTACGCGATGGCGCTCACGAGCGAAACGATTGCCGAGCCGAGCAGCGCGATGACGGCCGAGCCGATCGATATCGGAACCGGGATGAGAAGGGCAACGGAGCCGAGGACGAACCACAACACCGCGAGGATCACAATGACGAAGAACGTTCGTCTCTTCGTTCGATCCGATGCGACCCCCGCGCGTGCGCGGTCGATCAGTCTCCTAGGCACTCGATGCCCCCCACGGACACGACCAGGACACGCCAGACGAACGAGAGAGCGCTCGGCAGGGGTGCGACGTCACGATGCGAACGAGCACCCGATAGAGAAGAAAGGGAGGAGCCGGCCTGTAAGCCGGATCCTGTGAGCCGCCTTCCGGCGGCCCGGCGACCATCTCTCTGAGCCCTCTCGGGACCCCGGCGGCGCCCCGGTACCACGGGCGCCACTCGTGCGGCCTACCCGGGAGCATCGGGCGGGCCGCCCTCGAACGCTCCCTGCTTGGCCTTGCTCCGGGTGGGGCTTGCCGAGCCGGACCGGTCACCCGGTCCGCTGGTGAGCTCTTACCTCACCGTTTCACCCTTACCGTCGTCGCCGAGGCGACGGCGGCGGTCTGCTCTCTGTTGCGCTCTCCGCGGGTCACCCCGCCTGGGCTTTACCCAGCACCCTGCCCTGTGGAGTCCGGACTTTCCTCGACCGATCGAGCGATCGACCGCGGCCGCCCGGCCGGCTCCTCCACCTCGAGTATAGGGAACGCCTCGAGGCGGCCGTACGATACCCGCCTCGTGCGCCGCATCGCGGTCGTCCTCGTACTCGCCCTCACCGCGTCGTCGTGCGCGGCGTCGCTCGCCGGGCCGGGGCAGCCCGTGCCGATGGAGCAGCTCGGCGGGCCGCTCGGGCTCGACGTCGCGGCCGCTCGTCAGACGGTCCTGGAGTTCCTCCACGCGTACGCGGACGCGGCGGCCGACGGCGTCGGCCCGCTTCGCTCGCTCGTCGCCGGTCCCGACCTGCGCTCCTGGGTGCGGTGGCTCGGCGTACAGAACGACGAGTTCAACGGCAGCATCGTCGGCTCGGTCGAGCTGCGCTCGGCCGCGTTCGTCGCCTCGATCCCGATCAAGAAGGCGATCGGCGCGCAGGTCGACCTCGGCGCCTCGGTCACCTTCCATTTCGCGCCGGCCGACGCGCCGGCCTTCGACCGCACCCGGATCCTCGACGGGCCGGTCACGCTGCTGCGGACCGGGCTCGCGCGGTGGAAGATCGTCGACGTCACGCGCGACGGCCTCTCGATGGACGCGGGGATCACGCGGTTCGACGGACAGACGCACCGGCTGGCCGGGGTCTCCGTCCGGCTCGACTCGGTGTTCCGGTTCGTCCCGAACTGGCAGTTCAACATCGTCGTGACCAACCACTCGAACACGGCGATCGGGCTCGACCCGACCGCGGCTGCGCTCGTCGTGCCGGCGGCGGCCGGCAACGAGGTGGTCACGACGGTGCCGAGCATCTCGCTCGCCGAGATCCGGCCGGGCGCGAGCGTGGACGGGCTGATCGCCGTGCCGTATCAGGACACCGCGCGCGGGCGGATCCTGACGCTGCCGTTCGTGAGCGCCGACCGGAGGATCCGGAGGTTCGCGTTCGACCTCACCGGGCTCATCCCTCCCCTTCCGGCTCCGCCCACAGGCGGGGGTTCGGCGAGCCCGGCCGCCAGCTAGCGCCCTCGCCGGCGAGCCAGCTGTCGACGCCGACGTTGGCGAGGCGGTCTGCCTCCTTGTTCTGCTCGCGCGGCACGTGCAGGTACTCGATCGACCGAAAGCTCTTCGTGAGCGCTCGCACCTGCGCGTGCAGTCGCTGCAGCGCCGGGTTCTTCACGCGGAATCTGCCCGCGAGCTGCTCGATCAGCAGCCGGCTGTCGGACCGCAGCAGAACGTGACTCGCGCCCAGCTCAGCCGCATGCGTGAGGCCGGCGATCGCGGCCGTGTACTCGGCCACGTTGTTGGTCGCGATCCCGATGCCGCGCGCGATCTCGGCGACCGTGCGCCCATCCTGCGTGGTGATGTGGACGCCGATGCCCGCGGGCCCGGGATTGCCGCGGGCGGCACCGTCGCAGGCGACGATCAGGCGAGGACCAGGATCCGCCGGCAGTGCTCGCACCTTGGGATGCCGTCGGTCTTCTTGAGCTGGGCGAGCTCGAGCGCCGACAGCTGCTCGTGGCACGCCTGGCAGACCCCGTCGATCAGCGCCGCCGCACCGACGCCCTTCTTCTGTCGCCGGAGATCCTCGTACAGCTCCAGCAGCTCCTCGTCGAGCTCGGGCGTGAGCGCATGGCGCGCCGCACGTCGCTCGGTGAGCTCGGCGCCGACCCGGTCGAGCTCCCGCACGGACTCGCCACCGATCTCCTCGAGCCGCGCGCGCTGCTCCTGCACGTCTTTGTCGATCGCCGTCGCCCGCGTCTCGAGGTCCTCGCGTCGCTCCATCAGCTCGAGCAGGCCGTCCTCGGTGCGCGAGCGACGATCCTTGAGCGACGCGATCTCGTGCTGGATCGCCTCCAGCTCCTTGGCGTTGACGATGCTGCCGTCGTACATCCGCTTCTCTTCGGCGGCCGACTTCTGATTCATCGTGTCGACCTCGTGCTCGAGGCGGGACTGCGTGCGCTGGACCTCGTCGAGCGCCAGCCGCAGCTCGCCGAGTGTCGCCTCGGCCTCCTCGGTCCGCAGCCGGGCCGCCGAGAGCTCGGCGCCGGCCTCGAGCTGCGTCCGGCGCGCCTCCAGCCGGTCGATCGCGGAGTCGAGGTCCTGAAGCTCGAGCAGGCGATCCATCCCACGCACGCCGGCAAGCGTAACGGACGGCGTTCTCGACGAGGTCACACGAGCTTCAGCTGCTGCGGCTCGGCCCGTGGCTCGTCGTGGTCCCGGCTCCACCGCTCGGGGCGCTCGGGTCGCGGACGCGTTCCGCCGAGCGCGCGGACGATCGTGCCGACCCGCGCGCCGAGCGCCTTCCGCTCGTCGGCCGACGCGTACGCGTTGCGGTACATCTCTTGGTACCGCGCGACCAGCTCCGGATACTGCTCGGCGAGCCACGGGAGGAACTCCTCGCGGACGCCGGGGCGCAGGTGGAGCAGGATCGGCGAGACGTGCGTGGCGCCGGCGTCGATCGCCGCCCTGGCCACGTCACGCAGCTGCCGCGGGTGGTCGGTGATGCCGGGAAGGATCGGCGCCATCAGGACGCCGCACGGGATCCCTGCCTCGTTGAGCGCGCGCACCGCGTCGATTCGGCTCCGCGGATGCGGCGTACCCGGCTCGGTCCGGCGCCACGCTTCCTCGTCGAGCGTTCCGATCGAGAACGCCGTCCCGACGTCCGCCACCTTCGCCGCCTCGACGAGCAGATCGAGGTCGCGCAGGATCAGCGTGCCCTTCGTCAGGATCGAGAACGGGTTCCGGTAGTCGGTCAGCGCCCGGATGATGCCGGGCATCAGGCGGTAGCGACCCTCGGCGCGCTGGTACGGATCCGTGTTGGTCCCCATCGCGATGTGCTCGCCCCTCCAGCGCTTGGCGCCGAGCTCGCGACGAAGGACGTCGGACGCGTTGACCTTCACGACGATCTTCGTCTCGAAGTCCCTGCCGGCGTTCATCTCGAGGAACGTGTGCGTCGGCCTGGCGAAGCAATACACGCAGGCATGACTGCATCCCCGGTACGGGTTGATGCTCCAGTCGAAGGGGACGCCGGCGCCGGGGACGCGGTTGATGATCGACTTGGCCTCGACCTCGATGAACTCGATCCCGCGGAACTCCGGGGTATCGAACGTTCGACGCGCGATCTCGAAGAGTTGCTCGGGCATGAGGAGTGGAGGATAGAACGTGTGTTCGATTGAGGCAAACCGCTACAGGCGGACGGTGCGGCCGTACGACGACTCGAACGTCGCGTGGAACGGGACCTCCCCCGCCGTCGGGATGAGGTGGCCGTTCACCACCAGCCGGACCGCCGATCCGTCGTCGACCGTGACGTCAAGGGTCGGATCGCCCGTCGCGACCCGCGGAACCTGCAGCGCCATCCGGCGCGGCTGCACCGTGCGCTTGACTGCCTTCTCCCCGTTCACGAACACCTCCATGTGGACGGCGGTTCGCACGACGATGACCGCCTTGATCGGCACGGCTGGGTGCGGTGTTCCGACCGACGCGTGCGAACGGTGGACGAAGGCCGGGGCCTGCGTCAGCTTCTGGCGTGCGGTCTCGGCGGGCGAGCGGGACGCGGCGCTCGAATGCAGCGCCGTGTACCCGACCAGCCCGAGCAGGGTCACCGCGGCGATGACCCGCACGAGCTGCGCCACCCACCGGCGCGGCGGCTGGAGCTGGCCGACCAGTTGGAGCGGGGAGGGGGCAGGCGCGGTGCGCTCGTCGAGCGCGCTGACGAGCGGCTCGTCCTCGACGCCGAGGTAGCGGGCGTACTCCTTCAGGAAGAAACGCTCGTAGACGGAGCCCGGAAACGCGTCGACGCCGGCGTCGTCCTCGAGCGCCGCCAGATAGCGGGGCCGGATCCTGGTGCTGCGCGAGGCAGCGTCGAGCGACACGCCGCGCGCTTCACGTGCGCGACGCAGCGCCGGCCCGATGCCGGCACGCGGGGAGAGTTCCGCTTGCAACGCTTCAGTGAACTCCGGCCATGGGGTTCGAAGTGTTCGCGTCAGTATCGGAAGTGCGGTGCCTCGAGGTCAACCCAAACTCGGACCTACGGCAGAAGAGGGATGCCGGGAACTCGGCGGCGCGGGGCGTCTCGGCCGCGACGGCGAACGTGGGCGCTGGAGGATTCGAACCTCCGACCGCTCGCTTGTAAGGCGAGTGCTCTACCCCTGAGCTAAGCGCCCGACAGCCAGGCCGGCACGACCGACCGGTCGTGCCCCCGGATATGTCCGCAGGCCCGGCACACGATCTCGCCGAGCGTCGCCGACAGACGCGTGTCGCCGCAGATCTCGCAGCGATCGAGCTGCACCGCCCAGTCGGGACGCTCCTCCTGGCACGTCGGGCAGACAAGCACCTGCTCTCCGCCGACCGTCGCCCGGACCCACGGCCGCTCGCGCCTCGCGGGGTCGAACGTCGCTCGTCCGCACAGGAAGCACCGGGGAGCGGAGGATGGATCGGGGACGACGACATCGTCGATCGAAGTCACGAGGCGAAAGGATAGGCGACGAGGGCGGCGGGTGACCTATCGGCGGCGGTTCGTCGGGATCTCGCGGCGCCCACCCCGAGCAGGAGGAATGACCCCCGCGCCATCTGCGGAGCGTACCTAGGATGGCTGGGAGGAGGTGTCGCGGATGGACACGAACGGGCACACGAACGTCGAACGCGCGCTGGTCGGGGTGGTTCGCGGCGAGGACGTCGAGGTGACCCGCGCGGGCGCCGGCGTCGTGCTCGCCAGACATGACGTCTCGATGACCCAAGGCGGCGGCGGGCCGATCATCGCCGGAGGCGATGTACGTTTCCATCAGGGCGGCGGCGGGCCGGTGCTCGCGCGCGGGAACGTGACGCTCGAGCAGGGCCTGGTGCAGACGGTCCTGGCCGGCGGCACCGTGACCGTCGGCAACCGTGGGTTCGTCGCGTTCGCGCTCGCGCCGAGGGTGACGGTCGAGAGCGGCGGCAGGGTGCTGATGAGCGTTCGGCAGGCGGCCGTGTTCGGCGCGGCGGTCGGCGTCGGACTGTTGCTGGCTGCCGGCCTGCGTCGCCGTCGCACCAACTGACGGCTCGCCGCCGCGAGCCGGCGCGCGAGAGAGCTAGAGCCCGGCCTCCTCGCCGATCGGAACGGCGGCCGGTGCCGTGACGTCTGCCTTTCGGCCCCCGCGGTGCCGTCCGGCGATCGCTCGCGCGCGCCAGGTCGCGACGATCGTCGAGCCGAGCCCGTACACGCCGGCGATGCCGAACGTGATGCCGCTGACGACGGGGATCGCGGCGATCGCGCGCAGGATCACCCAGCCGATCGTGAGCGCCAACGCGCGATTGCCCGACGGGTGCACGGCGCGACCGACCGCGTACGCCGAGAGCACGTAGCCAACAAACACGAGCAGCGCGAGCCCCAGTAGCACGACCAGCCCGAGCGGCAGCGCGACAAGCGACGCCACCGCGAGGACGATCACGACCGGGACGCCGACGGCGATTCCGATCGCCCACCCTGCCGCTCGCCACGGAGCGGCGCGGGCGACGCCTGCGACCGCGTCGAGCGCACGCGGGGCGAGCATCACCGCCAGGAGCCCGAGCAGCAGCGTGGAGACCGAGACGGCCAACCACGACGCGAACCGACCGACGACCTCGATCGGCTTCCGCCAAGCGAAGGCGACGTGCTCTCGCAGCCGGCCCCCGACCTTGGCACCGGCGGCGGCGTCGATCGCGCCTCGCGCGGTGACGTCCCCGTTGACCTGTGCATCTGGTCCCAGCGTCACCCGGCCGTCGATCGCGACGACGCTTCCTCCGACCTGGCCGTGAACGACGACCGATCCGTCGAGCACCACGACGTCGCCCTCCGCGACCCCGTCGACGCGCACCGACCCGTGGACGACGACGACCTCGCCGACGTCGGTCCCGCGGGGGACCAGGAGCGCGCCGCTCAGCACGATCTGGTCGGGCGGATCGGCGAGCGCGGCCGCCGGCGCCGCGAGCGCGACGAGCGCCACGCCGGCGAGCGCGAGCACGGCGAACGCGCGAGGGGATGCCATGTCGCGCATCCTACCGAGGGCGCTCCGCGTGTCCGCCACGGGCCGTACGCTGTTCCCGTGCCGCTCGATCGGTTCTCCCCCGCCGTCCGCGCCTGGTTCGAGAGCGCCTTCGCCGAACCCACACCGGCGCAGTCCGAGGGCTGGCCGGCGATCTCGGCCGGCGGGCACACGCTGGTGCTCGCGCCGACGGGATCGGGCAAGACGCTCGCAGCGTTCCTGTGGGCGCTCGACGCCTTGATGACCGAGCCAGCGCCTACCGCCGAGCACCGCTGCCGCGTGCTCTACGTGTCACCCCTTCGAGCGCTCGCGGTCGACGTGGAGAAGAACCTCCGGGCGCCGCTCATCGGAATCCGTCTCGCGGCCGATCGCCTCGGCATCGATGTGCACGAGCCGACGGTCGGGATGCGCACGGGTGATACCTCGGCCGCCGACCGCCGCCGGCTGCAGCGGCGGCCGCCCGACATCCTGATCACGACGCCCGAGTCGCTGTACCTGATGCTGACGTCCTCGGCGCGCGAGATGCTCCGCGGTGTCCGCACCGTGATCGTCGACGAGATCCACGCCGTCGCCGCGACCAAGCGCGGCGCGCACCTCGCGCTCTCGCTCGAGCGCCTCGAGGCGATCGCCGAGACCCCGCCGCAGCGGATCGGGCTCTCGGCCACGCAGCGGCCGCTCGAGGAGATCGGGCGCTTCCTCGGCGGCGTCACGACCGAGGGCCCACGGCCGGTGACGGTCGTCGACGCCGGCGTCCGCAAGCCGCTCGATGTCGAGGTGGTCGTGCCGCTCGAGGACATGGCCACGATCGGCCAGCCGGGCGACGAGATCCGCTCGGGCCCGGCCGCCGTCGGTCCCGAGCGCGTCAGCATCTGGCCGTCGATCCATCCGCGCCTGCTCGAGCTGATCCGCCACCACCGGTCGACGTTGGTCTTCACCAACGCGCGCCGGCTGGCCGAGCGGCTGGCGGCGCGGCTGAACGAGCTCGCCGGCGAGGAGCTGGTTCGCGCGCACCACGGCTCGATAGCGCGCGAGCAGCGGCTCGAGATCGAGGACCAGCTGAAGCGCGGGCGGTTGCGGGCGCTGGTCGCCACCAGCTCGCTGGAGCTCGGGATCGACATGGGCGCCGTCGACCTCGTGATCCAGGTCGAGTCGCCCGGATCGGTCTCGCGCGGCCTGCAGCGGATCGGTCGCGCCGGGCACTCGGTCGGCGAGCCGTCGGTCGGCAAGGTGTTCCCCAAGTACCGCGGCGACCTGCTGGAGGCGGCCGTCGTGGTCGAGCGGATGCGCGAGGGGCTCATCGAGGAAACGCGCTACCCGCGGAACCCGCTCGACGTGCTCGCACAGCAGATCGTCGCGATGTCGGCCATGGACGAGTGGCCGGTCGAGGAACTCGGGGCGACCGTTCGGCATGCGGCGAACTTCGCTGACCTGTCCGACGAGCTCCTGTTCGCCGTGCTCGACCTGCTGGCCGGGCGATATCCGTCGGACGACTTCGCCGGGCTCCGGCCTCGGATCGTATGGGACCGGCGGAGGAACACGATCCGCGCCCGCGAGGGCGCCGGCAGGCTCGCCGTGACCAGCGGGGGCACGATCCCCGACCGCGGGCTGTTCGGGGTGTTCACCGCCGACGGGCGGCGCGTCGGCGAGCTCGACGAGGAGATGGTCTACGAGAGCCGGCGGGGCGAGGTGTTCCTCCTCGGGGCGAGCTCGTGGCGGATCGCCGACATCACGCACGATCGCGTGATCGTCGACCCCGCGCCTGGCGAACCGGGGAAGATGCCGTTCTGGAAGGGCGACAAGCCGGGGCGTCCGCTCGAGCTGGGACGGGCGCTGGGGGCGGTGACGCGCGAGCTGTCGTCGATGCCCGACGATCGCGCCGAGACGGCGCTGCGGGAGCGGTACGCGCTCGACCCGCTGGCGGCGCTCAACCTCGTCCAGTACCTGCGCGACGAGCGCGACGCGGCCGGCGCGGTGCCCGACGACCGCACCATCGTGATCGAGCGGTTCCGTGACGAGCTCGGCGACTGGCGCGTGTGCATCCTCACGCCGTTCGGCGCCAAGATCCACGCGCCGTGGGGCATGGCCGTGCAGGAGCGGCTCACCGAGCGCACCGGCCTCGACGTCGAGGTGCTCTGGAGCGACGACGGCATCGTCCTGCGGCTCCCCGACTCCGACGACGCGTTGGTTGTCGACGATCTCGTGTTCGACCCCGAGGAGATCGAGTCGCTGGTCGTCCGGCAGCTCCCCGGAACCGGACTGTTCGGCAGCCTGTTCCGCGAGGCGGCGGCGCGCGCGCTGCTGCTCCCCCGGCGGCTGCCCGGCAAGCGGACGCCCCTCTGGCAGCAGCGTCAGCGCGGGGCCGACCTGCTGCAGGTCGCGGCGAAGCACCCGACGTTCCCGATCCTGCTCGAGGCGACGCGGGAGTGCCTGCGCGACGTGTTCGACCTGCCGGGGCTGCGCGAGGTGATGAGCGACCTGCGGGCGCGTCGGATCCGAACCGTCTCCGTCGAGACGCAGAAGGCGTCGCCGTTCGCGCAGTCGCTGCTCTTCGCCTGGATCGCCGTCTACATGTACGAGGGCGACGCACCGCTCGGCGAGCGGCGTGCGGCCGCGCTCGCGCTGGACCGCGATCTGCTGCAGGACCTCCTCGGATCCGAGGATCTGCGCGACCTGATCGACCCCGGTGCGCTCGCGGACCTCGAGCTGGAGCTGCAGTCGCTCGCGGACGGCCGCCGTGCGCGGAACGCGGACGACCTCCACGACCTGCTCCGCCGGCTCGGGGACCTGTCCCCGGTCGAGCTCGACGTGCGCTCGGACGGGGACGCGCACGCATGGATCGAGGAGCTCAGGGCCGAGCACCGCGCGCTCGCCGTTCGGATCGCCGGCGAGGACCGGTTCGTCGCGGTGGAGGACGCCGGCCGCGTTCGCGACGCGCTCGGCGTCTCGCTGCCGGTCGGCGTGCCGCAGGTGTTCACCGACCCGGTCGAGCGCCCGCTGACGTCGCTGGTGGCACGGTTCGCCCGGACGCGGGGCCCGTTCCTCTCCTCGGACGCGGCGCGGCGGTTCAGCGTGCCGGCCGAGAGGATCGATACGGCGCTGCGCGAGCTCGAGTCGGAGGGACGCGTCGCGCACGGCGAGTTTCGGCCGGGCGGATCGGACCGCGAGTGGTCCGACATCGAGGTCCTTCGCGCCATCCGCCGTCGCTCGCTCGCGGCGCTCCGTCGAGAGATCGAGCCGGTGGACGGCCGGTCGCTCGCCCGGTTCGAGCTCGGGTGGCAGACGCTCACCCGCCCGCGACACGGCCCGTCAGCGCTCGCGGACGGGGTCGAGCAGCTCCAGGGAGCCGCGATCCCGGCATCGATCCTCGAGACCGACGTCCTGCCGTCGCGCGTGACGGGCTACCGGGGCTCGGATCTCGATGCGTTGTGCGCCGCCGGCGACGTCGTGTGGACGGGCGCCGGCGGCATCGGGGCGGACGACGGCAGGGTGGCGTTGTTCTTCCGATCGGCGCTGCCGGCGCTCGCGCCGCCGCCGCCCGACGAGCCGCCATCCGGTCCCGTGCATCAGGCGATCCGCCGGCAGCTCGCGGATCGAGGGGCGTCGTTCTGGCCGGACCTCGTCCACGCTGCCGGAACGGCCGACGAGACGATCGTCCTGGCCGCGCTGTGGGATCTCGTCTGGGCGGGCGAGGTCACCAATGACACGCTCGCCCCCCTGCGCGCCGTCCTCGGTCGCCGGCCGCGGGCGAAGGCGTCCGGCAAGCCGCGCCCGGGCGCCCTCCGGCGGCTCGGCCCGCCGGCCGGGCAGGGGCGATGGTCGCTCGTCGCCGCATTGCTCGAGCCGGCGGTGACGCCGACCGAGAGCGCACACGCGCGGGCGATGCAGTTGCTCGACCGGTACGGCGTCGTCACGCGCGAGACCGTGCTCGCCGAGGGCGCGCCCGGCGGCTTCGCCGGCGTCTACGGCGTGCTGAAGGCGCTCGAGGAGTCCGGCAAGGTTCGGCGCGGCTACTTCGTCGAGGGGCTCGGCGCGGCGCAGTTCGCACTGCCCGGCGCGGTCGACCGACTGCGGGAGCATCGGGATGCCGCGGCCCACGCGCGCGCGATCGCGCTGCCCGCGGCCGATCCGGCGCAACCGTTCGGCGCGACCCTTGCGTGGCCTGACGCCGCCGGGCGGCCCGCGCGCTCGGCGGGCGCGTACGTCGTCCTGACCGATGGACGTCCGGTCGCGTTCCTCGAGCGCGGAGCGCGGACGCTGTTCACGTTCGCGCCGGATGTGGGCGCCGCGTCAGACGACGACGCGTCGTGGATCGACGCGATCACCGCGCTCGTGAAGGACGGCCGGCTGCGGCGGATCGAGCTCACCCGCATCGACGGCGTGCCCATCGTCGACTCACCTGTGGCCGAGGCGTTCCGCGAGCGCGGCTTCGTCGACGGGTACCGCGGGCTCTCATTCCGGGGCTGACATGCCCGAGGGCGACACGATCTGGAAGACCGCCACGACCCTTGAGCGTGCGCTCGCCGGGCGGGCACTCATCGCGTTCGAGGCGACCGTGGCGCTCCGGCGACGACCGCCCGTCGGCATCACGGTCCGCGACGTCGAGGCGCGCGGCAAGCATCTCCTGATCTGGTTCGACGACGACACGGCGTTGCACACGCACATGCAGATGAACGGCAGTTGGCACGTGTACCGATCCGGCGATCGATGGCAACGGCCTACGGGCGCGATGCGCGTTCGGGTCGTCACAAGGGAGGTTGAGGCGGTGTGTTTCTCGGCGCCCGTCGTCGAGATGCTGACCGACGCCGAGGTCCGGCGGCATCCACGGTTGTCGCAGCTCGGCCCGGACCTGACGTCACCCGCCCCCGACACGGCGGCGGCGGCACGGCGGCTCGCGGGACTCGGGCCCCGCGAGATAGGCGTCGCGCTCCTCGATCAGCGTGTCGCGGCGGGAATCGGCAACGTCTACAAGAGCGAGGTCCTGTTCGCCTGCGGCGTGAACCCCTTCGCCCCGGTGTCGTCACTGGGCGACGAGACTCGCGTCGAGCTCCTGCGGACGGCGGCGCGCCACCTTCGGGCGAACGTCGAGCGCACAGGACGCCGGTCGACGACGAGGTCGGGCGGCCTCGCCGTGTACGGACGACGGGGATCGCCGTGCCGGCGGTGCGGCACCCGGATCGTGTCGGCGCGTCAGGGCGAGCAGGCTCGCGTAACGTACTGGTGCCCGACATGTCAGCCCTCGACCCGAGCGCAGCGCGTCCCGTCGTGAGCGACCGCCGGTTGACGGCCGCCGGTTCGCGCTTCGCGGTCGCCACCCCGCATGTCGAGGCGACGCACGCGGCGGCCGAGGCGTTCGCCGCCGGAGGCAACGCGATCGACGCGGCGCTCGCCGCCGCGACGACCCTCGCGGTCGCCTATCCGCAGATGTGCGGCGTCGGGGGCGACCTGTTCGCGCTGCTCCGAACGCCCGACGGCCGCGTCGTCTCGATCAACTCCTCGGGCGCGGCGCCGATGGCGCTCGATGTGGACGATGTCCGGCGCCGCAACCCCTCGATGCCGGTGCGCGGGCCCGATGCGATCAACGTCCCGGGCGCCGTGGCGGGCTGGGCTGCGCTGCACGACCTCGGCGCGAGGCAGCCGTGGGCAGCCGCGTTCACGCACGCCGAGGATCTGGCGACCGATGGAGTGACTGTCGTCCCGGGCCTCGCGAACTCCTATCGCGATCATCTCGCCCTCCTCGTCGCCGACGGAGGGATGCGAAGCGTGCACGCGCCGAACGGGACCACCCTGCTCGCCGGCGAGGCGGTCGTGAACCGAGCGCTCGGACGGACGCTCGAGGCGATCGCCAGCGACGGCCCCGGGGCGCTGTACGGCGGCGACGTCGGCCGCGCCTACGTCGATGGGCTCGTGGCGGTCGGTTCGGCGATGTCGATCGACGACCTCCGCACGCACGCCGCCGAGGTCGTCGAACCGCTGTCGCGCCGGTACGGGGGGTTCGACATCATCACGTCGCCCCCCACCTCACAAGGCTTCGTCATGCTGCAGGCGCTCGCGGTGCTCGAGCGGCTGGAGCTCGATCCCGACCCGCTGGGGCCAAACGCCGATTCGTTCGCGCTGTCGTTCGTCGCGGCGGCGCGCGACCGGGACGAGCACCTCGCCGATCCGCGCTTCATGTCCGTGTCAATCGCATGGCTGCTCGGCGACGCACGCCTCGACGAGATGGCCGCGGAGGTCCGCGACCGGGTGCGACGAGCGCGAGACGGGACGTCGCCACTCGGCGGAACCGCCGGCCTCGTGACGGCGGACGCGGACGGGTACGCCGTGTCGTTGATCCAGAGCCTGGCGTGGGGATGGGGTTCCGGGATCCTCGAGCCCGAGACCGGCATCGTCGCGCAGAACCGAGGCTCCGGATTCACGCTGGAACCCGGCCGTGACAACACGCTCGCGCCCGGCAAACGGCCGGCGCACACCCTCATGCCCGTCGTGGCGCAGCGCGACGGCCGCCTCACCGCGGTCTCCGGAACAATGGGCGGCCCCGCGCATCCGCAGATCAACGCGATGACGTTGATCCGCGCGCTGCAGCTCAGCATGACGGCCGGCGATGCCGTCGACGCCCCGAGGTGGATCGCCGGGGGCATGGATGCGGTCGAGGGGACGGCGGTCGCCGAGGCCGGCGTCCCCGAGAGCGTCACGGCATCGCTCGAACGCGCGGGGCTCCGCATCACGCCGCTCGGCTCGCACGACTCCTCGACCGGTCATGCGCATCTCATCGTGGTCGACCACGACGGATCGTTCGACGCCGGCACCGATCCTCGCGCGGACGGCGAGGCATCGGCCGGCTGACGTACAGTTCGCTCGTGCCTCGACGCGTCGCTCGGCGAGCCGCCCGATGACGCGCGCCCGGGACCAGCTCCGACGCGTGCGCTCGCTGCTCGACGACATCGAGGCCGTCGTCTGGGAATCCGACGCGACGGGCGCGTTCACGCTCGTGAGCGCCGGCGCCGAACGCCTCCTCGGCTACCCGCCGGACGCCTGGCGCGCGGACGGATTCCTCGCCGAGCACGTGCACCCGGACGACCGGCGGACGGTGCTCGGGACGATCGCGTCGGCCATACGGCAGCGCCGCCCGCTCGACGTCGAGTTCCGGATGCTGCATCGCGACGGCAGCACCGTGTGGGTGCGCGCTCTCGCGCGGCCGGCCTCCGACGCCGCTGTGACCCGGGGCCTGCTGATCGACGTGACGCGCCACCGGCTCGAGGAGGACCGGGGCTCCGAGATTGAGCTGCGCTACCAGCGTCTGATCGAGCACCTGCCCGCGATCGTCTATACGGAGTCGGTCGCGGAGGACCAGGCCGTCGTCGTGTACGTGAGCCCGCAGGTCCGCTCGCTGCTCGGCGTCGATCCCGCGGACTGGATCGGTTCGTCCGCCGGGTGGCTGTCGCGGGTGCACGAGGACGACCGGACCAGGATCGAGGCGGCCAACGCCGAATCCGACCGGACCGCCAGGCCGTTCGCCGAGGAGTACCGGATGTGGACGGGGCACGGGAACCTCGTCTGGTTCCACGACGAGTCGGTGCTCGTCCGCGACGACGACGGCCGTCCGCTGTTCTGGCAGGGCGTGATGCTCGACGTCACGGAGCAGCGGCGCGCCATCCAGCTCGAGGAGGAGCTCCTCACCGAGCGCGCCGAGGCCGACGCGCTCCGCGAGCTCGACGAGCTGAAGAACACCTTCCTGCAGGCCGTCTCACACGACCTGCGCACCCCGCTGGCGGCGATCCTCGGGCTCGCGGTGACGCTCGAGCGCGAGGATATCGAGCTCACCGAGGCCGAGGCGCGCGACCTCGCCTCGAGGATCGCCTCGAACGCACGCAAGCTCGACCGCATCGTGAACGACCTCCTCGACCTCGATCGGATCGGACGCGGCATCGTGCAACTGAACGTCGTGGAGATCGACGTCGCGGGTCTGGTCCGGCGGATCGTGGCCGATTCGGATCTCGCGCAACAGCGACAGGTCGCTGTCGAGGCCGTCCCGGCGTTCGCGGAGATCGATCCGCCGAAGGTCGAGCGGATCGTCGAGAACCTCCTCGCCAATACCGCGCGCCATACGCCCGCCGACGTCCGCGTGTGGGTCCGCGTGTGCGAGGAGCGCGGCGGCGTGACGATCGCCGTGGAGGATGACGGGCCCGGTATCCGCCCCGAGCTGCGGGAGTCGATCTTCGAACCGTTCAACCGAGGCGAGGCACGGACCGAGCGCGGCGCCGGCGTCGGCATCGGGCTCACCCTCGTCGCCCGCTTCGCCGAGCTGCACGGCGGCCGGGCCTGGGTCCAGGACCGCGACGGCGGTGGCGCGTCGTTCCGGGTGTGGCTGCCCGCGCGCGCACGTGCGCTCGACGACGTCGACGTCCCCGAGCCGGAACCGGAGCCCGCCGGTCGCTAGCGAGCCGCCGCCGCCTCGGCCTCGTGCTCCGCGGCGAGCCACGAATACGCCTCCTCCTCCTGTGCGAAATGCAGTCGCAGGATGGCGTGGAGCCCGTAGAGGACGCGGCGGAGGTCGACGAGGTCCTCGGGGTCGAGCCCCTCCGGCGGCAGGTTGTCGAGGAGGTGGACGTACACGCGCGAGAGGTGCTCGATCTCGAGGTGCGCCCGCGCCATCGTGCCCATCGGGTCCTCGCCGCCCATCAGCCTCGACACGACGGGGTAGACTGCGGCCTCCTCCTCTTCCTCGTGCCGGACGAGGCGCTCCGTGAGGAACCACCGGATCTGCGCGAGCTCGGAATGTGCCTCGTCGGCGCCGAGCGCGTCGAGGCGGTCGGCCAGGGATCGGATACGGGCGAGCCACGGCATGAACTCGCGATGCTCCTCGCGGAACCGTTCGCCGATGTCCGAGCCGATCGTCGCATGCCGGCGCTGCCCGCGGTCGCCGGTCAGCGCGCGGAGGGCGTTCAGGATGACCGCGACGTCGATGGCCTCCTGCACCATCGCGCCCCAGACCGGCGGCAACAGCCCGAGCGCGCCGAACGCCATCCCGACGAACGACAGTCCCATGCCGATCGTGATGCTCTGCAGGGCGATCGCGCGCGAACGGCGCGAGATGCGTATCGCTTCGGCCAACCGATCCAACCGATCGACGACGAGGACGACGTCCGCCGCTTCCGACGATGCCGTGGCGCCGCGCGCGCCCATCGCCACACCGACGTCGGCGGCGGCGAGCGCGGGCGCGTCGTTGACGCCGTCGCCGACCATGACCGTGACGCCGCTCTCCCGCTCCGCGGTGACGGCGTCGACCTTGTCCGCGGGGTCGCGCTCGGACAGGATGCGGTCGACGCCGATCGAGATCCCGACGGACTCGGCGACATCGGGATGGTCGCCGGTCACCATCACGACGCGCTTGATGCCTGCCCGTCGCAGCGTTCGGATCACGCGTGGCGTGTCGGGCCGTATCGGGTCGTCGAGGATCAGGGCGCCGGCGACCGCTCCGTCGATCGCGACGAACACGCACGACGATCCGTCCATCGCCGAGCGCCGCCGCACGTCCCGCGCGCGAGCGGGCAGCGGCGCGCCGCGCGTCACCCACGCCGTCTTGCCGATCGCGACCACGCGCCCGTCGACCTTGCCCTCGATGCCCGCCCCGTGCTCCTCGTGCACACCCTCGGGGAACACCAGCGGGAGGCCGCGGACACGCGCGGCGCGCACGATCGCCGCCGCGAGCACGTGCGGGGACAGCTGGTCGAGCGACGCCGCGAGCCGGAGCAGCTCGTTGGGCGCGACGTTCGAGAAGACCTCGACGTCGGCGATGTCCGGCACGCCCGAGGTCAGCGTCCCGGTCTTGTCCAACAACAGCACGGTGCCGCGCGCGAGCGTCTCGAGCGCGCCACCGCCCTTCACGATGATCCCGCGCCTTGCCGAGCGGGAGATGCCGGCGACGATCGCGATCGGCGCGGCCAGGATGAGCGGGCACGGCGTCGCGACGACGAGCACGGCGAGCGCACGGACGGCGTCGCCCGTGACGAGCCACGCACCGCCCGCGATCGCGAGGGTGACGGGGATGAAGATCAGCGCGTACCGGTCCGCCAGGCGGACGAACGGTGCCCTATGACGCTGCGCCTCCTCGACCAGACGCACGATGCCGGCGTACGTGCTCTCCTCCGACGTCGCCGTCGCGCGCAGGTCGAACGCCGGGCCGGCGTTGACCGCGCCGCTTCGGATCGGATCGCCCAGCGCGCGCTCGGCCGGCCGGGACTCGCCGGTGAGCGCCGACTCGTCGAGGACGCTGGTCACGCCGGCGAGCAGCCCGTCCACCGGAACGACCTCGCCCGGCTTGACCAAGAGCAGGTCGCCGGTTTGTACGAGCTCGACGTCGACGGAGCGGAGCTCGCCGTCCTCGTATCGGTGCACTGTGCGCGGAGCGCGAGCGAGCAGCGACGACAGCTCGCGGTGTGCGCGCGTGTTGGCGTACGCCTCGAGCGCCCGTCCGCTCGAGAGCATGAGGGCGATCACGGCGCCCGCCAGGTACTGCCCGAACGCCAGCGCGAACGCCATCGCGAGGAGGGCGATCAGGTCGACGCCGGTCTCGCGCTTCACCAGGTCCGACAGCACCGACCATGCGAGCGGGAGGATGCCGACGGCGGTCGTGATCCCCCATGCGATGTTCGCGGCAGTATCCGCGCCCGCGAGCGAGAGCCCTGCGCCCGTCGCGATGCCGACGACCGACAGCGCGAGGAACGCGTTGTCGATCGACCAGATGCGGCGTTCGGATCCCATGGAACCCCTCCGAGGGCTAGACGCGCTTCAACTCGCCGACGAGGTGCCGCGTCGACGGCCCGGCCCGTATCGCCCTCCAGAGTTCAGACCGGGCGCGAGCGCCCCCTCCGCGACCTCCACGATACCGAGCGGGTGCGCCAGTGTGACCTCCACCCGGCCCTGCCGACCTGGGCGGAAGAACCGCGCCCTCGCCGGCACCCTCCACCGCCCGAGCAGAAACGCCAGCTCACGGACGTCGGGGTACAGCACCGGCTCCATGCCGGGGACGGTACACCGGGGTCCGGACGCTCGAACCGCGTTCGACCGGGGAGCCCGCCGACCCCGGTCCGGCGGGCCGCTGGTACCGTCCCGGGATGCCGATCGTCGCGCGCCTCAACGTCACGCCGGTGAAGTCCACGGCGCTGCGTCACCCCGCGGCGCTCCGCCTCGAGCCGTATGGCGCGGCCGGGAACCGCGACTTCTACTTCGTCGACGAGGACGGACGCCTTCAAGGCGGGTGGACATTCGGCCCGTTCGTGCAGATCGAGTCCGATCACGACGCCGCGACCGAGCGGCTGTCGCTGCGGTTCCCGGACGGCACGGTCGTCGAGGGCCCGGCCGACGTCCTCGGCGAGCCGATCACCACCAGTTTCTACGGCCGTCCGGTGTCGGCGCATCTGCTCGAGGGACCGTGGGCGCAGGCCGTCTCGGTCTTCGCCGGCCGGCCGATCCGCCTCGCGCGCGTCGATCGACCCGGCGACGCCGCCGACAGCCGGCCGCTCACGCTGGTCTCGCTCGCCTCGGTCGACGAGCTCAGCCGGCGGGGCAGGGCGTCAGAACGGGTAGACGCCGGTCGGTTCCGGATGAACCTTGAGCTCGACGGGTGCGCACCGCACGAGGAGGACGGGTGGGCGGGCCGCCGGCTTGCCGTGGGCGACGCGGTCATCCGCGTGGGCGATCCGGTCGCCCGGTGCGTCGTCACCACGCAGGATCCTCTGACCGGTCTGCGTGACTTCCCGACGCTGTCGGTGATCAAGCGGTACCGCGGCGTCAGCGACGGCGATCTGCTCTTCGGTGTGTACGGGGATGTGGACGTGCCGGGTCTGGTGCGCGTCGGCGACGAGGCGCGGCTGCTCGACGACGCGTGAGCCCCGACCGGCGTCCGAGCCGCGAGGAGCTCCTCGGGGCGGCCGGTCGAACGATCCCCGACGTGCTCGCGCCCGGACTCCGCGTGGTCTTCGTCGGGATCAATCCCGGGTTGTACTCGGGGGCGGTCGGTCATCACTTCGCTCGACCCGGCAACCGCTTCTGGAAGGCGCTCCACGGCGCCGGGTTCACCGACCGCGTCCTGGACCCGTCCGAGGACGCGACGCTTCCGTCGATCGGACTCGGCGTCACGAACCTCGTCGCGCGAGCGACCGCTTCGGCGGCGGAGCTGCGACGCGACGAGCTCCGCGAGGGACGCCGGCGTCTGGAGAGGATCGCCGACGAGCTCCGCCCGAGGTTCGTCGCCGTCCTCGGGCTCGGCGCATACCGGACGGCGTTCGACCGGCCGGGCGCCATCGAGGGGCCGCAAGGCAGCGAACGGCTCGGCCCGGCGGCGCTGTGGCTGCTGCCGAACCCCAGCGGCCTGAACGCCCACCACCAGCTCCCCGACCTGATCGAACGGTTCGCCGAGCTCCGCCGCGCATCGGGCTAGCGGGAGTCGGACCTGCGGTTCTCTCAGCAAGTCCTTCGGCTTCGGCGCCATCCGTCCCGCCTCGCCGTCGGTAGTACCCATGACGTTGGACACGAGGAGGAGCGATGTCGGACAAGGCTGCCGGATACGGACAGCGGTGGAGGAAATGGGTGGCGATCTATCTCGCCGTCGCGGTGGTGGCATACGTCGCCCTGTACCTGTTGTTCTTCCACCACGGCGGTGGAGCGGGTGGGGGCGGGTTCCATTACTGAGCCGACCCGCGGGTGCGACGGAGGCGGTCGCCTCGGCGACCGCCTCCTTGCGTCGAGTTGCGATCACGGGATCAGCAGGTCAGGTTGTTGCACGTCGCCGAAGAAGTTCGCGATGCGCGAGGCCGGAAGCGCGCGCGGCAATCCGCCACCAGGAATAACTTCGAGCCGCGCGGTGTCGGTGGGACGGGCAGGACTTGAACCTGCGACCGACGGATTATGAGTCCGCTACGCGATGTCTCCGCGACCTGCGTTGATGACCGAAAATGGCGCCTGACCTCGTCGTTTGAGTAGTCGGTCACGCGGCATCACGCGGATTCGCGCCGTCTCGCGGATTCTGTGCGGACTCGGGGTCCCGCCGAGCGGAGAGAGCGAAGGCTTGGCGAAAAGAAAGACCCTGGCGCTAGATGGCCTGTCGGCCAGGGGATACTATGACCGGCGAGAAGTGAGAGAGCCCTTGGCCCCGTGGGGGGCGCTGGGGTTCTCGTTCTTTATGGCCCCTTGCGGTACGGGCCTCCCGGGCAGTACAGGCCCCCCACGACCTGACAGAGCTCCATCGGCCTGGCACAGGTCGCTCTCTGCTTGTCGTCCACGGTTCCCTCGACGACTCGCCAGGCGAGCCGTGTGTACAGGTCCGCTATCTGCACCGCATCCACACAGGCTGAATCGACAGTCGTCACCGCGGCAACTGGCTGCAGGGCGTAGTTGTTTCTGATGTAGTCCTCGAGGTTTCTCCGCTGACTCTCATTCAAACTCCAGCGATCGAGAACCACATCAAGGTTGTCCCCCCACGGACTTCGCGATTTGTGGCGTTGCAGGAGAAGGCGAACCTGGAAATGGCGGAGTCGAGTTGTATCAGCTTGTATCAGCCCCCGGTGAGAGGTACGGCCCGCCCCCGGCCTTGTAGTGGCTCTTGTTGAGCCATGTCGTAGTTGCACTCATCTCCCCTGCGTCAGTTATGTCCCCGACCCAGTTCATGAGGCTTCGCCATTGCGGCCTCGGGGGTGTCCCTCAGAAGACCGTCCCAGTCCTTCAGCTCCCGTGTGCCTTCGTGGAACTAGCGAAATGACGCGAGATGCAAGCGGAAGCTGTTGAAGGCGGCGGCGTTCATATGGACGGCCGAGAGGATGTAGATGGGGTTCGAGCCTGGGAAGCCCGGGTCCCCCGACTCGTCGATGAAGATGAACTCAGCTTTATCGCTCGCCATGGTCGGGGAGTCTAGGTGCCTTCCCCGCCGCGAGTAGGCCACGAGCGCCGAAGAACTCGCACTTTGAGAGTTACCAGCTTCAACGCCTGGCTCCTCAGATTCCTGCCTCGTGAGAGCCACGGAGAGCCGTTTCAGGGACCGGGCACGGCTCTCCCCAAGTGAGGAGGCGCATGGAGGGAGAGCCGTTCGCGCTGGGGCTCGTGAAGGGGTCAACGGTCCCCCGCGCACTGGACCCATCGGGAACGAGTGACCGACGCTTTAGAGCGCGTCTTCAGAGCCGGGGCAAGGTGAGGGGCCGGGGGGCGGCGGCACGAACCCCTCGGTCCTGACCTGCTGTCGTGCGACGCTTCGCCGGTTGGAACGATTCGTCGGGCCGAACCGGAGCCCTCCACAGCGTCGCGCCGGAATTCGGCGAACTCGTCGAGGAAGAGGACCCCGTGGTGCGCGAGGGTTCAGATATGTAACCGGACGCGACCACTGTGATCCCGGCCGACCCGGATCGGACCCGCGCGCGGAGACGAACTGGCCGGTATTCCGACCAGTTCGGGATCTAGCCTCGCCGTCGACGTCAAGCGGAGGGGACACTTCCGGGCGGTACATGAGGCCCAGACGTCACTCTCATCCACGTTTGGCCTGGAAACGTGACGCTGAAATTCCAGCCGAGGCCGAGGTGACACTTCCTCGACGTGCAGTTCTTAGGGATGACCGGCTTCATCTGGAGCCCGAACCCGTCATTGATGATGTCGTACGTAAACGGGATGTCCCCGATCTGGAAATGGTGGTCGTCGAGGATTGTGTAAGGACCATCATCTACTTGCTTGCCGTTTTCATCGTAGGAGTTAGGTGCCGCCGGCCCAGAACGTGTGGGAGTGTTCGGTCGGCGGTCTAGCGTGGGCGCAAGGGTGTGCACGGTCCCAATTGTCTGAGTTGACGACGACGTCGAGCAACTCTTGCAGGTTCTCGAAAGTGATCAGCTCCGGAAGGTGAGCATCCTTCTCGGCCTTGACGATCGCGGCACAAGTCCGGTCCAGCTCCCACTGGCCCACTAGCAAGGGGAGCGGCGTCGCAGACGGTGATGCGTTTGCAGATGGTGATGCATTCGCCGGAGATGGCGTATTCGCTGTGGACGGCGAAGCGGCTGGAGTGGTCGAGCCACAGGCCGCGCCCAAGAGAATCAGCAGCGCCAAAGTGGCTAGCCGCAATTTTCGTCCACCTCCTCCACGACGTGGCTAGTTGCAGGTTTGCCACCACATGCAGCAAGGGGGCAAAGATTCGGCGCTCAGGCAACAAGCCCTCCGTCTGCCCGAGGGTTCAGATATGTCGCTCGAGAAGACCCTAGGGACCGAATGTACGATTTGCCGGTGGCTGCTCACCCGACTTCTGGCTGACCTCGCTTGACGGCCTCGCGGCGCTCGACCCAGACTCAGACTATCCGCGGCTGAGGAGGACTCCATGATCGGACGCTCGAGGGAAGGATCGCGTCGTCGGGCCGGGCGGTTCGCGGTGGCCGGGGCGGCGCTCGCGTTTGTCGGGTCGATCGGCGGGTGGGTGGCGGCGATGCCCGCCGCGCATGCGGTGACCCCGACGGTCGTGACGCTCGGGTTCGACGACGGCACCGTCGATCAGTACCTCAACGGCTTCCCGATCCTCCAGGCCCACCATATGAACGCGACGTTCTTCGTGAACACCGGCCCGATCCTCGCCGGCGACCCCGCGCACGTGAGCTGGACGCAGCTCCACGAGATGGCCAACGCGGGCAACGAGATCACCGGCCACACGATCGACCACGCGAACATCCAGCCGCTGTCGGTCGCCGAGGCCGAGGCCGAGGTCTGTACCGACCGGAATACCCTGCTCGCGCAGGGCTTCTCACCCGAGTCGTTCGCGTATCCGTTCGGGTCGTACGACGCGACGAGTGAGGCCGTCGTCCGGTACTGCGGCTACAACAGCGGGCGCACCGTGTCCGGCGTCTCGAAAGGGCGCGCCTCCGGAGAGACGATCCCGCCGCTCGACGCGTACGCGACGCGGACGCCGGCGAACCCGAAGAAAGCGACGAAGCTCTCCACGCTCGAGGGCTACGTGATCGCCGCCGAGAACGACACGTCGCAGTCGAGCGACTGGATCCAGTTCGTCTTCCACCACGTCTGCGACAGGAGCACGGGCGGACACTGCGGCGCGTACACGATCTCGCCGAGCAAGCTCACCGCGCTCCTCGACTGGCTCTCCGGCGAGGTGACGTCCGGACGGGTCGTGATCGCGACGACGGCGCAGGTGATCGGCGGGCCACTGAACCCGCCGTGCGATCCGTCGACGGGGACGGGCTGCGTCGGGACGGCGCCGTAGCAGCGTTCGGAGGTCTTCTGGACCAGCTCTCCGCCTATCCCCTCGTTCGGCGCTGTCAAGCCCGAGCTGAGTTCGAGGCCGTCTCCGGAATCTAGGACCCTCAGCGCCCGCCTGCCTCCAGCCAACCGGAGTTTCGCCGCTTCCTCGGATCAGCCGTACCGGGTGGGCGGACGAGACCGAGATCGAGCGTGCGGATGGCAGAGACCACCCTGGGAAGCCGAGAGGGGTGGTCCCGGCGGACGAGCCGCGACTGACACACGGACGTGACACGCCCGGATCGCCCGCGCAGCCCGTCGCCTTGCGGCTGCTAGCCAGTGCTAGGCGTGCCCACGTCTTGAACCGACAGCCTCTGCAACGCCCTCTTGTCGGGCGAGGCCGCTCGGCGGTGTCACGCAGGATTGTCTGTAGTGCTTCTGGGGTCGTCGAGATGGACTTTCGACCTAGTTCGTTCGAATAGTCGGAAGTTCCGACTCGACCTACAGCGATTCAGACCGACGGCCGACGAC
>DATAEU010000108.1:0-14290 GCA_036257835.1 Actinomycetota bacterium | reverse complement strand
CGCCGAGACCACGCACCGCATCGCCAACGGGGGGACCGCGCGCGGCCGGGTGCTCGAGATCGCGTATGGCTACACGACCGAAGATGACACACTCCGCCTGCAGGACGACTATGGCCGGCCCCTCGAGCCCGACTGGTGAGCGGTCGCACCGCCGCCGGCCGCGGAGGTGGCGCGGCCGAACACCCATCGACACCGGCCGGGCCTGGGCCTATACTCTCGCGAGCGTGTGCACCGTGCTCGTCCGCGCACCGGCTGACGCCCGGTGCGCTTCGTTTGTCGGAGGTGATGCGGGGTCTCGGCCGATCCGCGGATAAATGACAGGATCCGGTCTCCCCAGGTGCGCCTGGTGGGTCCGGACGGGGCACAGATCGGGATCATCGCGACCCAGGACGCGCTCCGGCAGGCCCGGGAACTGGACCTCGACCTGGTGGAGGTTGCGCCGCAGGCGAGCCCGCCCGTCGCGCGAATCATGGACTACGGCAAGTTCAAGTACGAGCGCGACATCCGCCAGAAGGAAGCCCGGAAGAAGCAGGCACGGATCGAGGTCAAGGAGATCAAGTTCCGTCCCAAGATCGACCCGCACGACTACGCGACGAAGAAGGGGCACGTCGAGCGGTTCCTGCGGGCGGGATCGCGGGTCAAGGTGACGATCATGTTCCGCGGGCGCGAGATGGCGCACACGGACCTGGGTCGCCGGATCCTCGACCGGCTCGTCGAGGACCTGAAGGACGTGGCTCAGGTGGACGCGGCGCCCAAGCAGGACGGCCGCAACATGATCATGGTCATCGCGCCGACCAAGAAGGCCCCCAGCAAGGACGGTCATGCTACGCCGGCACAGCCGGCTCCTGCCGAGTGATCCGAGCAAGGACGACGAGATGCCCAAGATGAAGACTCATCGCGCCACAGCCAAGCGGTTCCGCATCTCGCGGACCGGCAAGATCCTGCACCGCAAGGCGACCGGCAACCACTTCCTCACCAAGAAGAGCGGCGGCCGCCGCCGGCGCGTCGAGGGCATGGGGATCGTCACCGCCGAGCGCACGACCATCCGACGACTGTTGGGGAAGTAGCGATGGCACGCGTGAAACGTTCCGTCAACGCCAAGAAGAAGCGCCGCGAGGTTCTGGCGCAGGCCAAGGGCTACTACGGATCGCGCTCGCGCCGGTACCGGGTCGCGAAGGAACAGGTCCAGCACTCCGGTGTGTACGCGTATCGCGATCGCCGCGACCGCAAGGGACAGTTCCGACGCCTGTGGATCGCGCGCATCGGCGCGGGAGCCCGGCAGAACGGGCTCTCGTACTCGCAGCTGATCCACGGCCTCGGCATCGCCGGGGTCGAGCTCGACCGCAAGGTCCTCGCCGACCTGGCCGTGAACGACCCCGCGGCGTTCGCGAGCCTCGTGCAAACGGCCAAGGACGCGCTCGCCTCCTAGCTCGCGCGTCGCGGGCGGCGGCTCCGCGGCCCGGGACGCTCGTCGGCGTAGCATCAGCAGTCCGAGCCGGGAGGGCGCGTGATCAGCTCGCTCCGCAACCCGAAGGTCACCGCGGCCGTCCGTCTCAAGAAGCGCGTCTTCCGCGAGGCCGAGTGCGCGTTCCTCGTCGAGGGCGCGCAGGCGGTCGGCGAGGCGCTCCGGACCGGGGCCGGCGTGCGGACGCTGTTCCACACGGACCTCCACCCGCTCGTGGCCGAGGCGCGCCAGCGTGGCGTCGAGGTCCTCCAGGTCTCGGAACCGGTCATGGCGCGGCTCACGTCGACGGTGACGCCGCAGGGGCTCGTCGGCGTCGCGCCGTTCCTCGACGTTGAGCCCGAGGCGCTCCCGGAAGCCCCCGGCTGCCTGGCGATCCTGCACGCCGTCCGAGATCCGGGGAACGCCGGGTCGGTGCTGCGTTCCGGCGACGCCGCGGGCGTCGACGGCGTGGTCTTCACCGAGACGTCGGTCGACGTGTACAACCCGAAAACGGTGCGGGCGACGGCAGGGTCGCTGTTTCATCTTCCGGTCGTTCGCGAGGCTCAGACGTCGACGTCGGTCGAGCTTGCCCGAACGCGAGGGTGCCGCGTCCTGGCGATGGACGCGAACGGCGACGACGACCTGTACGACCTCGACCTGTCGATCCCGACCGCGTTCATCTTCGGGAACGAGGCGTGGGGGCTCCCGCCCGACGTGGCGCGCCTGGCCGACGCGACGGTCCGGGTCCCGATCGCGGGGCGGGTCGAGTCGCTCAACCTCGCCGCCGCCGCCAGCGTGTGTCTGTTCGAGTGGGCGCGGCAGCGCCGCAAGGGCGCTCGCGCGGCGCTCGAGACGGTGATCGTGTCGGCCGCGCACGACATCCGCTCACCGCTGACCGCGATGAAGGGGTTCAGCGAGACGCTGGAGCGGCGCTGGGAACAGCTCTCGGCCGAACAGCGCGGCATCATGCTCGCCGGCATCGTCTACGACACCGACCGCTTGAACATGATCGTGCGGCAGCTCGTCGACGCGGCGCGGGTCGCGGCGGGCAGCATCGACCTGTTCCCCGATCGCGTCGGCGTCGCCGACGTCCTCGCCAGGATCGCGGCGACGCGCGCGCGAGACCCGGAGCATCCGGAGATCCGGTGGGAGGGCGAGCGTCCGACGGCCTTCACCGATCCCGACCGGCTCCAGGTGATGCTAGAGGCCTTCGTCGAGGCCGAGGCGTGGTGGGGGAGCGACGGGCCGATCGTGGCGCGTGCCACGGCCTCCGACGGCCGCCTGCGGATCGAGGTCGAGCGCGGCGGCGCCGATCTGTCGCCGGCCGATGCCGAGGCGCTCTTCCGCCCGCGTGCGCCGGGGACCGGGGCGGGGACCAAGATCGGATTGTTCGTTGCGCGCGGCGTCGCCGAGGCCGAGGGCGGAACCGTCGCCGTCTCGACCGCCGACGGCCTCCTCCGATTCGTCCTCGACGTGCCGGAGGGCGGCGTCGCGAACGGCCGCTGACCAGGGCTTGGGTAGACTTCCCGACCTCATGGCCGAGCCGATCCACCCCGAACGCGCGCTCGAGACGCTCGAGGCGGAACGCGTGCGCGGCCTCGCCGAGATCTCGGCCGCCGACACGTCGGACGCGCTCGAGACGGCGAAGACGTCCGTGCTCGGACGGCGGTCGCGCTTCACCGAGGTGCAGCGCTCGCTCGGGTCGTTGCCGCCCGACGACCGCCGCACGGTCGGGCAGAAGGCCAACGACGTACGCGAGGCGCTCAACGCCGCCATCGAGCAGCGCCGCGACGAGCTGGCGCGCGCCGGCGAGGCGCGCCTGCTCGAGGCTGACGCCGTCGACATCACGCTCCCCGGACGCCGGCCACCGACCGGCTCGCGACACCCGCTCACCATCGTCGAGCGGCAGATCGTCGATGTGTTCACGCGCATGGGCTACCGCGTCGAGGACGGCCCCGAGATCGAGGACGACTGGCACAACTTCGAGGCGCTGAACATCCCCGCCGATCACCCCGCTCGGACGATGAAGGACTCGCTGTACGTCGACGTGCCGGGGCTGCTGCTGCGCACCGAGACCTCGGCCGTGCAGATCCGCACGATGCAGGCGCAGCGGCCGCCCATCTTCATCGTCGCGCCGGGCCGGGTGTACCGGCGCGAGGCGGTCGACGCGACGCACCTGTCGGTCTTCCACCAGGTCGAGGGTCTCGCGGTGGACGAAGGCCTGTCCTTCGCCGACATGAAGGGCACGCTCGAGGCGTTCGCGAAGGCATTGTTCGGGCCCGCCCGACGCGTGCGTCTGACGCCGGACTACTTCCCGTTCGTCGAGCCGGGGGCGCAGGTCGCCGTCTCGTGTTTCGTGTGCGACGGCGCCGGCTGCCGGGTCTGCGGCAACGGCTGGCTCGAGCTGCTGGGCGCGGGAATGGTGCATCCCAAGGTGCTCGAGAACGTTGGGATCGACCCCGAGCGGTACACGGGGTTCGCGTTCGGGATGGGAATCGAGCGCGTGGCGATGGCCCGGTACGACGTGAACGACATGCGCCTGTTCGTCGAGAGCGACGTCCGGTTCCTCGAGCAGTTCGAGGGCGTCGGATGAGGGTCGTCCTGTCGTGGCTGCGCGAGCTCGCGGCGACAGACCTCGGGGCCGAGGAGCTCGCGGAGCTCCTTACGTCCAAGGGCGCGGAGGTCGAGCGCGTCGACCGGCCGTGGGCGGGTCTCGAGGGCATCATCGCCGCGCGCGTCATCGACGTTCGCGATCACCCGGACTCGGATCGGCTCTGCGTCGCACGTGTGCAGACGGGGTCGGGCGAGCAAGAGGTCGTCGTCGGCGTCCGCAACATGCGACCGGGTGACGTCGTGCCGCTCGCGCCGCCCGGCGCCCGTGTGCCGAACCTGCGGGAGCCGCTGTCGGCACGCCCCATCCGCGGCGTGGTCTCCAATGGGATGCTGTGCGCTCCGGACGAGATGGGCATCTCGCCCGCGCACGACGGCATCCTGATCCTGCCCGCCGACGTGGACCCGGGCACCGACCTGAAGCGGGCGTTTGGTCTCGACGACGCCGTCCTCGAGATCGAGGTGACACCCAACCGTCCGGACTTCCTGTCGGTGCTCGGCATCGCGCGCGAGGTCGCGGCCGCGACCGGCGTCCCGGTGCAGCTCCCGGACACCTCCGTCGAGGAGGACGACGAGAAGGCCGAGAGCGTGGCGACGGTCCGGATCGACGACCTCGAGCGGTGTCCTCGGTACCTGGCGCGCATCCTGCGAGACGTCCGGGACGTGCCCTCGCCGATTCTCGCCCAGGCGCGACTGACCGCGGCCGGCATGCGGCCGATCTCGGCCGCTGTCGATGCGACCAACTACGTTATGCTCGAGATCGGACAGCCGTTGCACCCCTTCGACCTCCCCCTGCTCGCCGGTCCCGGGATCGTCGTGCGGCGCGCGGCGGACGGCGAGCGGTTGGTCACGCTCGACGGGATCGAGCGCACGTTCACGTCCGACGACCTGTTGATCGCCGACGTCGAGCGCTCGGTCGCCGTGGCGGGCGTCATGGGCGGCGCGATCGCGGAGGTCTCTCCCTCGACCGCCGAGATCCTGCTCGAGAGCGCGACCTTCGAGCGCGGCGGCGTGCAGCGAACGCGCCGGCGGCTCGGGCTGTCGACCGAGGCGTCGATGCGGTTCGAGCGCGGCGTCGATCCCGAGGCGCCGCCCGTCGGCGCCGACCGCGCCTGCCACCTGATGCAGCGATGGATCGGCGCGTCGGTGCTCGCCGGACGGATCGATGTCGGTATCCCACCGGTCCGCCGCCGGATCGCGGTGCGCCCCGGACGAGCGGCGATGCTGCTCGGCTACGCGGTTCGTACGGGGGATGTGGTCGACGTCTGCCGGCGGCTCGGCTTCGCGAACGACGTTCGCGGTGACGTCGTCGAGGTCGAGGTGCCAGGCTACCGGGTCGACATCGAGCGCGAGGTCGACCTCGTCGAGGAGATCGTTCGCGTCCAGGGCTACGACCGCGTCGGCTCGTCGCTGCCGCCCGTCCGCCAGGCGGGCGGCGTGCCCGAGGAATACGCGTTCGGCGCCCGCGTTCGCGATCGACTCGAGGCGGCCGGCCTGCGCGAGATCCGGCCGCTCCCGTTCACGTCCGGCCGGGACTCAGCCCTCGTCCCGGGACCGACGCCGATCCGCGTCACGAACCCGCTCGACGCCGATGTGGAGTTCCTTCGCACCAGCGCGTTGCCGGGGTTGCTCGACGCGCTCCGGCGGAACGTCCACCGTCACGTCGGCGGGGCCGCGCTGTTCGAGGTCGGTCGCGTGTTCGAGCTCGAGGGCGAACGGCCGCGCGAGCGGGCTCGCTTGGGGTTCGCGATGACGGGGCCCGCGACGCAGGGATGGAGCGAGGCCCCGCGGTCGTTTGACGTGTTCGATGCGACCGGCGTCCTCGAATCGCTCCTCGCCGGGCTGAACGTTCGGACGTGGTCCCTCGGCGACGCCGGCGGCGACCCGTTCCACCCCGGGCGCTCCGGCGTGGTCCTGATCGACGGCCGGCCCGCTGGGATCGTCGGCGAGCTCCACCCGTCGGTGGCCGCACGGTTCGACCTCGACGAGCGCGTGGCCGCGGCCGAGCTGGACGTCGAGCCGCTGCGGGCGGCATCGTCCGGGTCCGTCGAGGTGCGCGAGCCGACGCGATTCCCGCCGATCCGCCGCGACCTCGCCTTCGTCGTGGACCGGGAGGCGTCGGCCGGCGCGGTCCGCGACGAGATCCGGCAAGCGGCCGGCGATCTGCTCGGGACGCTGAGCGTGTTCGACGTCTTCGAGGGGCCGCCGTTGCCCGACGGCCGCAAGAGTCTCGCGTTCGCGCTCGAGCTGCGAGCGCCGGACCGCAGCCTCACCGGCGAGGAGGCCGACGAGATCGTCGCGCGCGTGGCGGCCGCGGTCGCCGAGCGGTTCGGCGGTGAGCTCCGCGCCGGCTGATGCCGTGCGATCGGGGCGACGCCGCGCCGCGCGAGAGGGCACGCGACCGCCGCCGTCCGCGGACCGAGGGCCCTCCCGATACACTGGCGCGCGATGAAGCGAGACTTCCTGTCGGTCGACGATCTCACGCCCGAGGAGCTCGCCCGGCTGCTCGACCTGTCCGCCAAGGTCAAGGCGACCCCCGAGGACTACGCCGACCGGCTGCACCGGCGCACCGTGGCGATGGTCTTCGAGAAACCGTCGACGCGCACGCGCGTGTCGTTCGAGGTCGCCGTGGAATCGGCCGGGGGTCATCCGCTGGCGCTCAGCGCGTCGGAGCTCCAGCTCGGCCGGGGCGAGACGATCGAGGACACCGGCCGCGTGCTCTCCAGGTACGTCCAGGCGATCGTCGTTCGTACGTTCGAGCAGGAGCGCCTCGAGGTGCTCGCTAGCGCCGCGAGCGTCCCGGTAGTGAACGCGCTGTCCGACTTCGAGCACCCGTGTCAGTGCCTGGCGGACCTGCTCACGATCCGCGAGATCAAGGGCGATGTGGCCGGCCGCGCGCTGGTGTACCTCGGCGACGGCAACAACGTGACGCATTCGCTGCTGCTCGGAGGCGCCAAGGCCGGGATGCGGGTGCGGACGGCGACACCGCCGGGGTTCGAGCCGATCCCGCAGATGGTGCAGCGAGCCAAGGAGATCGCCGCGCAGACCGGCGGCTCGGTCGAGGTCCTCAACGATCCGCTCGAGGCCTGCCGGGACGCGGACGTCCTGTACACCGACGTCTGGGCCAGCATGGGCAAGGAGGCCGAGGCCGACGAGCGGGCGCTGATCTTCCCGGCCTACCAGCTCGACCAGCGCAAGGTCGGGCTCGCCAAGGACGACGTCACCGTGCTGCACTGTCTTCCGGCGCACCGCGGCCAGGAGATCACCGACGAGGTGATCGACGGACCGCACTCGGCCGTGTGGGAGCAAGCCGAGAACCGGATGCACACGCAGAAGGCGCTGCTCCTCTGGCTGCTCGAGACGGTCTGAGCGCGGCCCTCGGGTAGCATCGGACCGTGCCCCGTTCGAACGACGCAGTCGAGGCCGCGCTCCTCGAATACGCGGAGCTCCTGTCGATCACCTCGTCGGATCCGTACAAGCCGCGCTCGTACGAGAAGGCCGCGCGTTCGATCGGCGGCTACCACGCGGACGTCGCGACGCTCGACGCCAAGGGGATCCTCGGCATCCCGAACGTCGGCAAATCGATCGGCGAGAAGGTGGTCGAGTTCGTCACGACCGGCCGGGTCGAGGCGCTCGAGGAGCTCCGTGAGCAGATCCCGGACGGGGTCCGGCAGATGATGGGCGTGCCCGGGCTGGGCCCGAAGAAGGCGCACGTGCTCTACCGCGACCTCGGCATCGCCTCGGTCGAACAACTGCTCGACGCGATCGACGCCGACCGGCTCGCCGACGTGAAGGGGTTCGGACCGAAGACCGCCGAGAACATCCGACGGAGCATCGCGCAGATGAGCGCGTCCGGCGGACGCGTCCTCGTGAACCTCGCCCTCGACGCGGCCGAGGAGCTCCTGGCCGAGCTCCGTGCGTTGAAACAGGTGTTGCGGGCCGACTACGCCGGGTCGTTGCGCCGGATGGCGGAGACGATCGGGGACGTCGACCTGCTCGTCGCGAGCACCGACGCGGAACCGATCATGGACCGGTTCACGGCGCTGCCGCACGTCGGGCGGATCCTTGCCAAGGGCCCGACGAAGTCGTCCATCGTCACGACCGAAGGCCTGCAGGTCGACCTGCGAGTGATCGAGCCCGCCGTGTGGGGCGCGGCGATGATCTACTTCACGGGCTCGAAGGCGCACAACGTCCGCATCCGCGAGATGGCGGTGCGCAAGGGCCTCAAGCTGTCCGAGTACGGTCTGTTCCACGCCGAGGACGGCGAGCTCATCGCGGCGGAGACGGAGGAGGTCGTGTACGAGCGGCTCGGGCTTCCATACATCCCGCCGACGCTTCGGGAGGACCGCGGCGAGGTCGAGGCCGCGCTCGAGGGTGACCTGCCGGACGTACTCACGCAGAAGCAGATCAAGGGCGACCTGCACACGCACACCAACCTCACTGACGGGCTGGCCTCACTCGAGGAGATGCTCGACTCGGCCGCCGGATTCCGGTACGCGTACTGCGCCGTGACGGATCACGCCCCCAACCTGTACATGCAGCGGATGACCGACGAGAAGATGCTCGTGCAGCGCCGGCAGCTGCGCGAGCTCCAGGCCCGGTACCCAAAGATGACGCTTCTGCACGGGACCGAGTTGAACATCGACCCCGATGGCAACGTCGACTGGCCGGGGGAGTTCCTCGCCAGCTTCGATGTGTGCGTGGCGTCCGTGCACTCGCACTTCAAGCAGTCGAAGGATGAGATGACGCGACGCATCGTCCGCGCCATGGAGAACCCCGGCGTCCACGTCATCGGCCATCCGACGGCGCGCCTGATCGGGAAGCGGCAGCCGATCGAGTACGACCTCGACGAGGTGTTCGCGGCGGCGGCGCGAACCGGCACGGCGCTCGAGGTCAACGGCTTCCCCGACCGGCTCGACCTACGCGACGAGCACATCCTGTGGGCCAAGCGCCACGGCGTGAAGTTCGCCGTCGACACCGATTCGCACGCCGTCGGGCACCTGTCACACATGCGGTTCGGTGTCGCGACGGCGCAGCGTGGGTGGCTGACGAAGGACGACGTCGTCAACACGTGGCCGCTCGCGAAGCTCCGCCGGTTCCTTCGCAAGGACGCTCTCCGCGGACGGTGATCCCCGCCGGGCGCCGCCTCCCCAGGTCCTTCTTCGGCCGGCCTTCGACCGAGGTCGCGCCGGACCTCCTCGGCCGCGTGCTCGTTCGAACCCTTCCGACCGGGGCCCGGCTCCTCGTGCGGCTCGTCGAGACCGAGGCCTACCAGGACGACGATCCAGCGAGCCATTCGTTCCACGGCCGCACCGCCAGGACGGAGGTGATGTTCGGACCGCCTGGGCGTCTCTATGTCTATTTCACGTACGGCATGCATTTCTGCATGAACGTCGTCACCGGCGCGAACGGCGAAGGGAGCGCGGTCCTGCTGCGCGCCGCCGAGCCGCTCGAGGGCCTCGCGGAGATGCGTGCGCTCCGCGGGATCGAGGACGAGCGCGCGCTTTGCTCGGGACCGGGCAAGCTGTGCCGTGCGCTCGGCGTCGACCGCACCAACAATGGTGACGATCTCGTCCGCGGATCCCCCCTGGCCCTGCACGAGGGTGCGCCGGTCCCCGCGGGTGGCGTCGAGGTGACGCCGCGGGTCGGGATCCGGCGCGCGGCCGAGCTTCCCTGGCGGTTCGTCGTGCGGGGTGACCGGTTCGTCTCGCGACCGGCTCGCGTCAGGGGTTGACGGTGACGACGACCGTCGTGCCCGTCGTCGCGTCATTGCCGGCGGCGGGCGACTGGGACCACACGACGCCCTTCCGGTAGTCGCATCCCGTGTCGGCCCGGTTGCACTGCCGATCCTTCGTGACGCTGACCTCGAATCCGGCATTCGCGAGCGCGGTCGTCGCGCGGTCGAGCGTCATGCCGACGACGTCCGGGACGCCGGTCGTGGTGCGGTCCGTGCCCGAGATCGTGATCGTCACGGTGCTCGTCTGCTGCGCCCGCTCACCGCCCGACGGGTCCTGGCCGATCACGAAGCCGTTGCGCTGCGTCGAGCTGGGGTCGTAGCGGAGCTTCACCGTGAACCCGGCGTTCTGGAGCGCCGCCACCGCTTGGTCCTGCCGGAGCCCGACGACGGATGGGACCGCGAGCGTCTGGTACGAGCTCGGCTCCCTGCAGACCCTGAGGTGCGGCTCGGTTCCGACGACGTACTGCTCGGTGTGGATGTCCTGTGGCGGGGTGTACTCGTTGGCGAGGCAACCCTGCGTGATGTCGATCGAGATCGTCACGTATCGGATGTCGGACGTGGGGAACCGCTTCGCGGGCAGGTGCGCGGTCGCGTTCACCATGAACGCGCGCCAGATCTGCGCGGGCCACGTGCCGCCGTAGACGGGGCTGATGCGCGTCCGGCCGCAACACATCGACACCTGGCCCTGCGGGAAGCCGACCCAGACGGCGGCGACGAGCTGGGGGACGGCGCCGACGAACCAGGCGTCGCTGTAGTTCTGCGCCGTCCCGGTCTTGCCGATCTGCGGCCGGCCGATGTTGGCCGCGGTTCCGGTGCCGTACAGCACGACCTTCTGCAGGATCTGATCGGCGAGGGTCACGACCGACGGGTTCACGACCGGCTCCGGCTGCGCCTGCGCCTGGTAAAGCACCTTGCCCTCGGCGGTCGTTACGCTCGCGACCGGGGTCGGCATCACGTGCAGCCCCCCGTCGGCGAGGGTCCCGTACGCCGACGCCATCTCGAGCGTGTTGACCTCGTTCGTGCCGAGCACGGCCGACGGCACCCCCTGCAGAGGCGTCCTCGGGGACGTCGTGCGGGTGCAGCACCGGATGCCCATCCGCTTCGCGGTGTCGACGACGCGCCGGGCACCGAGGTAGATGTCGCCGCCGCCGATCGCCTTCTCGATGTTCACGTACGCGATGTTGACCGAGTAGATCGTCGCGCTCTCCATCGAGAGGTAGCCGTAGCTGCCGCCCTCGGCATTGCCGGGCGTCCACACCGTGCCGTCGCCGAGCGGGACCGAGACGGAGGACCCGTCGAACGACTGGCTCGGCGAGATCCCGTGCTCGAGCGCCGCGACCAGGGCGAACGGCTTGAACGAGGAGCCCGCCTGCCGCCCGGTCGTGCCCCCCGTCGCGAGGTTGATCCGCGCGAAGCGATCCTTCTCGCTCCAGTAGTCCCGGCCGCCGACCATGGCCTTAATAAAACCGGTCCTCGGATCGACGACCGTCATCGCGGCGTACGGGTCCGAAGGGTAGAGGAGGATCGAGTGGACCGCCGTCTCGGCCTGCTGCTGCAGCTTCGGGTCGATCGTCGTCGTGATCCGCAGCCCACCTTTGAACAACAGGTCGTAGCGCTCTTGCACCGTCTTGCCGAAGCGGGGGTTGGACAGGAACCACTGCTTGACGTAGTCGACGAAGTACGGCGCGACGTAGTGCTGTGCGGCGGGCTGCGCCGTGTGGACGTGGACCGGCCGGTCGCTCGCGTGAGTGACCTGCGACGCGTCGATCATCCCGAGGTTCAGCATGCTGCTCAGGACCTGGTTGCGCCGGCGCGTCGCGATGTTCGGGTGCGAGACCGGGTCGTAGTCGTTCGGCGCCCGGATCAGACCGGCGAGCAGCGCCGACTGTGAGAGCGTCAGGTCCGTCGCCGGGCGGTCGAAGTACGTCTGGGCCGCGGCCTGGATCCCGTAGGCACCGTTCCCGAAGTACACGGTGTTCAGGTACTTCGTCAGGATCTGGTCCTTGCTCAGCTTGTCCTCCAGCTGCCAGGCCAGGTACGCCTCTTCGATCTTGCGCGACAGCGTCCGCTCGTCCCCGACGTATGTCTGCTTCACGTATTGCTGCGTGATCGTCGAGCCGCCCTCGACGATGCGTCCGGAGGTCGCGTCGACATAAGCCGCGCGCATCAGCGCCTTGAGGTCGACGCCGTGATGGTCGTAGAAGCGCTTGTCCTCGATCGCGATCACGGCGTCGCGCAGGACCTCGGGGATCTTCTTCGACGGCACGATCACCCGGTCCTCGGCGGCGTGAAGCGACGTGATCAGCGTCCCGTCGGACGCGTAGACGAACGACGTCTGCTGCAGCGCGGGCGCCTTCGCACGCTCGTGGGCCAGATCCGGCAGATGGCACGCGGACGCGAGCGCCCCCAGCACGACGACGCCGGCGAGGATCCGATCCAGACGCACCGACGCGCGCCGGGAACGCTGCGCGGAGGGCCCCGGTGAGGGGGTCGTCATGCGCGGATGATACGCGGGCGGCTGCATCGGCACTGATAGCATCGGCCTTCCGATGACCGAGCCTGACGTTCGCGCGAGGCTCCTCGCCGGCGCCGCCGAGGTCGTTCCGGCGGACGGGCTCGACGACAAGCTCCGGCTCGGTCGCCCGCTGCGCGTGAAGCTCGGACTCGATCCGACGGCCGCACAGGTCACGCTCGGCTGGGCCGTGGTCCTTCGGAAGCTTCGCCAGTTCCAGGACGCCGGCCACGTGGCCGTCCTCATCGTGGGCGACTTCACCGCCCGCGTCGGCGACCCCTCAGGCAGGTCGGAGACCCGGCCGCGGCTCGATAAAGACGTGGTGCGGCGCTACGCCGACCGGGTGCTCGAGCAGTTCTGGCTGATCCTCGACCGTGAGCGCACCGAAGTCCGGTACAACTCGGAGTGGCTCGAGACGCTCGGCAGTGAGGGCCTGCTCGAGCTTGCCGCCTCGGCGACGGTCGCGCGGATGCTCGAGCGCGACGACTTCGCCAAACGGTTCGCAGCGGGCCGGCCGATCTCGATCCTCGAGTTCCTGTATCCGTTGCTGCAGGGGTACGACTCGGTCGCCGTTGAGGCGGACGTCGAGCTCGGCGGGACCGACCAGCTGTTCAACCTCCTGGTCGGGCGCGACCTGCAGCGTGATTTCGGCCAGGAGCTCCAGGTCGCCCTCACGATGCCGCTCCTGATTGGGACCGACGGCGTCAACAAGATGAGTCAGTCGCTCGAGAACTACATCGGGATCACGGACGAGCCGGACGCAATGTTCGGCAAGCTCGTGCGCGTCCCCGACGGGCTGATCGCCGAGTACCGCAAGCTGGCGCTCGACTTCTTCGGCGACCCCACAGAGGCCGACATGGGGGTGGGCGACGGTTCCCGCGATCCATGGGCCGAGAAGCGCCGGATGGCGCGGGAGGTCGTCGACCTCTACCACGGCGCGGGCGAGGGGGAGGCCGCCGAGCACCGGTTCGAGCATGTCCACCGCGACCACGAGCTTCCATCCGAGGTCGAGGAGATCCCGCTGCCGGCGGCGGCCGTGGCGGACGGCGTCGTCTTCCTGCCGAGGCTCCTCGCGGACGTCGGCCTCGCGTCGTCCAGCTCGGACGCGAGACGCAAGCTTCAGGCGGGCAGCGTCCGCATCAACGGCGAGGTCGTCCGGGACCTCGAGGTCGACGTCGGCCGGGTGGCCGGGAGCGTCCTGTCCGTCGGTCGGCGCCGGTTCGTCCGCATCGTGTAGCGTGCTTCGAGGCACACGACGACGGGATGCCGGCCTCGGGCCCGTCCTCGGAGATCGGCACGCGCGTCGAAGCGGCCGGTTGACGGCCCGGCGAGTTGACGCCCTTCCGGCACGTGCCTAAGATAAGCGGTTGGCGCGACCCCCCTTCGGAGGATCCCTCCTTGGGTTGCGCGCTCGCACCTTGAGAACTGAACAGTGTGCCAAAAGCCAGTGCGTTCCCGTCAAGTGGGACGATCCGGTTCGCCGGGTCGGCACGCGAGACGGTCGTACACGAAACACTGGATCCGTCAGGGTCCGATAAGGGCCGATCGGGGCGATGCCAGCTCCGTGAGGCCGACTCCAACGAAGCAAGCGAAGCCGGCCCGAAGGCCGATTCGTCCATCTCTACGGAGAGTTTGATCCTGGCTCAGGACGAACGCTGGCGGCGCGCCTAACACATGCAAGTCGAGCGGGAACCTCTCCAGGGGTAACCCTGGTGAGGGGAGAGCGGCGAACGGGTGAGTAACACGTGGGCAACCTGCCCCAGACTCTGGGATAACCCCGGGAAACCGGAGCTAATACCGGATACTCCGATCGGATCGCATGGTCCGATTGGGAAAGTTCCGGCGGTCTGGGATGGGCCCGCGGCCTATCAGCTTGTTGGTGGGGTAACGGCCCACCAAGGCGACGACGGGTAGCTGGTCTGAGAGGACGGCCAGCCACACTGGGACTGAGACACGGCCCAGACTCCTACGGGAGGCAGCAGTGGGG
>DATAEU010000102.1:0-10841 GCA_036257835.1 Actinomycetota bacterium | reverse complement strand
GGTACGCGCGGCTGCTGATCCCCGCGGCGATCACCGGTGTCGCGATGGTGGCCGCGCATCTGGTGCTCGCCGGATCCGCGTGGCCGGTGGACCTGCTCGGGACGGCGGCGGTCGGCGGGATTGTCTACCTGCCGGCGATCGTCGTGTTCGGGCTCACGCCGGGGGAGCGCTCGACGGTCGCTGCGTTCCTCCGCCGACCCCGAGCCTCCGCCTGACGATGGGAGTACGCGTCCGTCCGCTCCGGCCCGACGAACGCGACTGGGTGCGCTCGCTGATACTCGAGCGCTGGGGCGACGAGACGGCCGTCGGTCACGGCGTCGTGTGGCGCCCGACCGAGCTGGACGGGTTCGTCGCCCAGGACGACGACGGATCGCGCGTCGGACTCCTCACGTTCGACGTGCAGAACGATGCGCTGGAGGTCGTCACGATCGACGCCCTGCGCGAACGAGAGGGGATCGGCACAGCCCTGATGCTCGCGGCGATCGAGCGGGCCCACGCCGCCGCGGTCTCGACCGTGCGCGTCATGACGACCAACGACAACCAGCCGGCGATCGCCTTCTACCAGCACCTCGGCTTCCGCGTGACCGAGGTGCGCGAGGACGCCGTCGCGGACTCCCGCGTGCTGAAGCCGTCGATCCCGCTGGTCGGTGTCGGTGGTGTGCCCATCACGGACGAGATCATCCTCGAGCTGGAGCCCTGACGCCCGGCGCGCGGACCGAGCGCTCAGTCCCCGGCGTCCGCCAGGAACGGGAAGGGGATCACCTGGGCGTCGCCGGCGCGCTCGAGCCGCCGGGTCAGCTCGTTGCGCGGTTGTGCGTGGGCGCGCCTCAACGCACCCTCGGCAATCGCAGCCGAAGGATCGCTCCGCGCGCGCGCGGCCTCGACCATCGCGACGAGATTCGTGCGTTGTTTCTGAAGGACCGCGATCTGCGTCCGGAGCCCCCCAACGTGGACCTCCAGGAATCGGAGCTCGGCACGAAGTCGGGCGTCACGCAGAGCCAGGGCCTGGTGCTCGGCTTCTCGTCCGCGCTCTCGTTCCCGCGTCCGCGAGACAACAACGGCCGCAACGCTCGTCGCCAACATGCCGACGAGGAGACTGACGATCGTGGAGATCGTTCCATCGGTCATCGAATCCTCACTGTCCGCTCCTCCCGGCGCTTGTGGCGCCGGCCGACGCCCGTCAGCGTCGGCGAACGGCCTCCCCTTGGTCAATCGGTCCTTCGGCCCTGTACGGCACTTCGTGGTCGGACTTTCGGCCGAGACGCAGCCCGGATCGGGCTACGGCGTACGCCGGTCGGATCCATCGGGGCGCGAGGTCAGGACGTGCGCTCGAGCTCGGCGGCCGCCATCGCCGTCGTCACGGCATCCTCCGGAGTCGTCGCCTCGGTGAACGCCTCGACGCGGCCACCCTGCTTCGCGAGCTCCCACGTCCCGAGCCCGACCACGGGCTTGCCCATCTTGAGGGCGAGCGCGATCTCCGAGAGCGTCCCGAACTCGCCGCCGATCGCGATCACCGCGTCGGCGGTTCGAACGACGATGGCGTTGCGGGCCTCGCCCATGCCGGTCGCGACGGCCACGGTGAGGTAGGGGTTCGCCTCGGCGCGGTCGATCGTCGGGAGGATCCCGATCGAGGTGCCACCGGCCGCCGCGCACCCGCCGGCCGCGGCCTCCATCAGGCCGCCGAGCCCACCGCAGACGAGGACGGCGCCGCGCTCGGCGATCAGCCGACCCACCTGCTCGCCGAGCGCGTGCTCCGCCGGTGTTGCCGCCGAGGCGCCGACCACCGCGATGTACAGCTCCCGCGTCATCCCCACGCCTCCCCAAGGATCGCGGCGAGCAGCGCGACGGCGCCCGCCTTGTCGAGCGGTTCGTTGCCGTTGCCGCACTTCGGTGACTGCACGCACGAGGGACAGCCGGTGCTGCACGGGCAGCTCCGGACGGTCTCGAGGGTCGCGCGCAGCAACCGCTCGGCCTGCCGGAACCCGCGCTCGGCGATCCCGGCACCGCCCTGGTAGCCGTCGTAGACGAAGATCGCGCAGCCGCCGGTGTCCGGGTGGAACGCGGTCGAGACGCCGCCGACATCCCACCGGTCGCACGTGGCGACGAGCGGCAGCAGGCCGATCGCGGCGTGCTCGGCCGCGTGCGCGGCGCCGGGAACATCGCTCGCGGCGATCGCCGCGCGCGCGATCGTCGCGTTCGGGATCGCCCACCAGACCGCCTTGGTCTCGAGCTGCTGCGGCGGCATCCCGAGCGGAACGACCTCGAGCGTCTCGCCGGTGGCGACGTGCTTGCGGACGAACCCGACGACCTGGTTGGTCACGCGCACCGTGCCGTAGAAGGTCGGCACGTCGCCGGTGCGTCCCTCCTCGTCGGCGACGACCACCTCGATGTCCGTGGTGTCGCGCGACTGCGTGTAGTAGTCGGGATCGACGCGATGGACGAGCGCGACGCGCGTCGCGAGGTCGAGGTTGCGGACCTCGAATTGCTCGCCCTGGTGCAGGTACACGGCGCCCGGGTGCACGTGGTAGTACGCGCGCGACTCGTCGACGGTGCCGAGCAGCTCGCCGGTGTCCTCGATCACGATCGAGAAGAGGTGGCCGCTGGCGCTGCGGATATCGACCGCCCGATGCGGGCTCTGGCGGCCGACGTGATGCCACGTGCCGCGGCGGCGCGCGAGCCGTCCGCTCGCCTCGAGCCGCTCGACGGCCGGCGGCGCGGCGTCGCCGAAGAACGGGAGCTCCTCCTCGGCGAGCGGGTACTCGCGCGCCGCGCACAACAGGTGCGGCTCGAGGACGAACGGGTTCGTCGGGTCGATGACCGCAGCCTCGGCCGGCTTGTCGAACAGGTCGGCCGGGTGCTGCACGAGATACTGGTCGAGCGGGTCGTCCTGTGCAACCAGTACCGCGAGGGAGCCCGACGATCGGCGCCCGGCGCGTCCGGCCTGCTGCCACATCGACGCGCGTGTTCCCGGGTAGCCGACGAGCACGGCCGCGCCGAGTGAGCCGATGTCGATCCCGAGCTCGAGCGCGTTGGTCGACGCGACGGCCAGGAGCTCGTCGGTCGAGAGCTGCCGCTCGAGCTCGCGGCGGTCCTCGGCCAGGTAGCCGGCGCGATAGGACTTGACCTTGCGCTTGAGCTCGCCGGGCAGCTCCCGGCGCGTGAACTCGGCGAGGAGCTCGGCCGCCCGACGCGAACGGGCGAAGCCGATCGACTTCACGCCGTCCTCGGCCAGCCGTCCGAGCAGGATCGAGGCGTCGGTGAGGGCGCTTCGGCGCGCGCCGGTCTCCTCATCGATCACCGGCGGGTTCCAGAGCGCGAACGTCTTCGCGCCGGCCGGCGACGCGTCCTGCGTGACGGCGTCGAAGGGGACGCCGACCAGCCGCTCGGCGAGCTCGGCCGGGTTGCCGACGGTGGCGCTCGCGAGCACGAATCGCGGTTCGCCGCCGTAGTGGGCGACGAGCCGTCGGAGCCGCCGGAGCACCATCGAGACGTGCGAGCCGAACACGCCGCGCGCGACGTGCGCCTCGTCGACGACGACCAGCGAGAGGCGCAGGAAGAAGTCGGCCCACCGCGCGTGGTCCGGCAGGATCGCCGCGTGAAGCATGTCCGGGTTCGTCATCACGAGGTTCGCGTTCCGGCGGATCAGGGGGCGCTCGGCCTGCGGCGTGTCGCCGTCGTACACGGCAGCCTTGAGCTGCGGCAGCCTGAGCTCGCGCACCTGCCGCAGCTGATCCCGGGCGAGTGCCTTCGTCGGGAAGAGATAGAACGCCGAGCGCTTCGGGTCGTTCAGGACCTCGGACGCGAACGCGGTGTTGTACACCAGCGTCTTCCCCGAGGCGGTGCCCGTCGCGATGATCGTGTTCCGTCCGCCGCGGACGAGGTCGAGCGCCGCGGCCTGGTGCTCGTACAGGCCCTCGACACCCACGAGTCCGAATCGGTCGACCAGCACCTGCGGAACGTCGTCGGGGAACGGCCGCGGCGCCGGCGTGCGCGCCGCGAGCTCGCGAACGTGGACGAGCGACTCGCCCTGGTCGAGCGAGGTCAGGAAGGCGCGCGGATCGTCCACGCGACGATGCTACGCGGTCGGGTTCGGTGCGCCGGGCGCCTGACGTCCGACCTCGACCCCCTCCCGTCGACGGATGGACGCGAGCTCCGCGTAGGGCGTGCGGAACCCGTCTCGCAGCAGCGGCGCGATGAGTAGTCGATCGCGCGTGAAGATCCACAGACCCAGGACCAGGTACGCGGCGCCCACGATCAGCAGCTCGCGCCCCCCGAACGAGTCCGGCACGATCACGCCGATCACGAACTGTGCCCAGAACAGCCCGAACAGCATCAGCGCCTCGCGCGTCGAGATCGACAGCGTCCCCACGACGGCGACGGCGAAGAACGACTGCGCCGCCGTGAGGAACAGCTCCTCGCGCTGGTGCGGGTCGATCGGCAGGCCGTGGAACCCGCCGACGCCGATCGCGAACACGACCGGCAGCGTCCCGACCAGCAGCGTCCACTGGTTCACCTTCGATGAGACGAGCGTTCCGAGCCCGGCGTTGGTGTTGAGCCGCCACGCGTACATCCCGGCGACCAGCAGCTCGGGCGCCTCGGACGCGAGCGGCGCCAGCCACTGCACCAAGAAGAACTCGCTGATCCCGAGGTCGTGTCCCGTCGCGACGAGCGCCTCGGCGAAGTGGCCGGCGCACAACAGGATGACGCCGGCCGAGACGACGAACAGCCCGACCACCCACGCGCGCCGAAGGCCGGCGCGCAGCCCCCCGAGGTACCGGGCCGGACCGACGAGGTGCGGTGGTTCGGCCGGCGCCCTCGAGATCCGCCACGTGTACGCGGCGAAGATCGAGACCAGCACCGCCGCGTCGACCAGCGTGATCGAGTGTTTGAACGGCAGCGTCAGGCAGTACACGGTCGCGAGGCCGAGGAAAGAGACCTCGACCGCGTGGGAGCGTTCGAGGCGCACCTCCGTGGCCCTCACGCCGGGTCGCGTCCTGCGGATCCGCCACCAGGCGATGAACACGACCATCGACCACCCGAGGCCGATGAGCAGCCGGTTGGCGCCGGTCATGTTCGCGAGGGCCAGGGAGCAGTCGGTCGGTCCGGTAGCCCCGGGAGGCGCGCACGCCGCACCGTACGCCTGCACGGCGTTGCCGCCCCTGAACGCGAAGACCATGTCGACCGCATACTCGGGCAGGACCGCGATGAACGCGAGCAGCGCGATCGCGAGGCCCGCGGAGATGTCGAGCTGGGCGACCTCGGCGGCCCAGGACAAGAGGAACGCCGCACCGACGATCGCGAGCCCGTAGAGGAGCGCCGCGGGCGGATCGGCGACGTGCCCGCCGCCGAGCCGCAGCACCAGCGCCGGGACCGCGGCTCCGAACGCGATCGCCAGCGCGAGCCGCTGCCGGGACGGATGGATGTCACGGAGGTCCTGTCGAGGTGTCGTCACCGAGCCGATCCTCCTCCAGCCTGCACCAGGCCGGAGGTCTCGTCCTCGACACGCGAGGGACCGAGCGGGCCGCGCTCGCGGCCGTGATGACGCCGTGGTCCGCTTGGGACTACTCCCCTCCGAACGCGCTCCACCGTAGCAGACGCCACGCTCGCCGGGCTGCGAGGATGCGGGCATGGCCATCGCCGAGCTCGTCGTCGCGTTGTTCGTGATCCTGGCCGGCGCCGAGCTGTTCACCAACGGCGTGGAGTGGCTCGGCGAGGGGTTCGGCCTGTCGGAGGGTGCCGTCGGCAGCGTGCTCGCGGCCGTCGGGACCGCGCTCCCGGAAACGCTCCTGCCGATCGTGGCCATCGTGTCGGGCAGCAGCACCGGCGAGGCGATCGGGATCGGCGCAATCCTCGGCGCGCCGTTCATGCTGACGACGCTCGCGATGTTCGTCCTCGGGACAGCGACGCTGATCTTCGCGCGGACGCGCGGCCGTCCGACCGAGCTGATCGGCGATCGTGCCGTCCTGCGGCAAGACCTCGCGTACTTCCTCGTCATGTACGCGCTCGGCGTCCTCGCCGGGCTGATTCACGTGCCGCCGCTCCACTGGGCGCTCGCCGTCGTGCTGCTCGTCGGCTACGTGTTCTACGTGCGCCGCCACTTCGCGGCGCCGGGCGGGGCGCGGCTCGAGGAGGAGGCCGAGACCGAGATCAAGCCGCTCTACGTGTGGCGCTGGTTCCGCGGCGCGATGCGCGGGCTCGAGCCCTGGTCGAAAGCGTCGCCGCGCTGGCCGAGCTTCGTGCAGGTTTTCCTCGCGCTCGTGCTCATCGTCGGTGGCGCGCGCCTGTTCGTCTCCGGCGTCGAGGTGCTCGGCGACCGATTCGGCGTCCCGCACCTGGTGTTCTCGCTCCTGCTGGCCCCGCTGGCGACCGAGCTGCCCGAGAAGTTCAACAGCATCATCTGGGTCCGGCGCAACAAAGACACGCTCGCGCTCGGCAACATGACGGGCGCGATGGTGTTCCAGTCCTCGTTCCCGGTGACCGTCGGGCTGTTGCTGACGCCGTGGCACCTGGCGCACGCCGGTCTCGTCTCCGCCTGCATCGCGCTCGTCGCCGGTTCGGTGCTGTACGCCACGCTCCGGTTGCGCGGGCAGCTGGCCGCCCGGCTGCTCCTCGCCCAAGGGATCTTCTACGCGGCGTACGTCGGATACGTCGTGACGCGCTGAGTGTGGCGGGCGCTACCCGCCGAGGATCGAGGCGTTCGGGCTGGGCGGGATGTTCTTCTTGCTCACGATCCCGTCGTTCTTGAGGTCGTCGAAGATCGCCGTCGCCTGCGAGGTGAGATTGACGATCGACGACGAGCCCGCCATCCCGATCGTCCCCGGGAGCACGACGTTGGTGACGTGCTTCGGGTTGATCGTCGACGCAGTGAAGGCGAGCGACAGCAGCTGGTCGAGCGGCACGTTCGTCGTGAGGTTCCGCAGGCCCGCGCCGAGCCACGTCAGCACACGGCTCGGATCCTTGCCGAACTGCTTCCGGAACTGCATCAGCGACGCGATCATCAGCCGGCCCTGGTTCTCCGAGCGGCCGAAGTCGCCTTCCGGGAGGCTGTGCCGGTCGCGGGCGAACGCGAGCGCCTGTCCACCGTCGAGCGTCTGCACGCCCGGCTCGAAGTCGGCCCGCGAGTAGGTGTCGTGCATCGAGAACGGGACGTCGACGGTCAAACCGCCGATGCCGTTGATCATGCCCTGGAAGCCGACGAACGACGTCAGCGCGTAGTAGTCGAGCTTGATCCCCGTCAGGTCCTCGACCGTCTGCACCGCGAGCGATGGCCCGCCGTAGAACATCGCGGTGTTGATCTTGTTGGTGCCGTGGCCGGGGATCGGCACGTACGAGTCGCGCGGAAAGCCGACGATCGAGGCGCGATGCTTGGCCGGGTTGATCGCGAGGATGTGGATCGAGTCGGTGCGCTCACCGTTGACCGGCTCGCCCGGCCGCGCGTCGGAGCCGAGGAGCAAGATGAAGATCGGCGACTTACCGTCCAGCGTCGGCACGTAGTTTGCGTGCGCCTTGCCGATCTCGATGCTCGGCGACGCGCTCTGTGCCTGGGCGATCGTTCCTCCGCCCGACGTAACCGCCCCGGCGATGCTACCGGCGGTGAATGCGATCAGCCCGAGCAGCGAGATCCACGCGCGGCGGGTGAGCCTCACGACGAGCTTCCTGACGGTCCGGCCGTCGGCTTGGGCTCCTTGACCTGGTCGGCGCGCTTCACGTCGAAGGAGTAGACCTGCCACGCGCCGTCGCCGGGACGCAGGAAGTACTGGCCGGTGCTGTGGAACACGGTGAGCTTGCCGTCCTTGCGCGTTCCGACGGCGGAGAACTTCACGATGGCGACGGCCGTCGCGACCTCGTCCTTGTCGTTCAGCAGCACCTTCACGTTGAGCCGGCCCTTCGGCTGGGCGATCCTCGTGAACGTGTTGCCGCCGCCGGTGCCGACGGTCAGCGTCGAGGCGTCCTGCTGGGCGGGCCCCATCGCGTTGTCGAAGAACACCGGCCAGACCTCGTCGTACGAGCCGTCGCGCCAGTTGGCCGGGTCGAGGAACGCCTCGGTGTACAGCGTGGTCATCGCGGTCTTGACGTCGGCCGCCGCTGTCTCGGCGCTCGCCGGAACCGACTTCTTCTTCTCCTCCTTCACAGCGACCGCGCTGGTCTTGCCCTGCTTGAACGCGAAGTCCGGGATCGTGTTGTCCGGTCCACCGGGGATGAGGCTCGCGCCGCCGCCGCGGAACAGCACGAAGCCGAGCACGCCGAGTGCGACGAGCACGACCGGAACGATCCACACCACGGGCTTGAGTTTCCGAGGGGGAGCCGAACGATGACGGCCTTCAGCCAAAACGCGGCAGAGGTTACCGGTGCCGGATGGGGTTCACAACCACCCCAGGTTCATGCGCTCGCTGCGACTTCGTAACGGTCTCCTCCGGTAGGATGCCCCGGACCGTCGGTGCGCCGGGAAGCCTGGTCGGCACGGAGGCTGCGCTGTCCAGAACCGACCGAACCGGCGCGGACGGCGGTATCAGCCTGCCGTGGTCGCGCACCGACCGACCGGTTCCCCGCCTGGTCGTCCAGCCGCTCCAGTCGTTCCTCCAACAGGAGACGTCCGGCGCGCTCGTACTGATCGGCGCTGCCCTGGCCGCCTTGATCTGGGCGAACTCGTCGTGGAGCGCCTCGTACCACAGCATCTGGTCGACGCACCTGTCGATCGGCGTCGGTTCGGCTTCGGTCGACCTCACGCTCCGCGAGTGGGTGACCGAGGGCCTGATGACGCTGTTCTTCTTCGTGGTCGGCCTCGAGATCAAGCGAGAGCTCGTGACGGGAGAGCTCCGCCGTCCCCGCGAGGCCACGCTGCCCGTCCTCGCGGCGCTCGGCGGGATGATCGTGCCGGCGTTGATCTACGTCGCGATCGTCGGTTCGGACGCGGTCGACGGTTGGGGGATCGCGATGCCGACCGACCTCGCGCTCGCGCTGAGCGTGCTGGTGCTCGCCGGACGGCGCGTGCCGACAGGGTTGAAGGCCGTCCTGTTGGCGATCGCGATCGTCGACGACCTGGGCAGCATCGTCGTGATCGCGATCTTCTACACCGCGCACGTGCACTGGGCCGCGCTCGGGGTCGCCGCGGCGGCGATCGCGCTGATCGCGCTCCTCCAGTGGATCGACGTCCGTGCGACGGCCGCGTACGTGGTGCTCGGGATCGTGCTGTGGGTCGCGCTCGAGCGGTCGGGTGCCACACCGACGCTCGCTGGCGTCGCCGTGGCGCTGCTCGTTCCCGCGACGCCGCACCACCGTCCGAAGGCCGTGAGCGAGGAGGCGCATCGGATCGCGGACGAGACCGTCGACGACCCGAACCCGCCGGATGCCGACGCGCCGCAGTGGCTGTACCTCGCGTCGCTCTCGCGTGCGGCCGTTTCGCCGCTCGCGCGCGCCGAGCGCCTGCTGCACCCCTGGACGAGCTTTGTCGTGCTCCCGCTGTTCGCGCTCGCGAACGCCGGCGTGTCGCTCGCGCCGCCGCAGGTGTGGTCTGCGCTCGGCAGCCGCATCTCGATCGGGATCCTCGTCGCCCGTGTCGTCGGGAAACCGGTCGGGATCTGGCTCGCGTCCGCGGTCGCCGTTCGAACCGGCCTCGCGCGGCTCCCGGCCGGCGTTCGGATGCCGCACGTCGCGGCCCTCGGGGCCGCCGCTGGCGTGCCGTTCGCCGTGTCGCTGTTCATCGCGCGGCTTGCGCTGCCCGCCGGGCTCGTGTACGACGCGACCGTCGGCGTCCTTGCCGCCGCGGTTCTCGCCGGGATCGCAGGGTCGATAGCGCTCCGACGCGTCACGTAGCGTCCGGCGGGGCGACAGCCGTCGAACGGCCGAGGGCGCCCTCGCGGGAAGTCGTTAGAATCTCCCGGTTTCCGCCGCTCCAGCGGCGTTTTCCCATGATCTTCGACTGAGGAGGTTCGATGTTCGGCGTCCTGGCGGCCGAGGGCGGGCCGATCGACGCGGTGTTCGGCGCGTTCGAGAACAAGGCCCTCTGGGTCGTTCTCGTCATCTCGCTCGTTGCGCTCGCGTTCGCCTATTACCTGGTTCGTGAGGTGCTCGGTGCGGCGGAGGGGACCGAGAAGATGCGCGATATCGCGCGCGCGATCCAGGTCGGCGCCAGCGCCTACCTGAAGCGCCAGTTCCGAACGGTCGGCATTTTCCTCGGCCTGCTGGCGGTCGCGCTCTTCTTCGCCCTTCCGGTCCCCGACAACGCCGTTCACGGCGACCTGATGATCCGGTTCGGCCGCTCCCTGGCCTTCATCCTCGGCGCGACCTTCTCGGCGACGACGGGCTTCACCGGGATGTGGCTCGCGGTCCGCGCGAACGTCCGAGTAGCCAACGCGGCCCGCGAGTCCGGGTTGCGGCGTGCGCTGCGCATCGCGTTCCGGGCCGGCGGCGTCGCCGGCATGTTCACGGTTGGCCTCGGCCTGCTCGGCGCGACCGTGATCCTCATGATCTACAAGCAGGACGCCACCAGCGTGCTGGTGGGCTTCGGGTTCGGCGGCGCGCTCCTCGCGATGTTCATGCGGGTCGGTGGCGGCATCTTCACCAAGGCCGCGGACGTCGGCGCCGACCTGGTCGGCAAGGTCGAGCAGGGCATCCCCGAGGACGACCCGCGCAACGCAGCGACGATCGCGGACAACGTCGGCGACAACGTCGGCGACTGCGCCGGCATGGCGGCGGACCTGTTCGAGTCGTACGAGGTCACGCTCGTCGCCGCGCTGATCCTCGGCGCCGCCGCGTTCAAGGGGACGCCCCAGGGCGCGATCGTGGGCGTGATGTTCCCGCTGTTCGTCCGCGCCGTCGGCGTGGTGACCTCGATCGTCGGC
>DATAEU010000084.1:0-25680 GCA_036257835.1 Actinomycetota bacterium | reverse complement strand
GGTGTTCGGCAGAAGGTTCGGCTTGGGTGGACTCTTACTGATCGCGGCTGTGGTGCTCTTCTTGCTCGGCGCATTCGGGGCGTCGCTCGGGGACCTCAAGCTGATCCCGTTGGGGCTGGCCGCGTTCGCGGCATCCTTCCTGCTCAGCTGACCTACGACATCGGCCGTCGTGCGGCGTCAGTCGTGACGGCTCGTCGTCTCGACCTTGCCCCGGTCGTCTGACGAGGCAGATGAAGAGGGCTGAGCGTTCGGACGCCTCGTCAGCCGCCTCCCCAGGCGACGGATGTTGATCTCGAGCCAATCAAACGCGTCATCGGTGAGCTTCTCGATGCGATCGAGTGCCTCATCCAGGGTCCACATCGTCCTCACTCCCGTGTATTCGAGGATCGCTCAGGCTACGCGGGCGCACCGACACCACGCAGGCGCCCGAACGGCCGATTTGTCCGGAGACGCAGGTGACGGCCGATCGGATGGGCAGCTCAACCTCTCGCCTTGCGATGCCGACGTCTACGTGTGGCTCAAATGGACGATCACTCCCCGCCGGCGCCGCTCGAACGCGAACCGAAACCCAAGTCGGCGTACGTTCGGGTCCTTCCCTCGCCCGAACCGCAGTGGCAAACTCGGATCGGCAGCATCGTCGGCCTGATTGGGCTAGTCGTGACGGCGTCGCTCGCCATCGCACTCGGGACCTACCAGCTCGGGCTCGTCTTGAACCGGCTGATCCAGGCACTCGTGGACAAGTAGCGACGACTCATCCCCCGTGGGGGCGCAGTGGGCAGCACTCGGGGGTGGGCTCGGTAAAGGTGCGTGCTCCTACGATGTGGCCCGGCTAGCGGAACGCAAGCCCCCCACATGCAGCGACTCCGGCCCTCGTCGCGAGGTCGCGTTCGTCCCGTATGCGTTCTCGAAGCGTTCCTCGAGCCTGGGCGACCTGGCGCTTGCCGGATCCGATCGCGTTCTCGAACCGCGTGATCGATGCGTTCGTTTCCCCGAACGCCGACACGAACCTCGCCACGAGCTCGGCATCTTGTTCGGGCCGCCCAAGGGCACGAATCGCGCCGAGCGCTTGGAGCCGGATGTTCCGGGCACGCCGGAGTTCGCCGCGCGTCGGCGCCCGGCTCAGGTCGACGGCATCCGATCGTCCCGCGGCAGCAGCGCATGCCGTGTTGGCCGCTCCCGCGAAGTCGTTCTCCGTCCGATGCTCGACCAGACGGTCGTACGCGATGAAGCCCACCAGGGCCGCCAGGACGAGGGCCGCGACAACGAGCCACCCGCCTTTCGAGCGCGCCGGTCGCGGACGCCGCTCGATCACTCGAAACGGCAGCGGCTGCGTGGCGTCTTCGTAGTCGGTCCGAGGGTCGCGTGACGGTCGCACGCGCGAGGATCGGATCGGCTTCGGCGGCAACACCGGTAACGCGACCGTGTCGTCGAGCCGGTCGTCCGGCTCCGACACGATCGTGTGATCGGCTCGCGGGTCCGACTCCACCTCGAGGGTCGTCCGGCCAACCCTCAGCTCATCACCCGGCCGCACCGTTCTGGGACTTCGGATCCTCTCGCCGTTGACGAACGTACCGTTCGTCGACCTGAGATCTTCGACGATCACGGATTCGCCGGAGCGGCGGAGCACGGCGTGGCGGCGCGACACCTCCGGATCCTCCAAGACGAGATCGCCGTCCTGGCGCCCGATGCAAACCTCGTGTTCCAGTCCAACACGCCGGCCGGCCCTAGGGCCGGTCTTGATAACAACCGTTGGCAACGCTCACCGCCTCAGCTTCGCGCGCTTCCTACCTCGGCTCAGCCCCCACCGCCCGCAGCGACGTATCGGGCGGCGGGATCAGGGCCGCGACCGCCCAGACGAGTGGCCAGAGACGTTCCCTCGCCGCGGGCGAGCGTTCGACGAGGATCGTGGCGCGGTCGACGATCTCGTAGTACAGCTGGTAGACGATGGCCTCAGCGGCCCTTCGTCCGAGGTCCTCGTCCACGAGGACGTCGTCGAAGATCACCGTGCGAGAGTCGCCTCGCGGCGCCGGATCGATCTCCGTGACGACCGGCCCCAAGATCCCCCAATCCGGGGATGGCTGCGCTTCCTGCGATGCGGCGTTCTCGGCGGCTTGGCGGACGGACTCTTGAAACTCCTCGTATCGCTTGCGCTCGTCTTCGTTCAGGAGGTGAAGGACCGACTGCGTGACACTCGGCATGACCGTCCAGTCCGCGTGAGCTCCGAGCTCGGCAAGGCCCTGGAGCACGATGGTCGCGAGCTCCGCTCGTCCGATCGGCGCGGATCGCGAGAAGCGGTCGAGCCGTTGAAGCCTGCGGGAGGCAGCGTCTACGACGCCGTCGGCGGTCTCGATGTCCAGCATTTTCGTCTCCTCCTCGTGACGAGGCCCAGCCTCGTTGTGGGCGTTACTACATCGGTGCGGGCAGGGCCCGGCTTGAGTCGAGGATCGCGACGGCCCGACCTCTAGACTTCCTCGGGTTCTCATACGAACGAGAGGCTGATCGATCATCGAGACCCATCCGCTCCTCGCAGGCCGTTACCGACTCGAGGGCGTCCTCGGACGAAGTCTCATGTCCGAGGTCCGCCGCGGCGAGGACACGCGCCTGCGCAGGCCGGTGGCGATCAAGCTGCTCCGAGACGACGGCAACCCTCGCTCGATCGCCCGGTTCGAACAAGAGGCGCAGATCCTCGCGCGCCTCCAGCACGCGAACGTCGTCGTCGTCTTCGATGCGGGCGTCGACGGCGACGACCGATTCATCGTGATGGAACTCATCGAGGGACCGACCCTCCGCGACCTCCTCGACGAGGAGGGGCGGCTCGCGCCCCAACGAGCGACCGTGATCGCGATCGCCGTTGCGTCGGCGCTCGCGTTCGCGCACGATCACGGCGTCATCCACCGCGACGTGAAGCCGGCGAACGTTCTGCTGCCGCGCGGCGGAGGTGTGAAGCTCGCCGACATGGGGATCTCTCAGCTCCTGTCCCCGGAGGCGCTGACGGCGACGCGAACGGCGATCGGGACCGCTCGGTACCTGTCACCCGAACAGGCACGAGGCGACGCCGTGGATGGTCGGTCCGACCTGTATTCGTTGGGTTGTGTTCTGTTCGAGACGCTCACCGGTCGAACGCCGTTCGAAGGCGATCTCGTCGCGCTCTCGTACGCGCACATGCACACGCCGGCGCCTCGTGTTCGGTCGATCACTGCGGAGGTTCCGTCTGGTCTGGACGACCTCGTCGCTTCGATGCTCGAGAAGGATCCGGCCGATCGCCCGCAGACGGGAGCGGAGGTCGAGAGATCTCTTCGGGCGGCCCTGGCGCAACCGGCGGACGTGCACAAGGCCCCGATGGAGCCCACGCCGTCAGACCCCACCCTTCCGCTCCCGCCGGACGTTCGAGCGATACCGGACCAGAAGACGCGGCGGACGGCCCTCGTGGTGCTGGCGGGCCTCGTTGCCGTGACCGTCCTCCTCGCGCTGCTGGCGAAGGCGGGTCGGAACGATCGTAGGGGGGCCGCTGGCAGCTCCGCCGATCGCTCGCCGGCAAGCCGGCAAGTATCGCCCACGGCTGACGTCAGCTCACCGGCGGCGGAGCCGCTATCGCCGCAACAAGCCGCTGCGCTTGTCCTCGACGTCGCGAGCGCGCAGATCCAAGAAAGCGATCAGACGAACATCGATGAGGAGATCCGTACCAAGATCGAGGAGATCCTCCGGGACGATGCCCGGGGCGAGGATCCGGAGAAGTCGCTCGACAACATCGCCGAGCTCCGTGACAAGGTCGCCGAAGCGGCCGACAAGGGAGAGATCACCTCCACAGCGCAGGCAGCGATCGACGACGCACTGATGAAGTTGGCGGAAGCTCTTGGTCGCGGCGGGGATTGATGCTCCGCGAACGGGTCGCGATCTTTCCGTCGCTCCCTCCGCACGATCGGTACCGCCGGGGCTCTGCGCCCCGAGCGCGCACACGCCACATCAGCTGACGGAACGGCGCTCCTCGAGCACGCATCTGACCGCGACGACCAGTGCGAACGCCCCCGCGGCCGCCGCGACCCAGGGCACGACGGAGGGGCGCGATGGGAAAGGCGGACGGAACCACTCGAGCACGGCGCCGATCGCGACGGCGCCGGCAATCGCGCCGAGCGCGATGTCGAGGCGCTGCTGCGGACCGGCGCGCCGGACGCGAACGACCGCGAGCACCGTTCCGAGGACCGCCCCGATCGCGGGCACCAGCGCCCACCGCGGCGACAGGCTCCACGCGCCGAACACGCCGGACCCCTCCCCGAACGACGTCCAGGGCAGGACGGTCGACGCGAGAGCGACGCCGAGCCCGACCAGGATCAGGATCGGGTCGGACTGCCGGGGTCGCTCCGGCTCGTCCCGCGGCTCCTCGCCGAGGACCGCGCCGAGGCACTCCGGGCCGTACGCCACGCCGCGGACGGGAACGGCGCACCACAGGCACATCGGCCGGCCACATCCCTCGCAGATCGCGACCGCCTGGCTGCCGGGATGCAGGGAGCACCGTTCCGAGGATCGCGCCGTGCGTTCGTCGACCACCACCGCCGCAGATTAGCGCCCGGCCGTCGCGACACCCGCCTCTGATAGCGTGCGGCGGGTGGACGCTCGCGTCGCCGTCTTCGCGTCCGGGTCCGGCACGAACCTGCAGGCGCTCCTGGACGATCCGGTCATCCGGCCCTGGATCGCACTCGTCGTCTCCGATCGCGAGGAGGCCTACGCGCTCCAGCGCGCGCGAACGGCGGGCGTTGAGACGCTCGTCCTCGACTCGGGCCCGCCGGGTCTGTTCGACGAGGCGCTGATCCCGCCGCTCCGCGATCGGGCGATCGACACCGTCGTCCTCGCCGGGTTCATGCGGGTCCTCGGCCCGGCGCTCGTCCGCGAGTTCGAGGGTCGCATCCTGAACGTCCACCCCGCCCTGCTCCCGGGCTTCCCGGGCGCCCATGCGGTCGCCGACGCGCTCGCGTACGGTGCAAAGGTCACGGGCGTGACGGTGCATCTCGTTGACGAGGAGGTCGACAACGGCCCCGTCGTGTTCCAGGAGGCGATCGCGGTTCGCGACGACGACGTCTGGGACACGCTCGAGCCGCGCGTGCACGAGGTCGAGCACCGGCTCCTGCCCGCCGCGGTCCGCGCGCTCGTCGATGGGCGTTTGAAGGTCGAGGGCCGCCGCGTGCACGTCCTCGGTGACGGCGGGTGAGCACAACGGCCGTGCGGCGCGCGCTCCTCGCCGTCTACGACAAGACCGGCGTCGTCGAATTCGCGCGCGCCCTGCGCGAGCTCGGCGTCGAGCTCGTGTCGTCCGGCGGGACGGCTGCGGCCCTGGCCGAGGCCGGCGTCGAGGTCACCCCGGTCGAGCAGGTCACCGGCTTTCCCGAGATGCTCGGCGGCAGGGTCAAGACGCTGCATCCGAGGATCCACGCGGGGCTCCTCGCGGACCGGCGGCTCGAGGAGCACGTCGAGCAGCTCCGAGAGCACGGGATCGAGCCATTCGACCTCGTCGTCGTGAACCTCTACCCGTTCCGCGAAACGGTAGCGAGCGGCGCCGGCTTCGACGACGTGATCGAGAAGATCGACATCGGCGGACCCGCGATGGTCCGCGCCGCCGCGAAGAACTTCGAGTCGGTCGGCGTCGTGGTGGACGCGTCCCGGTACGAGACGGTCCTCGACGAGATCCGGCTCGAGGGCGGGCTGACCCGTTCGACGCGCCTCGCCCTCGCCGCCGAGGCGTTCGTGCACACGGCGGCGTACGACGCGGCCGTCGCCGGCTGGTTCGCCCAGCGCGAGACCGGCGACGACGGAACGATCCCCCCGTACGTGGGGCTCGCCCTGCGTCTCGTTTCCACGCTTCGCTATGGCGAGAACCCACATCAACGCGGCGCCCTGTTCGAGGAGGCCGGTGGCCCGGGCGTGCTCGGCGCGGGCGAGGTGCTCCAGGGCAAGGAGATGTCGTTCAACAACTGGCTGGACGCCGAGGCAGCCTCGGGTCTCGTCGCCGAGCTGCCCTCGCCCGCGGTCGTCATCGTGAAGCACAACAACCCGTGCGGCGCGGCGGTCGGCGAGTCGTTCGCCGATGCCTATCGCCGGGCGCTCGCGAGCGACGAGGTGTCCGCCTTCGGCGGCATCGTCGCGTTCAACGGCAAGGTCGACGGCGACGCGGCCGCCGCGATGCGGGAGGTCTTCACGGAAGCGGTGATCGCACCGGCGTTCGCGCCGGCGGCGCTCGAAGCCTTCGCCAAGCGGCAGAACCTGCGTGTCGTCCGCGCGCCCCTCCCGTCGTCCGGCGGCCTCGAGATCCGGCCGATCCGTGGGGGTGCGCTCGTGCAGGATCGCGATTTGGTCGACGAGGATGAGAGCGGGTGGGAGGTCGTCTCGTCCCGCGCGCCGGACGACCGCGAGCGGCGCGATCAGGTGTTCGCGTGGCGGGTGGCGGCGCGTGTGAAGTCGAACGCCATCGTCCTCGTCAAGGACCTCGCGACCGTCGGTATCGGCGCCGGCCAGATGTCGCGGGTCGACGCGGCGTTCCTCGCGGCCCGCAAGGCGGGGGCGCGCGCCAGCGGCGCCGTCATGGCGAGCGACGCGTTCTTCCCCTTCCCCGACGCCGTCGAGGTCGCCGCCGACGCCGGCGTGACGGCCATCGTGCATCCGGGCGGAAGCGTTCGGGATCAGGACGTGCTCGACGTGGCCGACAAGCTCGGCATGGCCGTCGTCGTCACCGGGCGCCGGCACTTCCGCCACTGAGCCCTCCGGCGCGGCCGCGGCCGCGTTCCCGCAGGTAGGATTGCCGCTCGTGACCGCCACGATCCTCGACGGCCGAGCCGTCGCAGCCCAGATCCGCGGCGAGATCGCCGAGCGCGTCAAAGTGTTGGCGGAGCGCGGGATCACGCCGGGCCTGGCCGCCATCCTCGTCGGCGACGACGAGGCGTCCCGCATCTACCTCGGGGCCAAGCACAAGGCGTGTGCAGACGTGGGGATGCATTCCGAGCAGATCGACCTCCCGGCGTACGTGACGGAGGGCGAGGTGCTCGCGACGCTTCGGCGGCTGAACCGCGACCCCGCGATCCACGGGATCATCGTGCAGCTCCCGGTGCCGAGGCACATCTCCGAGCTGGCCGTCCAGACGACGATCGATCCCGGCAAGGACGTCGACGGTCTGCACCCGCTGAACGTCGGGTTGATGGTCCGCGGCGACTCGACGGCGTTCCCGCCGGCGACGCCGTACGGCATCGTCGAGCTGTTGCTGCGCTCGCAGGTGCGCCTCGACGGCGCCGAGGTGGTCGTCGTCGGCTACGGCGAGCTGGTGGGTGCGCCGCTGTCGATCCTCCTCGCCCAGGACTCGATCCGCGGGAACGCCACCGTGACCATCTGCCACATCCGGACGCGCGACCTGGCCTCGCACACGCGGCAGGCCGACATCCTGATCGCCGCCGCCGGCGTCCCGGGGCTGATCTCGGCCGACATGGTGAAGCCGGGCGCGGTGGTGATCGACTGCGGTGTCTATCGGACCGAGACCGGATTGACGGGCGACGTCCGGTTCGACGAGGTGAAGGACGTCGCGGGGATGATCACGCCCGTCCCCGGCGGCGTTGGGCCGATGACGACCGCGATGCTCCTGCTCAACACCGTCACCGCGGCGGAAGCGCTCGTCGAACAGCGTCGGTGAGCGAGCCCGCCGGCCGTCTCGAACGGCTCGCGCGATCGTCCCGGTTCGTCGTCACCGCCGAGGTCGTTCCGCCGCGATCCGCCGACGCCGAGCCGCTGACCGCGCAGGCCCGCGAGCTGGTCGGATACGCCGACGCGGCCAACGTCACCGACAACCCGACGGCCTCCGCGCACATGTCGCCGCTCGCCGGTGTCGCGGCCGTCGCGGACGCGGGGATCGAGCCGACGATCCAGCTGACGACGCGCGACCGGAACCGGCTCGCCCTGACGGCGGACCTGCTCGGCGCGTGGGCCCTCGGCGCGCGCAACCTGCTCTGCCTGTCCGGCGATCCGATCGCGGTGGGCGACGATCCCGGGGCGCCCGAGGTCCGCGATCTGGACGTGCTCGAGCTGGTCCGGCTGGCGACCCGTCTGCGGACCGAACGCCGGCTGGCGTCGGGCGCGGTCATCGAGCCGGCGCCGCGGTACTTCGTCGGCGTTGCCGACTCGCCGCTGGCGCCCGGGTACGACGCGGGACGGCTCGAGGCGAAGCTGGACGCCGGCGCGCGGTTCGTCCAGACACAGATCGCGTTCGACCTCGACGCGCTCGAGCGGTGGGCCGAGGTGGTTCGCTCGCGCGGCGTGTTCGAGCGCGCCGCCGTGATCGTCGGCGTCGCCCCGCTGCGGAGCGCGAGGCAGGCGCGCTACCTGGACGAGCACCTCCCGGGCGTGTCGGTCCCGCGAGCGATCGTCGAGGTCCTGCGGGACGCCGGGGACGGCGCCGAGGCCGAGGGGCTGCGGATCGCGATCGACATCGTCCGCCGCCTGCAGGCGATCCAGGGCATCGCCGGGATCCACGTGATGGGTCTCGGACGCGAACGAGCCGTTCGGCACCTGATCGATGCGACCGGTCTGGCCCCGCGGCCGGTCGCGGCGCCCTAGACGGACACCCTAGACGCGGTCCTCGATCGGGACGTACGTCTGGTCGCGCGGGCCGATGTACTCGGACTCGGGACGGATGAGCCGGTTGTCGGCGTACTGCTCGCGCACGTGCGCGGTCCAGCCGCACATGCGCGCGAGCGCGAACACCGGCGTCATCAGGTCTGTCGGGATCCCGAGGTACCGGTAGACGCTGGCCGCGTAGAAGTCCACGTTGGCGTGCAGGCCCTTCTCCTGCCGCACGACGCGCTCGATCTCCGCCGAGATGTCGTACCAGCGTGTGTCGCCCTTTCGCCGTCCGATCTCCTCCGACAATGCCCGGAGGACGTGCGCGCGCGGGTCCTCGGTCTTGTAGACGCGGTGCCCGAACCCCATGATCCGCTCGCGCCGGGCGAGCTTGTCCTTGACGTACGCCTCCGCCTGTTCGGGCTGGCCAACCTCCTCGAGCATCTTCATGGCCTCCTCGTTGGCGCCGCCGTGCAGCGGACCCTTCAGCGCGGCGATGGCGCCCGTGATGGCCGAGAACATGTCCGCGAGCGTCGAGGCGATGACGCGCGCCGTGAACGTCGAGGCGTTCATCGTGTGGTCGGCGTAGAGGATCAGCGTGGTGTCGAGGGCGGCGGCGTCCTCCTGATCGGGCTCGACGCCGCTGAGCATGTAGAGGAAGTTGGCCGCGTGCGGCAGCTTGAGGTTGGGGGGGACGACGTCCTGGGCGGTCCGCAGTCGGTGATACGTCGCGATCAGCGTGGCCGTCTTGGTGATGAGCCGCAGCGCCTTGCGCTCGTTGGCGGGGGCGTCGTTGAGCCAGCCGTCGGGGTCGTACGCCGACGCGGCCGAGACGCTGGTCCGCAGCATCGACATCGGGGACGTCTGCTGGGCGAGTGTCGGCATGATCCCCAACAGAAAGGGCGAGAGTTCGCGCTCGGCGACCAGACGCTCATTTAGCTCGTCGAGCTCGTCCTCCGTGGGCAGCCGGAGGTAGTGCAGGAGATGGACGACCTCCTCGAACGTCGCCCGGGTGGCGAGGTCCTCGATGGTGTACCCGACGTACCAGAGGCGACCGGCCTTGCCGTCGACGTCCGACAGTCGGGTGGACGCCGCGACGACCTCTTCGAGACCACCCTTGTCCGTCATGCCGGCCCCCTGCCGTTCGAGCGCTCTCTCGGTGCCGCGTCGCGGTGCGACGCGTCGGGCTATCAGCCTACCGCCGCGCCCGGACACGGGCCGGACGGCCCGACGCCCGCGTGACAGGATGGGGCCGTTCCGATCGAACCCGAGCAAGGAGTGACACGATGGCGCACCGCGTGACGTTCATCCCCGGAGACGGGGTCGGGCCCGAGCTCTCCGAGGCGACCAGACGGGTCCTCGAGGGCACGGGCGTCGCCTTCGACTGGGACGTCCAGGACGCCGGCGCCGACGTCGTCGAGCGTTACGGCACGCCGCTGCCGGAACACGTCCTCGAGTCGATCCGCGCTACGAAGGTCGCCATCAAGGGTCCGATCACGACCCCGATCGGCAGCGGGTTCCGCAGCGTGAACGTCGCCCTGCGCAAGGAGCTCGACCTATACGCGTGCCTCCGGCCGTGCAAGTGGTATCCGGGCGTCCGATCCCGGTACGAGAACGTCGACATCGTGATCGTCCGCGAGAACCACGAGGACCTGTACGCGGGGATCGAGTTCGAGCAGGGCACGCCGCAGGCTAAGGAGCTGATCGACTTCATCGCCGACAAGACCGGCCAGCGGATCCGGGACGACGCCGGCATCTCGATCAAGCCGATCTCGGTCACGGGGACGCAGCGGATCGTCCGGTACGCGTTCGAGTGGGCGCGTCGGAACGGGCGGAGGAAGATCACGGCCGTCCACAAGGCGAACATCATGAAGTTCACCGACGGCCTGTTCCTCGCGACCGCTCGCGACGTGGCCGAGAGCTACCCCGACATCGCCTTCGACGACCGGATCGTGGACAATCTCACGATGCAACTGGTGCAGCGGCCGGACGAGTACGACGTGCTCGTCCTGCCGAACCTGTACGGCGACATCGTGTCCGATCTGTGCGCCGGCCTCGTCGGCGGGCTCGGCGTCGCGCCGGGGGCGAACATCGGCGACGACGTGGCGGTGTTCGAGGCGACCCACGGCAGCGCTCCGAAATACAAGGGCATGAACAAGGTGAACCCGATGGCGATGATGCTCTCGGGTGTGCTCATGTTGCGGCATCTGAGCGAGGACGACGCCGCCCACCGCCTGGAGGGGGCGATCGCCGCGGTGATCCGAGAGGGAAGGGGCGTCACCTACGACATGAAGCCGACGCGCGACGACCCGACGGCCGTCGGCACGTCGCAGGTCGCGGATGCCGTGCTCGAGAAGCTCGCCTGAGATCCACCCGGCGGACGAAGGGGAGTCGAACGACGATGCGTGTGACGGTGGTGGGGAGTGGGTTCGTCGGTCAGACGACGGCGATGCGGATCGCGCAGAACGGGCTGGCCGATGTCGTCTTGATCGACATCATCGAGGATTTGCCGCAGGGCCTGGCGCTCGACATGAAGCAATCCTCGCCGATCGTGGGGTTCGAGCCGAACGTCATCGGCACGAACGACTACGCGGACACGGCGGGGTCGGACGTCGTCGTCGTCACGGCCGGGTTCCCGCGGCAGCCCGGCATGAGCCGGATGGACCTGCTGGGCAAGAACGCGGGCGTCATCCGGAGCGTCGTCGAGGAGGTGGTCCCCGCGTCGCCGGACGCTGTCATCATCGTCGTCACCAATCCGCTCGACGAGATGACGTTCCTGGCGTCGGAGGTTTCCGGGTTCCCGAAGGAGCGGGTCATGGGGATGGCGGGCGTCCTCGACTCCGCCCGGCTGCGGTACTTCATCGCCGAGGAGCTCGCGACGTCGCCGCTGGAGGTCGAGGCGATGACGCTCGGCTCGCACGGTGAGTCTATGGTGCCTCTCCCGAGGCACGCGACCGTGGGCGGGAAGGCTCTCACCGACCTCGTCGACGATGAGACGCTGGAGCGGCTGTACGCGCGGACGCGCGACGCAGGCGCCGAGATCGTCGGCCTCCTCAAGAAGGGGAGCGCGTATTACGCTCCGTCGGCCGCCGTGACGAGGATGGTCCAGGCCATCGCCGGCGCGACGGAGGAGATCCTCCCGGTGTGCGCGTGGTGCACCGGTCACTACGGGATCGACGGCGTGTACGTCGGTGTCCCGGTGCGGCTCTCTCCGAAGGGCGTCGAGGAGATCGTCGAGCTCGATCTCTCGGACCGGGAGCTCGAGGCGCTCCGAGCGGCCGCCGAGGGCATCCGCGCCAAGTGCGAGGACGTGCGCTCGCTCTAGGCGGACGGGCGGTCGACCCGGTTCGTCATCGCGTCGACGTCCGCCGGAGCCGCCGACGCGTGCGCCCGATCGCGCGCCCAGAGGAACGACACCGGCAACGCCTCGGACAGCCTCGCCGCGGGTAGCATCCGGGACGTGAGCGACGACCGCCGCGGCACGGCTCGCGACCACGTGCGGTGGTTCTTCACGAACTGGCGTGAGTACGACGCGCCCCTCTCGGCCAAGCTGGCGCTCACGATGAGGAACCGCGTCCGAGCGTTCCGGCACGGGTGCTGCGGCAACCACGGCCAGCCCGGCTGCTGACAGGTCGCGCGGGAGCCCGGTTCGGGCTCCGAGCACCACCACGACGACGGCTAACGGGGTGGCGCGGGAACGACGACCCGGGTGCTTCCCCCGCTCGGCGTGAAGAGGGACTCGTGCCCGTCGAACCACCGGACGCGGTAGCGCGGGCCGGTCGAGCCCTCCAAGATCTCGAGGACCTCGCCCTCGCGGGTCGGCTGGCCGACGTGCTCCGACTCGACCGCGATCCGGTCCCCAACGCGGATGTTCATGCCGGCACCCCCTGGCGAAACGACGGGTCCGTTCTACCGCGAGGCGTGGCGCTCGCGCCAACCCGGAGGTCCCGGTGTTCGCAGGGCGTGCGCCACGGCCGACGCGACCTCCGCCGTCGAGGCCGACCCCCCGAGGTCCCGCGTCCGAACGGCCCCGGCCCGCAGGACCGCGTCCACGGCGTGAACGACGGCGTCGGCGGCCGCCCGCTCGCCGAGGTAACGCAGCATCATCGCGGCGGACAGGATCATCGCGATGGGGTTGGCCAGTCCCTTCCCCGCGATGTCCGGAGCGCTGCCGTGCACCGGCTCGAACACCGCGTACTCCCACCCCAGGTTCGACCCGGCGGCGAGCCCGAGCCCGCCCACAAGTCCCGCGGCCAGGTCGGAGAGGATGTCGCCGTAGAGATTCGGCAGCAGGAGGACGTCGAACGTCTCCGGATCGTGCGTCAGCCGCATGGAGAGCTGGTCGATCTGCATCTCCTCGAACGCGACGTCGGGGACGCTCGCCGCCTCCTCGGCGCCGATCCGGACGAACAGGCCGTCCGAGAACGGCATGATGTTCGCCTTGTGGCCGAGCGTGATCCGCTTCCGGCCGTTCGAGCGCGCGTACTCGAGCGCGAACCGCACGATCCGCCTGGCGCCGGTCACCGAGATCGGTTTCACGCTCACGCCGGCGTCCGGGCGCACGTCGGGTACGCCGAGCGTTCGGAGCACCTCGCGGAGTGACCGCGTCTCGGGCCGCCCGGCCTCGAACTCGATGCCCGCGTAGAGATCTTCGGTGTTCTCGCGGATTACGACGAGGTCGACATCCGGGTAGCGGGTCGGCACGCCCGGGAGCGAGCGCGTCGGCCGGACCGCCGCGAACAGGTCGAGCTCGTGCCGAAGGGCGACGTTCACGCTCCGGAAGCCGGTTCCGACCGGCGTGGTGATGGGCCCCTTCAGCGCGACACGCGAGCGCCGGATCTGCTGGAGGGTCCGACGGGGGAGGGTCTCGCCTTCACGCTCGAGCGTGATCTGCCCGGCCTCCTCGACGACCCATTCGATCTCGACGCCGGTCGCCTCGACGACCGTCCGCGCGGCCTCGGCCACCTCGGGGCCGATGCCGTCACCCGGGATCAGCGTGACGAGATGCGCCATGACCCTGCCTCACGCGCCCGCACCGGGCCGGTCAGAAGCGGTCGAACAGGATCGAGCGCTTGACGTCCTGGATCGCCTTGGTGACCTCGATGCCGCGGGGGCAGGCCTCGGTGCAGTTGAACGTGGTCCTGCATCGGAAGACCCCCGTCTTCTCCGACAGGATCTTGAGGCGCTCGCGCCCGCCCTGGTCGCGGGAGTCGTAGATGAACCGGTGCGCGTTCACGATGGCGGCCGGCCCGATATACCCCTCGTCGCCCCAGAAGATCGGGCACGACGTCGTGCAGCAGGCGCAGAGGATGCACTTCGTCGTGTCGTCGAACCGGTGCCGGTCCTCCGGCGACTGCAGCCGCTCCCTGTCGGGCACCGAGCCGTCGTCGATCAGGTACGGCAGCACGGACCGGTAGCCCTCGAAGAACGGCTCCATGTCGACGATCAGGTCCTTGAGCACCGGGAGGCCGCGGATCGGCTCCACGGTGACGCTCGGTGCGATGTCGCGGACGAGGACCTTGCAGGCGAGCCGGTTCTTGCCGTTCACCACCAGCGCGTCCGAGCCGCAGATGCCGTGTGCGCACGAGCGCCGGAGCGCGAGCGTTCCGTCGTGGTACCACTTCACGGTGTGCAGCGCGTCGAGCAGCCGGTCATTCGGCTCGGCCTGTACCGTGAACTCGTCCCACCAGGAGTCCTCACGGATCTCGGGGTTGTAGCGCCGGATCTTGATCGTCAGGGAGAGGGTCTCGCGAACCCGGCCCCCGGCGCGGCGGTCGTCGGACGACTCGAGGACCTCGGCGGCCGATTCGTTGGCCATCAGTACTTCCGTTCCATGGGGATGTAGGGACCCATCTTCACCGGCTTGTACTCGAGCCGGATCGAGCCGTCGTCCTGCCGGTACGCGAGCGAGTGCTTCAGCCAGTTGGCGTCGTCGCGCAGCGGGTGGTCGTCGCGGTAGTGGCCGCCGCGGCTCTCGTCCCGGGCGAGCGCGGCGGCGACCAGGGCGTCCGCGTTGTCGAGCAGGAAGCCGAGCTCGACGGCCTCCATCAGCTCGGTGTTGTACATCGCGCCGGTGTCCTGGACGTACACGCCGTCGTAGCGCTCGCGGAGGCTCCCGAGGATGTCCTGCATCTTCCGGAGACCCTCCTCGGTCCGCACGACGAAGGCCAGGTCGAACATGTTGTCCTGGAGCTCGATCCGGATGTCGGCGGCGTTGTGGCCCTCGGACCGGCCGAGCATCGAGTCGAGGTGCTCGCGCACCGGCGTCTCGACACCGCGCTCGATCTCGGGGAGCGCAGCGTCCGCCGCGAACGCTCCCATGTGCTTCCCGCCGCGGCGCCCGAACACCACGATGTCCAGCAGCGAGTTGGTTCCGAGCCGGTTGGCGCCGTGGACGCTGACGCACGCGCACTCGCCGGCCGAGTACAGGCCGGGAACCGGCGCCTCGTTCGGCCCGACGACGACCTGGCCGTCGACGTCGGTCGGGATGCCTCCCATCGCGTAGTGCGCGGTCGGCTGGATCGGCACGAGCTCGGTCGTCGGTTCGACGTTGAGGTAGACGCGCGCGAACTCCGTGACGTCGGGGAGCTTCTCCTCGATGACCTCGCGCGGGAGATGGCGCACGTCGAGCCAGACCGCGTCCTTGTGGGGACCGGCGCCGCGGCCCTCCTTGATCTCCTGGTAGATCGCGCGACTGACCATGTCGCGCGGCGCGAGGTCCTTGACGGTCGGGGCGTAGCGCTCCATGAAGCGCTCTTCCTCGCTGTTCAGCAGGATGCCGCCCTCGCCGCGGACCGCCTCGGACAGCAGGATGCCCATCTTGTACACGCCCGTCGGGTGGAACTGGAAGAACTCCATGTCCTCCAGCGGGATGCCGCGACGCCATGCGACGGCCGGTCCGTCGCCGGTCAGGGTGTGAGCGTTCGACGAGACCCTGAACATCCGGCCCGAGCCGCCGGTCGCGAACAGCACCGACTTGGCCCGGAAGACGTGCAGCTCACCGGTCGCGAGCTCGTACGCCACGACGCCCGCGGTCGCGCCGTCCTCGGCGCGGAGCAGGTCGAGCACGTAGAACTCGTTGAAGAACCGGACGTTCCGCTTGACGCACTGCTGGTAGAGCGTCTGCAGGATCATGTGGCCGGTTCGGTCGGCGGCGTAGCAGGCGCGCTTGACCGGTGCCTCACCGTGGTTCCGCGTGTGGCCGCCGAACCGCCGCTGGTCGATCCTGCCGTCCGGTGTCCGGTTGAAGGGCAGGCCCCAGTGCTCCAGCTCGTAGATCGCCTCGATGGCCTCCTCGGCCATGAGGAGCGCAGCCGGCTGGTCGACGAGGTAGTCGCCGCCCTTGACGGTGTCGAAGGCGTGCCACTCGGGGAGGTCCTCCTCGACGTTGCCGAGCGCCGCGCACACGCCGCCCTGCGCGGTTCCGGTGTGCGACCGGGTGGGGTACAGCTTGGAGATGACCGCCGTCCGGACGCGGTCGGACGATTCGATCGCCGCGCGGAGGCCGGCGCCGCCGGCGCCGACGATGATCGAGTCGTACGTGTGCGTGATCGTCATGACGCGCTCGGCCACTTGCTGGGATCGAACGTGAACACGATGACCGTGCCGAGGACGAACAGCGCGAACCCGATGACGTAGAAGAGCATGTTCGTCAGGAACCGCCATGCGACCGGACGGATGTAATCCATCGCGACCACGCGCAGCCCGTTGATGCCGTGCAGCAGCGCGAGGGACAGCAGCATCCAGTCCCAACTGCGCCAGAACGGGCTCTGCCAGCGCGTCGCGACGAACTGGAAGTTGACGCGGCTCACACCGCCATCCAGCACGTGCATCACGAGGACGTGCCCGACCGCGAGGAACAGCAGGACGACGCCGCTCACGCGCATGAACAGCCACGTCCACAGCTCCCACCCGCCGGCCGGCCGCTCGCGGCCGCCGTAGCCCATGACGCCGCGCGGGCCGGGCGGCTCGGGGGGCCCGATCGTGGGTCGCGTCTCGGTCGTCGCCATCAGAGGTGCCACCCGAAGGCGAGGTCGAGGATGTCCCTGCCCATGAGGATCGTGATCGGGATCATCGCGAGCACGAAGATACCGGTGCTGACCAGGGACATCGCCTTGTAATAGCGGGTGGTCGAGGGCCAGAAGTCGATCACGATGATCTTCATGCCGTTGATCGCGTGATACAGCACCGCCGCGACCAGGCCGAGCTCGAGGAGCCGGACCACCCAGTTCTCGTAGACGCTGACGACGCGGTTGTAGGCCGTTGGCCCCCAGCCGACGACCGCAGTATCGATGACGTGGGCGAACAGGAAGAGGATGACCGCGACGCCGGTGATGCGGTGAGCGATCCAGGACCACTGTCCCGGACTGCCCTTGTAGAGCGTGCCGACGTCGGTCTTTCGCTTGGCCACGTTGATCCCGGAGCCACAGCCTATCGTCCGAAGCGGATGACTGACGGCCGCGCGCGGGGGCGATGGGGGCGCTATTCGGGTTCGTCGGTCACGAGATCCGGATGGCGACGAGGTCGCCCTCGCGGGTCGGGATGATCGCGCTGATCCATCGCTCGTTCCGCGCGACCAGGTCGTTGTGCTCGCGGATGTAGCGTGCGACCTCGCCGTCCTCGAGCACGTTGGTGCTGCCGGTGCCGAGCGCGTTGTCGCAGATGTACAGGCCGCCTACGCGGATCCGCTCGCTCGCGGCACGCCATGCGTCCGGGTACTCGCGCTTGTCGATGTCGACGAACACGATGTCGAACTCGCCGTCGGTCTCCCCGAACGCCGTCAGCGCGTCGCCCGTGTGCCACACGACTTGGTTGCCGAGCCCCGCTCGGTCGAGCCAGGCCTGCCCGGCGCCGACGTTCTCGGGGTCGTTCTCGGTGCAGTGCACGTCGCCGCGCTCGCCGACGGCGCGCGCGAACCAGTAGGCGCTGTAGCCGAAGCCCGATCCGAGCTCGAAGACGCGCCGGGCGCCGATCGATCGAGCGAGCACCTCGAGAGTGACGCCGACGACGCGCCCGACGGCGGGGAACCCGCGGCGCTCGGCCTCGTCCTCCATCTCGGCCAGCACGGGATCGTCGTAGCGGTCAAGCAGCGACAGCATGTAGCCCTCGATCTGCGGGTTCACGATATCCATGCGCAGAGGCTACCCGCGGTGTGCTACAGACTCGGACCGTGGCGAGTCCGGATCTCGAAGCCGCGATCAGGTCGGAGGACACACCGGGCCTCCATGGCCTTGTCGTCGTTCGAGGCGGTGAGGTCGTGCTCGAGCTGTACCGAACGGGGGAGGACGCCGCGTGGGGCCGGCCGCTCGGCGTCGTTGCGTTCGATGCCGGCGTTCTCCACGATCTCCGGTCCGTCACGAAGAGCGTCGTCGCGCTGCTGTACGGCATCGCACTCGACGACGGGGTGGTTCCCGAGCCGGACGAGCCGCTCCTCGCGCACTTCCCCGAGTACGCCGATCTCGGCCACCCTCTTCGAGCTCGCCTGCTCGTCGAGCACGCCCTCACGATGTCGCTCGGGCTCGAGTGGAACGAGGACGTCCCCTACACGAGCGAGGCGAACAGCGAGATCGCGATGGAGTTCGCGCCGGACCGGTTCCGGTTCATCCTCGAGCGGCCGGTCGTCGAGGAGCCGGGGACGCGATGGATGTACTCGGGCGGCGCCAGCGCTACTCGGTCGGCTGATCGAGATCGGCGCCGGGATGACGCTGCCGCAGTTCGCCCGAGCACGTCTGTTCGATCCGCTCGGCATCTCGCGGTTCGAGTGGGCGACGGGAGCCGACGGGGTCGCGTCCGCCGCGTCCGGGCTCCGGCTCACGCCGGGGGACCTCGCGCGCGTCGGCGGGCTCGTGCTCGCGCGCGGCGAGTGGGACGGGGTCGCGCTCGTCTCGAGACGATGGCTCGAGACGGCCCTCGCGCCGCATCTGCGCATCGACGACGGCCTGGAGTACGGCTACCAGTGGTACCTGGGTGGGTACCCCCGGGCGGGAGGCGGCACCATGCGCGCCTACGGAGCCATGGGCAACGGCGGCCAGCGGCTCTACGTGATCCCGGACCTGGAGCTCGTCGTCGCGATCGCCGCGGGCAACTACGATGCAGGCGCGGCGTCGTCCGCGACGCCGGACACGGTGATGACGGCAGTGCTCGCCGCCCTGACCTGATCGGGCGCTACGCTTCGCCCGTGGACGAGTCCCGCCGGACCGATTCCGACATCGAGATCCGCCCGGTCTACGACCCGGACGACCTGCAGGGGTTCGATCCCGCCCGCGATCTGGGGGAGCCCGGCGCGATGCCGTTCACGCGCGGCGTGTACCCCACGATGTACCGCGGCCGTCTGTGGACGATGCGGCAGTACGCCGGGATGGCGACCGCCGAGGAGACCAACGCTCGCTTCCGGTACCTGCTCGAGCACGGGCAGACGGGCCTGTCGATCGCGTTCGACCTGCCCACGCAGATGGGCTACGACTCCGACCACCCGCGCGCCGAGGGTGAGGTCGGCAAGACCGGCGTCGCGATCGACTCCGTCGAGGACATGGCGCGGCTGCTGGACCGCATCCCGCTCGACGAGGTCTCGACCTCGATGACGATCAACTCGACGGCGGCGATCCTGCTGCTCTTGTACGAGCTCGTCGCCGAGGAGCGCGGCATCGACGTCGCGGCCCTGTCCGGCACCGTCCAGAACGACCTGCTCAAGGAGTACGCGGCCCGCGGGACCTACATCTACCCGCCGAAGACCTCGATGCGCATCATCACCGACCTGTTCGCCTACGCCGGCGAGCGCATCCCGCGGTGGAACACGATCTCGATCAGCGGGTACCACATGCGCGAGGCTGGCGCGACCGCGGCGCAGGAGATCGCGTTCACGCTCGCCAACGGCATGGCGTACGTCCAAGCCGCGCTCGACGCCGGGCTCGCCGTCGACGAGTTCGCGCCGCGGCTGTCGTTCTTCTTCGCGTGCCACATGAGCTTCTTCGAGGAAGTCGCGAAGTTCCGTGCCGCGCGGCGGATGTGGGCCCGGATCATGACCGAGCGGTTCGGGGCGAAGGATCCTCGCAGCGCGATGCTGCGCTTCCACACGCAGACGGGCGGCGCAACCCTCACCGCGCAGCAGCCGGAGAACAACATCGTGCGAACCGCATACGAGGCGATGGCCGCTGTCCTCGGCGGGACGCAGTCGCTCCACACCAACTCCTTCGACGAGGCGCTCGCGCTGCCGACCGAGCATGCGGTGAAGGTCGCGCTCCGGACCCAGCAGATCCTCGGGTACGAGACCGGCGTGGCGGACACGGTGGACCCGCTCGCCGGCTCGTACTTCGTGGAGTCGCTGACGAACGAGCTCGAGGAGCGCGCGACCGCCTACATGGACAAGGTCGACGGGATGGGCGGGGCCGTGGCGGCGATCGAGGCCGGGTTCTACCAGGACGAGATCCACGAGTCGGCGTTCCGGATCCAGCGGGGGATCGAGTCGGGGGAGCGGGTCGTCGTCGGCGTGAACCGCTATCAGGATCCGGATGAGCGACCGGTCGAGATCCAGCGGATCGGCGAGGAGGAGGTGTCGCGGCAGATCGAACGGCTCCGCTCGCTCCGCGCGTCCCGGGACCAGGCCGCCGTCGATGCCGGCCTCGCGCGCGTGGCGGACGCTGCGCGCGGCTCGGACAACCTCCTGCCGCCGATGAAAGAGGCGCTCCGCGCCCGCGCGACGCTGGGCGAGGTCTCGGACGCCCTGCGCGCGGTGTTCGGCGAGTACCGCGCTCGCTGAGCGTTCGCGCCGTCGCCCCGAGCCGGGACCCTCGGCCCTCCCGCGAGCGAGCCCAGGGTCGCCCGCGAGCGGCCCGCTGATGGCTATCCTCGCGCCCATGGACATCGCGGTGATCGGCGGAACGGGCGAGGAGGGCTTCGGGCTCTCGCTGCGCCTGGGCAAGGCTGGACGGCACGTGATCATCGGCTCGCGCTCGGACGAGAAGGGCGCGGCCTCGGCCGAGAAGGCGCGGGAGATCCTCGGCGGCGCCGAGGTCGATGGCACAACCAACCAGGCGGCGGCGGAGAAGGCCGACGTCGTCTTCGTGACCGTCCCCTATGCCGGGCAGGCCGACATCTACCGCTCGATCAAGGACAACGTAGCGCCGGGCAAGATCGTCGTCGACTGCACGAGCCCGCTCGCGACGGCCGTCGGCGGACGGGCATGGCAGGTGATCACCCCGTGGCACGGCTCGGCGGCCGAGCAGGCCAAGGCGCTCCTCGATCCCGGCGTGCGGATGGTCGCCGCCTTCCACACGATCTCCGGCGACCAGCTGAACGACCTGTCGCGTGCGATGGACAGCGACGTCTTCGTCTGCGGGAAGGACGCCGAAGCCAAGGCGGTCGTCGGTGAGCTCGTCGAGGACATCCCCGACCTGCGCTGGGTCGACTGCGGCGATCTGCCGATGGCGCGGATCGCTGAGACCATGACGGCGCTGCTCGTCTCGGTGAACCGGACGTACAAGCTCCACGACGCCGGATTCCGCGTGACGGGACGCGAGTCGTGGGGATCGCCGCCGCCCAAGGCGTAGGCGTCGGTCAGTCGATGACGGCGATCGTCTGCCCCGGCTGGACGACCTGACCGGCGGCGATCGGCAGATCCGAGACGACGCCCTCGCGCGGGGCGGGGATCGCGTTCTCCATCTTCATCGCCTCGAGGATGCACACGACGTCGCCGGCCTGGATCTCTTGGCCCTCCTCGACGAGCACACGCAGGATCGTCCCCTGCATCGACGCCGAGATGACGCTGTGCACGCCCTCGCCGTGGTGCCCGGAATGCCGCGACGGGGCGCGAGGAGCGGTCTCGCGACGGTGGTCGAAGATGCGGATCGGCACGCGACGGCCGTCGACCTCCATGAGGATCTCGGCCGGAACGGCGGCTTTCGGCTCGACGCCGGGCGTGGGGACGTCGGCGGCCGGGAGCTCGGCCTCGCGGAGCGCGCGCTCGAGCCACGTCGTGGTGTGCCCGCCCGCGCGGAACTCGTCGGTCTCCAGCACCCACCGGTGGAGCGGAATCGTCGTGGGGACGCCCTCCACCCGGTATTCCTCGAGCGCGCGGAGCATCCGCCGCCGGGCGTGCTCGCGGTCCTCGGCCGACACGATGAGCTTCGCGAACATCGAGTCGTAGTCGGCGGGGATCTCCTTGCCCTCGCGGATGCCGGAGTCGACGCGGACGAACGGGCCGCCCGGCTCGCGGTAGCCGGTGACGCGCCCGGGGCCGGGGAGGAAGTTGCGGGACGGGTCCTCTGCGTTCATCCGGCACTGCATCGCGTGGCCCTGCGGCCGAACGTTCGACAGGTCGATCCGCTCGCCGTGCGCGATCGCGATCTGCAGCGCGACGAGGTCGAGGCCGGTGACCATCTCGGTGACGGTGTGCTCGACCTGCAGGCGGGTGTTCATCTCGAGGAAGTAGTAGTTGCCGTCCTCGTCGACGATGCCCTCGACCGTTCCCGCGTTCGTGTAGCCCGCCTCCTTCGCGAGCGCCATCGCAGCCTCGCCGATCCGCGGTCGCAGGTCGGTGTCGACCACCGGCGACGGCGTTTCCTCGATGAGCTTCTGATGCCGGCGTTGGACGCTGCAGTCGCGCTCGCCGAGGAAGAACACGTTGCCGTGGTGGTCGGCAACGATCTGCGCCTCGACGTGATGTGCGTGCTCGACGTAGCGCTCGAGGAACACCTCGGGGCGGCCGAAGTAGGCCTGCGCCTCGCGCGTCGCGCGCTTCAGCGCCGCCTGGAGCTCCTTGGGCGAGCGCACGACCTGCATCCCACGGCCGCCGCCGCCGAACGCGGCCTTGACAAGGACGGGGAACCCGATCCGCTCCGCCTCGCGCGGCGCGTCGTCGAGTGTGACGGGCTCCGGCGTACCGGGGACGATCGGGACCCCGACGCGGTCGGCCGCGTTGCGCGCCGCCGACTTGTCGCCCATCATCTCGATCGCATCCGGCGGGGGACCGATGAACGTCAGCCCGGCGTCCGCGACCGCTCGTGCGAAATGCGCCCGCTCCGACAGGAACCCGTACCCGGGGTGGACGGCCGTCGCCTTGGCCTTTCGAGCGGCGTCGAGGATCGCGCCGATCGAGAGGTACGAGTCGGCCGAGAGCGCCGGGCCGATCCGGTAGGCCTCGTCCGCCATCTCGACGTGCAGCGCGTGACGGTCGGCGTCGGAGTACACCGCGACCGAGCGGTACCCGAGCTCGCGGATCGTGCGGATGATCCGAACCGCGATCTCCCCACGGTTCGCGATCACGATCCTCGGTGTCTTCGGCACCTCGCTCCGATCTCCGGCGTTCCGTCCGCGGCGATCGTTCCTGTGGCAGCATCCTGCCCGATGCTGTCCGAGGACGCACTGCGCCGCGCGCTCGAACGGATCGGCGTGGACGCCCCGGTCCGGTTCGACGAGGTTACCGGGTCCACCCAGCAGACGGCGCGAACGATGGCCGCCGGGGGCGCGCCCGAGTGGACGCTCGTCGCTGCCGCGCACCAGATCGAGGGGCGTGGGCGGCTCGGACGGACGTGGGAGGACGCCCCGGGCGCGCTCCTGTTCTCGCTGGTGCTCCGCCCGGAGCTGCACGCCGACCGCGGAGGCCTGCTGACGCTGCTCGCCGGCTGGGCCATGGCGACCGCGTGCCGGGACCTCGGCTCGGACGTCGGCTGCAAGTGGCCGAACGACCTGTATCTCGGCGACGAGCCAACCGAGCGAAAGGTCGGCGGCATCCTCGGCGAGTCGGAGCTGGACGGTGACGACCTCGCGTACGTGGTACTCGGGCTCGGCGTGAATCTCGGCGCCTCCCCGACCCACGTCGCCGGCGCCGCATCGGTCGCGGGCGTGAACGAGGCGATCCTGCTCGAGGCGTTCCTCGCCCACTTCGCGGCGAGGTACCAACCCGGCCATCCCGCGTTCGCCGGCGCCGTCCTCGAGGGTTACCGCGGCGTGTCGTTGACGCTGGGGCGGACCGTGCGCGCGATCACGGAGGCCGGCCATCTCGGCGTCTCCGGCGAGGCCGTCGACGTCGACGAGACCGGCGCGCTGATCGTCCGGACCGGCGAAGGGTTGAAGGCCCTCGCCTCCGGCGAGGTCGAGCACCTCCGGGTATAAGGTTCGGCCGTGGCGTTCCCCAGGAAGCTGCTCATCGAGGGCGAGGACGTCGTCGTCGAGCTGCGGCCGCACTGGATCGCGCTCGTCGGTCCAACCGTCGTCGCGCTGCTCGTGCTGATCGGGTGGGTCGTCGCGTTGACGAACGCGCCGAACTCGGGAGCCGGCCGCACCATCGTGGTGTGGGGAGCGGCGATCGTCGGGCTGCTGCTCCTGCTGGCGTATGTCGTGCGGCGTGTGGTCGCGTGGGCGACGTCGCTTTTCGTCGTGACGACCGATCGGATCGTCCACCGCAGGGGTCTGATCGCGAAGTTCTCGATGGAGATCCCGCTCGAGGCCGTCAACGACGTGCGGTTCGAGCAGAGCGTCTTCGAGCGGATGATCGGCGCCGGCAGCCTCGTGATCGAGTCGGCGGGCGAGCGCGGACGGGAGGTCTTCTCCGACATCCGCCATCCCGAGGAGGTCCAGCGCGAGATCTACGCGCAGGGCGAGACCAACAAGCAGCGGATGTACCAGGGCGGACCGGCGCGCGGCGCCCCCTCGACCGCCGGCGAGCTCGAGCGTCTGGCCGATCTGCGCGACCGCGGCGTCCTCACGCCCGATGAGTTCGAGGCGCAGAAGCGCCGGATCCTCGGGACCAACGAGTCCACGCGGGACTAGCCCTCGAACCGCCGTCCCGCGAGGTCAGGTACCGGCGACGGCGACACCGTCGGGCGGCCGACGGAGCCCGGGTGGGAGACGGCGCTCGGCAGGCTCACGTGGAACGAAGCGCCGCCGCCCGGACGGTCGTCGACCCACGCGCGGCCGCCGTGCAGCTCGGCGAAGCGACCGACGAGCGCGAGCCCGACGCCGACGCCCGGCGCATGACTCGGGGTCGTCGAGCCGTGCGTGAACGGACGGAACAGGAGGCCGCGCACGTCCGGCGAGACGCCGGGCCCGTCGTCCTCGACGACGATCTCGATGCAGCCGTCGCCGGCACGCGTCGAGAGCCAGACGCGCGTCGTCGGCGGGGTGTGCTTCGTCGCGTTCGCCATGAGGTTCTCGAGGATCCGCTCCACCTGGGCCGCGTCGATGTCGGCAACCGCAGGCTGCAGGTCGAGATGCACCTCTCGGTCCCCGAGCAGACCCGACTCCTCGACCACGCGGAACGCGATGTGGGCGACGTCGACGAGCCGGCGCCGTGGTCGCAGGACACCGCGCGCCAGGCGGTCGACGTCAAGCAGGTCCTGGAGCATCGCGTCGAGCTTCCGCGCGCGATGACCCAGCAAACGCGCGATCTCGCGTCTCTCGTCCTCGGAGAGGTCGAGGTCGCTCCGCTCCAGTGTCGACGCGCCGCCGAGGATGACCGCGAGCGGCGTCCGCACCTCGTGCGAGATCGCCTGGAGGAACTGGTTCTTCATCTCGTCGAGCTCTCGCAGTGCCTCGGCGGCCGCGCGTTCGCGCTCGTACGCATCGACGTACCGCTGCTCGCGCTCCCGGAGGATCGCCTCGGTTCGACGCAGGCTCGTCGTGACGAGCGACATCGACTCGCCCACCAGGACGCCGATCGGGATCGTCACCGCGACCGTGCTGACGTTCTGCGAGACCGCTCCGCCCGCAAGGATGATCGGGACGACGTACGCAAGGGCCGCAACCGGTGAGATGGCGAGCGACGTCCAGCGTGGGTGGGCGATCCCCACCCAGACGAACACGAGCACGAAGAAGACGCCGTACGTGTACGCGGGTCCGCCTCCCGCCGCGTTCCCGACGGCGATGAGCACGAAGGCAAGCGCGACGAGGACGAGCGTCGCCCGCCACGGCCAGCGGTCCCACGGCACGACGAGCGTTGCCGCCCCGACCGCCATCGCCGCGACCGCCACGGCGACGTTTCCCGGCGGTACGCTGCCGGGATGGGCCATCAGCCGTTCGCGTCCGTCGACGAGCTCTCGCGCGCGCTGACCGATCACCGGTACCTCGCGGACCGAGGTCTCGCGACGGCGATCTACC
>DATAEU010000072.1:0-14806 GCA_036257835.1 Actinomycetota bacterium | reverse complement strand
TCCGAGCGACACGCGACCCGACGCGTTGCTCGCGTCGATCCAACGCCATCGCGTGTCGGTCGGGTTCGGGAACCCCGACGCGCTCGACGCGATGCTCGGTTCGCCCGCGTGGCCCGCCGCCGACCTCTCGAGCATCCGGTTCATCCTCACCGGCGGTGCCCCCGTCCCCGAGCGGTTGATCCGCGCGTACCTCGCGCGCAGCGTGCCGCTACTGCAGGGCTACGGGCTGTCCGAAGCCGCCCCGCTCGCGCTGCTGCTCGACCCTCAACGCGCGCTCGAGCGCGTCGGGTCGGCCGGGACGCCGCCGCTGTTCGTCGACGTTCGCATCGTCCGTGCGGACGCCTCCGACGCGGAGCCAAACGAGACCGGTGAGCTGCTCGTGCGCGGCCCGAACGTGATGGCCGGCTACTGGCGGCTCCCCGACGAGACGCGCCGAACGATCGTCGACGGATGGCTCCACACCGGCGACGCGGCACGTCTCGACGACGACGGGTTCGCGTGGATCGTCGGCCGCGTTCGCGACGCAGTCCTGATCGGCGGGCGGGCAATCCACCCCGGCGAGATCGAACGCGTCTTGACGGCGCATCCCGACGTCGCCGACGGCGCCGTCACCGCCTCGACCGACGGGTCGGGCTCCGAGCGTCTCGTCGCGCTCGTTGTCCCGGCCGCTGGTGCCGACATCGATGCGCCGGCGCTGACGCGGTTCTGTCGGCGGCGACTTCGGCCGCACCAGGTCCCGGCATCCATCGTCTTCGTCCACGAGCTGCCCCGGAACTCCGTGGGCAAGCTCGACCGCGTGCGGCTCCACGCGCTGGCATCGGACGCGACGGCTCGCGAGCGATCCGCGACCGACGCCTAGCTGCCCGCCGTCGGATCGCCGACCGTGTGCTCCGGCACGAATCGCTCACGAGGTCGAGCGTTTGCGACGGCAACGAGGCCTCCTCGACGTCGAACCGGGCCGCGAAGGCACGCTCGAGGGCTGCAGGAGCTCGTCCACCGACAGCGAGCCGGCCTCGTGGATCGCCGGCGCGATCAGTCCACCCGCCCCGGAGCGAGATCGCCACCCCGAGGTGCACGGCCTCGCTCGATGCCTCCCGGTCGCCCGCCCTTGCGATTCGGCTACGCTCCGCGAACCGCATGGCGCCGGATCACACCGATCGACCGCTGACCGAACGGGACCTGCTGCCCGACCCGCTCGAGCAACTGGCGCGGTGGGTCGAGGAGGCACGTGACGCGGGCGTCGTCTTGCCGGAGGCGATGGCGCTGGCCACGGCGGACGCCGAGGGCAGCCCGAGCGTTCGCCACGTGCTGATGCGCGGGCTCGACCCGCGGGGGATCGTGTTCTTCACCAACTACGGGAGCCGCAAGGCCGCCGATCTGACGACGAACCCGAGGGCCGCCGTCGTCTTCTTCTGGCGCGAGCTCGACCGCCAGGTCTCGGCGCGCGGAGCGATCGAGCGAACGAGTGCCCAGGAGTCCGAGGCGTACTTCCGGACGCGGCCGCGCGAGGCGCGGATCGGCGCGTGGGCGTCGATCCAGAGTCGGCCCGTCGCGACCCGTGAGGAACTCGACGACCGCTACCGGGAGCTCGACGCGCGGTACCCCGGAGACGACGTCCCGCCGCCGCCGCACTGGGGCGGGTTCCGGCTGCGGCCGGAGACGTTCGAGTTCTGGAAGGGCCGGGCCCACCGGCTGCACGACCGGTTCCGCTACACGCGTGCCGGCGAGGGGTGGACGATCGAGCGCCTCTACCCGTAGACGCGTCGGGTATCGTTCCCGGGCCATGCAGACCGACAACCTCCGCCGCGCCGTGGCCGACGGCATGCGGCAGACGACGAGCGACCTCGAAGACCTGGTTCGCATCCCGTCGATCGCGTTCCCCGACTACGACCCGGCACCGGTGCACGCTTCGGCCGTGGCGACCGCCGAGATCCTCGAGGCGGCCGGGATCCGAGGGGTGCGCGTGCTCGAGCTCCCCGACGGCGTCGACCACCCCGCGGTGTTCGGCGAGCTCCCGGCGCCCGAGGGCGCGCCGACGATCCTGCTCTACGCCCACCACGACGTGCAACCCGAGGGGCCGCTCGAGCAGTGGGAGTCACCGCCGTTCGAGCCAGTCGTTCGCGACGGGCGGATGTTCGGACGCGGCACGTCCGACGACAAGTGCGGGATCGTGATGCACGCCGCGGCTATCCGAGCGTGGGGCGCGAACCCCCCGATCGGCGTGAAGGTCCTCGTCGAGGGCGAGGAGGAGGCCGGGACCGAACACCTGCCGTTCCTGATCCGGGACAACGCCAACCTCGTCCGAGCCGACGTGGCGGTGATCGCCGACAGCGGCAACTGGCGGCGCGGCATCCCGACGCTCACGACGATGCTCCGCGGCGTCGTCGACTGCCGGGTCGAGGTGCGGGTGCTCGAGAAAGCCGTCCACAGCGGCTCGTACGGCGGCGGAATCCCCGACGCGCTGACGTCGCTGAGCCGGCTGCTCGCGACGCTGCACGACGACCGCGGAAACGTCGCGATCGGTGGCCTGACGTCCGGTCCCTGGGCCGGCGTGCCATACGACGAGGACGCGTTCCGCGAGGAAGCGGGCGTCCTCGACGGCGTCGCGTCCATCGGCGACGGCCCGCTCGCCGAGCGCTTGTGGACCAAGCCCGCCGTGTCGGTGCTCGGCATCGACGCGCCGCGCGTGCGCGAGGCGTCCAACCAGCTCGTCCCCGTCGCGACCGCGAAGGTCAGCCTGCGGATCCCGCCGGGACAGAACGCCGCGAAGGCGATGGACGCGCTCGTCGCGCACCTCGAGACGCACGCGCCCTGGGGCGTTCGCGTGCACGTCGAGCGTGGGACGGGTGGCGAGGCGTTCGCCGTCGATGCCGACGGGCCCGCCTACGCCGCCGGTCGCGAGGCGATGGCCGAGGCGTGGGGACACGAGACCGTCGACATGGGCGCCGGCGGCTCGATCCCGCTGGTGCCGCTGCTCGCCGAGACCTTCCCCGGCATCGCGATCCTGATCTGCGGCCCCTCTGACGAGCTCGCGGCAGCGCACTCCGTCAACGAGAGCGTCGCGCTCGACGAGCTGGAGCGAGCCGCCGTCGCCGAGGCGCTCTTGTTGGGCCGGCTGGCGAACCGTCGCTGAGCGGGTACGTTGTCGGCGTGGACGTGAACCCGCAGGCGATGCCCGAGCAATCCAGCCCGCAGCTCGACCAGCCCGGCACCGACGGCGAGCAGGGCGGTCAACCGCAGGAGGCAATCACCCAGCCCGCCAAGCTGCTCCGGATCGCGAGCATGGTCCGCGAGCTGCTCGAGGAGACACGCCAGGCCTCGCTCGACGAGCCGGGCCGGATCCGCCTGCGCGAGATCTACCAGCGGAGCGTCGAGGAGCTCCGCGAGGTGCTCTCCCCCGATCTGCAGGAGGAGCTGGCGATGCTGGCGCCGCCGATGGAGGGCGTTCCCACCGAGGCGGAGATCCGGGTCGCCCAGGCGCAGCTCGTCGGCTGGCTCGAGGGCCTGTTCCACGGGATCCAAGCCGCGCTCTTCGCGCAGCAGGCGGCCGCGCGAGCGCAGTTCGAGGAGCTCCGGCGCCGGGGCCTGCCCGCGAGCCAGCCGCAGCCCGGCCAGCAGCCAGCGGGACCGGGCCAGTACCTATAGGCCCGGAGCCGGGGTTTCCCCGGCGCCGCCGGCGGCGACGGACGCCGCCACGCTCTCCGTCCCACCCTGTGTCAGCCGCTGGGCGAGGTACACCGGGACGATCGAGACGAGCATCAGCAGCAGCGCCACGGCGTTCACGACCGGCTGCTGCCGCGGGAGCCGCAGGTTGTTGAAGATCCAGATGGGGAGCGTGAGCTTGGGCCCCGCTGTGAAGTTCGTCACGACGATCTCGTCGAACGACAGCCCGAACGCCAGCAGTCCGCCGGCGACGAGCGCCGTCCGGATCGAGGGCAGCGTCACGAAGCGGAACGTCTGCCAGCCGTCCCCGCCGAGGTCCATCGACGCCTCGACGAGCGACGTCGGTGTCCGGCGGAGACGCGCGACGACGTTGTTGAAGACGACGACGATGCAGAACGTCGTGTGCCCGATGATGATCGTCCACACCGAGTACGTGAGGCCGAAGGCGCTGTGGCCGAAGTCGATCGCCGAGGACAGGGCGATCGCGGTCACGATGCCCGGGAGGGCGATGGGGAGCACCAGCGCGAACGACAGCGTGTCCCGGCCGACGAAGCGGAAGCGGTGCACCGCGAAAGCCGCGAGCGATCCGAGGATCAGCGCGGTCGTCGTGGCGCCGATCGCGGCTTCGATCGATCCGAGGAGCGCCGGGGGCAGATCTGGGTCGTGCCACGCCACCGAGAACCACTTCAGCGTCCACAGCTCGGGCGGCCAGCCGAACGTGATGCTCTTGTTGAAGGCGTAGATCCCGAGGACGACGAGCGGAGCGTAGAGGAAGAGGAGCGCGGTTGCCGTTCCGATCTTGATCGCGACCAGCACGAATCTCGATTCCATGGCCTACAACGCCTCGAACGCGCCGAGCTTCCGCGCGATCGTCAGGTAGACGGCCATGATGATCATCGGTATCACCGCGAACGCGGCCGCGAGCGGCAGGTTGCTGGCGAGCCCCACCAGGTTGTAGATCGCGTTGCCGATGAAGAAGTCCTTGCCGACGTAGACCGGCGTGATGTAGTCACCGAGCGTCAGCGAGAACGTGAAGATCGAGGCCGCGACCATCCCCGGCAGGATGAGCGGCAGGACGACCCGACGGAACGTCATCCACCCGCGGCCGCCCAGATCGCTCGACGCCTCCAGCAACGACGTCGGGACGCGCTCCATCGCCGCGTACACCGGCAGGATCGCGAAGGGAAGCCAGAGGTAGCAGAACGTGAGCCACACGGCCCAGTTGCTGGCGGCCAGGCTCTTGTGGATCCCGATCACGTTCAGGAGGCTCTCCAGGGGGCCGCCGCCGGCCGTGAGGATCTTCCAGCTGAACATCCGGACCAGGTAGTTGGACCACAGCGGCATGACGACCGCGAGGAGCAGGAGCGCCCGGACGCGCGGCGTCGCCAGCCGAGCGGCGTAGTACGAGATCGGGAATGCCAGCGTGAGATCCGTCAGCGTCACCGCGGCGGCGATGCCGACCGTTCGCAGGACGATGGTTCGGTAGACCGAGCCCTGTACCAGCGTCTGGTAGTTGCTCAGCGACCAGACGTGCTCGATCTGCGACGTCAGCACGTTCAGCCGCCAGAACGAGGTCAGCAGCAACAGGGCCAGTGCAACCAGATACACGAGGACGAGCCACCCGAGCGGTGGTGCGAGCATGAGCGCGAGCTTGCCTCGCGGATGCCGGAACAACGCAGCGGAGACCCGCCGGCCGATGCCGGGGTCGCCGGTCGCCTGTCGCTCCTCGGTCAGGGTCGCCATCGCGGTTGAGACGGGGGTCCGTCACGGACCCCCGTCTCCTCGCTACGTCTACGCGCCTCGGATGTCCGTCCAGGCGTTCGTCCAGGCCGAGTAGTCGACGCACGTCTGGCCACCACCGCCGCCGCAGTCCGGCAGCGGTGTCTTCCACAGGTAGACCTTCGAGAGGAAGGCGTCGTCGCCGCAGTGGTAGTTCGCCGCGTCCTTGCCGAGGTCTTTGTTCAGCTGCGCGCAGGACGCGGTGCTCGATGGCGTCGCGCCGTAGTACTCGGCGACGGCCGTCTGCACGTCCGGCCGGAGCGTGTACTCCATCCACTTCAACATGCAGACGGGGTGCTGGGCGTGTGACGACATCATCCAGGTGTCCGCCCACCCGGTGACGCCCTCACTCGGGATCACGGACGAGACGGGGACCTTGTTGTCGGAGACCAGGACCGACTGGTTCACCGGCCACGCGGTGCCGACGACCATGTCACCCGATTCGAAGCCGCTGATCTCGTCCGTGTACACGGCCCAGTACTTGCTGATCATGCTCGACTGCTGCTTCAGCAGGTCGACCGCGGCGTTCAACTGGTCCTGCGTCAGCTCGTACGGGTCGGTGATGCCGAGGCTCGACTGATGCGCCTTCAGGTACATCGCGGCGTCGGCGATGTAGATCGGGCTGTCGTACGAGGTGATCTTGCCCGCGTACGGCGAGTTCTGCTCAAACGCCACGTCCCAGCTCGTCGGCGCCGGCTTCACGACGTCGGTGTTGTACATGAGGATGTTCGGGCCCCACATGTAGGGGACGCCGTAGTGGACGCCATCGACCGTGTTGTGCGACGGCGCTTGCAGCGTCTGCATCACGTCCTTGTATTCGGGGAACGAGTTGACATCCACCGGCGCGACGTCGCCATTGGCGATCAACCGGTTGGTCGCGTCACCCGACGCCGACACGCCGTCGTACAGCGTGCCTCCCTGCTGGCGCATCAGGTTGACCATCTCGTCCGAGGTGTTGCCGTACTTGATGTGGACCTGGCAGCCCGACTCGGCCTCGAACGGCTTGACCCACGCCTTCTGCGTGTACCCCGGCCACGGGATGAGGTTCAGCTCGCCCTCGCCCTTGGCGTTCGGGTCGTAGCTGAAGACCTTCGCTCCCTGACTGCCGCCGCCGCCGCCCGCGTTGCCCTCGGAGCCGTTGTTGCACGCCGCCGCCACGACGACGAACACGGCGAGCACCACCAAGGTGCTTGCCCGAAGTCGCTTCATCCTTCCTCCTCCTCCGTGTCCATGGACCCCTCGGTCGCGGCCTCGACCGGCCGGTTGTTGCGGCGGCTCCAGATCAGCCGGACCGGACGGTCCTTCCCCTGGAGCGCGTCCATCGACGACGTCTCGAGGTTCTGCTGGAACACGACCAGCTCCCCGCCCGCATCGAGCGCGACCATGTACTTGGTCAACGCGCCGATGTAGGCGACGTCTCGGACGTGGCCGTCCGCCGCCCATTCGTCCGCCCGCACGTCGGCGCCCGACGTCACCAGCCGGATCTTCTCCGGCCTGATCGTGAACGCCTCCACCGAGCCGGTCACCGCCCGGGCGGCCGCGCCGGCGAGGACGTTCGATGTCCCCACGAACCCGGCGACGAATCCCGTGGCCGGGCGCTCGTACACCTCGGCCGGCGTGCCGACCTGCTCGATCCGCCCCCCGCTGAACACCGCGAGCCGGTCGCTCATCGTGAGCGCCTCCTCCTGATCGTGGGTCACGTAGATGAACGTGAGGCTGACCTCCTGCTGGATGTGCTTCAGCTCGATCTGCATCTCCTGACGCAGCTTGAGGTCGAGCGCGCCGAGGGGCTCGTCGAGCAACAGCACCTTCGGCCGGTTCACCAGCGCGCGCGCGAGCGCCACCCGCTGTCGTTGGCCGCCGGAGAGCTGCCCGGGTCTGCGGCCCTCGAAGCCCTCCAGCCGGACGATCCGAAGCGCCTCGGCGGCGAGCGTGCGGCGGCGGTTCTTCGGCACGCGCCGGACCCGGAGCCCGTACTCGACGTTCTCCTCGACCGTCATGTGCGGGAACAGCGCGTAGTCCTGGAACACCGTGTTGACGTCGCGCTCGTAGGGCGCAAGCCGGGTGACCTCGCGCCCGTCGAGGTACACGCGCCCCTCGGTCGGCGCCTCGAAACCGGCGATCATCCGCAGGCAGGTCGTCTTCCCCGAGCCCGACGGGCCGAGCATCGAGAAGAACTCGCCGGCGTGGACGTCGAGGTCCACGCCGTCGACGGCGACCACGTCGCCGAACCGCTTGCGCACGCCTTCGAGCCGAACCGCGGCCTCCGTATGCGTCGCTCGGCGCACGTCGTGCAGCTGCGTCTGCTCGGTCGATGACAGCGCCGGACCCCCTCGGCTCCTCGGGACGCGGGCAATCTTGCCCGGGTCCGGCCCCCGCGGCAAGGCACGAACCGGCGAAGCCCGAGGGCGATCGTCCGCCGCGGCGGCTAGCGTCGCTCGGCGGCCGCGCTTCGGCGGCCGGCCTCGGCGAGCCCGCGGACGAGCCGGCCGACGAGCGCCGGGCCGCGGTACACCAAGGCGGTGTAGATCTGCACGGTGGTCGCGCCCGCCTCGAGACACGCCACGGCGTCCTCGGCCGTCGCGACGCCGCCGCAGGCGTTGATCGGCAGGGCGCCGCCGGTCGCCTCGCGCACCTCGGCGACGATCCGGGGCGTCTCCTCGAAGAGGTCGCGCCCCGAGAGCCCGCCCGCGCGGGTGGCGAGCCGCGCGTCCGCGACCGGGCGCGTGTTCGAACAGGTCAGGCCGTCCGCCCCGTCGGCCCGCGCGATCCGCGCGAGCGCGAGTACGACCTCGCGTTCGACGTCGGTTCGGAACGGCGGGAGCTTCACGAACAGCGGGCCCGTCCGGCGCGGCGCGAGCGCGCGGAGCAGCGACGTCAGATGCGCCTCGTTGTCCCGGTCCCGGCCCCACGACACGTTGGGGCAGCTGACGTTCAGCTCGATGGCGTCGGCGTGTGGCGCGGCCAGCGCGTAGGTCTCGAGCACGTCGTCGAAGTCCTGGTCGGCGATGCTCACGAAACGAGGGCCGGGACGTGGAACGCGCGCGAGCGTTCGCGCCGCGGCCTCGGCGCCGGGATTCGGCAGGCCCATCGCGTTCACCAGGGATGAGTGCTCGCGGATCCGCACGATCCTGGGCTTCGGGTTCCCCCGCCGTGGGTGCCGGGTGATGGTCCCGCCTACGACGTAGCCGAACCCGAGCCGTGAGAGCGCGTCCAGGTGCCGGCACGTCTTGTCGAAGCCGGCGGCGAGGCCGACGGGGTTCGGGAGCTCGATGCCGGCGAGCGTCACGGCCTGGTCGGGCGTCCGAGGCGCGCCGCCGATCCGCTCCCATGGGAGGGGAAGGCCGAGGAGACGGTTCGCGGCTCGGTGCGCCGCCTCGGGAGGGACCCGGAGCAGCGCGCTCGTGACGATCCGGGACGCCTCCATCCGTACGTATGCTACGCGCCGTGGCGGACGACCTCGCGACGCGACTCCTCGCGAAGAGCGAGCTGCACGGCGACTTCGTGTTGTCCTCGGGCAAGCGCTCGACCGTCTACTTCGACAAGTTCCGGTTCCTCACCGACCCGCCCCTGCTGAAGGAGCTCGCGGGCGCCGTTGCCGCGCTGATTCCCGAGGGGGTGACGCACCTCGCCGCGCCCGAGGGCGCCGCGACGCTCCTGGTCGCCGCCGTCGCGCTCCAGACGCATCTGCCCGTCGCGGTGGTCCGCAAGGAGCCGAAGGCGTACGGGACGATGTCACAGGTCGAGGGGCACGCACCGGCCCATGCGCAGATCGCGCTGATCGAGGACGTCTCGACGACCGGCCACCAGGTGCTTCGAGCGGCCAAGGCGCTCGAGGCCGAGCGGTGCGAGATCGGGATCATCCTGCTCGCGATCGATCGCGGCGGCGCCGCGTATCTGCGCGACGCGGGCTACTGGGTGAAGTCGGTCGTCGAGGTGACGACGCACGCAGACGACTAAGCGGCGGCCGTCAGGCGACGGGCCGCTCGGTGCCGTCGGGCGACAGCACGCACTGCCAGATCTGCAGGCGCCAGAGCAACCGGCTGCCGCGATTGTGCAGGTCGAGGATGCCGTCCTTCATCATCTGGGCGACCGCCTTGGACTTGGCGACGACGTCGGGCAGCGGGAACTCGCGCGACAGGAGCGATTGCAGGTTGGCGGCGCCGAAGATCTTGCGGGCGACCTCGAGGATCCGGTTCTCGGCCTGGATCGTGCCCGTCGGCAGGTAGAGCCGCCCGCCGGGTGACAGGCACCCCGTGTCCCGAAGGCTCTCGAGCATCGCGGCGGGGAGCTCGGCGCCGGTCGGGCCCCCGGCCCGGCCGTCAGGGAACCAGCCGGACACGGCCGCGATCTCGTCGGGGATTCCCGAGACGTCGCCGATGATGACATCGGCCTTCACGTCCCGGCACGGCTCGAGCAGGCTGCCGACCCGGAACTCCACCCGGCCGGCGAGGCCGAGCCGCTCGGCGTTCCGCCGCGCCACCTCGATGGCCTCCTCCGAGATATCACAGCCGATCACGCAGGCGGCCCCGAGACGAGCCGATACGAACGAGAGGACGCCGCTGCCGCACCCAACATCGATCACCGTGTCGGCCGGATGGATCTCGAGCGCCTCGGCGATCGTCCGGCTGGTGTGCGTGGGGGCGAAGACGCCCGGGTTGACCTCCATCGTGAACGGGCCGGTGCGACCCTTCCACTGCAGCTCGTTGGTCTCGGTCGTCATGGTTCGCGCGCCATGGTGCGCAGGCTGGTCGCCCTCAGTCAACCGCCGTTCAGGTTAGACCTTCGGCGCGTGATGCGCCGCCCCGATACCCGGGACGAGCGTTCCCGCCTGCACCGCACGGGCGTCGGCGTCGGCCGCGTCGGCGACGGCGACGGTGTCGACGCCCCTCGTCCCGGGGGGGTATGGGCGGATCCGCCCCGCCGCACGCTCGAGCAGCCGGATCGCGCCGTGCGCGTTGCCCCGGAGCACGTGGACATACCCGGCGCCGAGCTGAGACAGGCCCTTGAAGAGTTCGGCCTCGTCGGTCGCGCGGGCCTGCTTCCAGGCGGTCTCCCAGGCCTCGTGGGCGGGGAAGAACCGCCCCGCGTTGAAGTGCTCGCGCGCCAAACGGTGGTTGTCCTCGAGCGACATCGAATCGAAGTCCTCGAGGTGCAGCCGGTTCTCGGCGTCCCAGGGCTGCGGACGCCCGAGCTCGTCACGCGGCCGCTCGGGCTTGTTGCGGCGGTCGGTCGGCAGACCCGTCTTCCCGGTGGCCTCCTCGGGCATGGCCGCATCGTAGCGGCGCTGGAAGGGGTGGGTTGGTGCAGCTACGCTCGATCAGGATGGCCGAGCCGCACACCGAGCGCGTTCCCGCCCCGCAGGATGCGGGCGCGACGCAGTCGGTTCCACCGTCGGCGGGCGCGGGCAGGACCGACGCGATTCCCGACTCACGGGATCCGGCCGCAACGCAGAGCGACTCGCGGATCCCTCGGTGGGTGGTCAAAGCGATCGTTCTCTGGTTCGCCGTCGCGGTCGGGACGGTGGCCGCCGTCCTGCTCGTGCGGCGGCTCCGCGACCTGATCATCTGGCTGATCGCGGCGCTCTTCCTATCGTTCGCGATCGAGCCGGGAGTCAACGTCTTGGTCCGGCGCGGGTGGCGGCGCGGCGCCGCGACCGGGCTCATCCTGTTCTCGGTGATGCTGGTGTTGGGCGTGATGGTGGCGCTCATGGTGCCGCTCGTCGTCGATCAGGTGCAGCAGCTGATCAACCGCGCCCCCGAGTGGCTCGACAAGGCCAACATCTACACGGAGCGCTGGTTCAACCTGAAGATCACCGGCCGCAACATCGTGGACTACATCACGAGCGCGAAGGCCAACATCGCCGCCGCGGCCTCGAAGGCGGCGGCGATCGGCGCGTTCATGCTCGGCCTGCTGTTCCAGGTCCTCACGATCGGGCTGTTCACGTTCTACCTGGTCGCCGACGGTCCGCGCTTCCGCCGGTCGATCCTCTCCGTCTTCACGCCCAGGCGCCAGCTCGAGGTCCTGCAGGTGTGGGAGCTCGCGATCGACAAGACCGGCGGCTACCTGTACTCGCGACTCCTGCTCGCGGTGATCAACGCGACATTCTCGTACATCGCGCTCGCGCTCCTTCACATTCCGAACCCGCTGCCGCTCGCACTGTGGCAGGGGTTCGTGTCGCAGTTCATCCCCGTGGTGGGCACGTACCTCGCCGCCGCGGTGCCGCTCCTCGTCGCGCTGCTGTCCGACCCCTGGTCCGCACTGTTCTTCCTGATCTTCGTGGTCGTATACCAGCAGATCGAGAACTACATCTTCAGCCCGCGCATCACGGCCCGAACCATGCAGCTGCACCCGGCGATCGCGTTCGGCGCGGCGCTCGCCGGGGGGCTCCTCTCGGGACTGCTCGGCGCGTTCATGGCGTTGCCGGCCGCCGCCGTCATCCAGGCGACCGTGTCGTCGTACCTGACGCGCCACGAGGTCCTCGAGACCGATCTCACGCGTGAACACGTCGAGCTCGGTCCGGCCGACAAGCGTCCGCGGCGTCCGTTCCTGCAGTTCTTCCGTCGCCGGGACTCAGGCGAGGGCTGAACGCCCGGCGGCGGCCGACAGGCCGCCCGCGCGCCGAACGCCCAGCTCACTTCTCGCGCCCGCTGTGGCATGCTCCCCCGCGATGCCCGGGCACGTCACGATCACGGTCGTCCCGCACACGCACTGGGACCGCGAGTGGTACCAGCCGTTCGACGAGTTCCTCGAGCGGCTGGTCGCGATGATGGACACGCTGATCGAGCTCGGCGACGCCGGCTTCCCCCACTTCCACCTGGACGGCCAGACGGCGATGGTCGACGACTACCTGTCGGTCCGTCCCGAGAACGAGGCGGCGATCCGGCGGCTCGCGGCTCGTGGCCGGCTCTCGCTCGGGCCGTGGTTCGCGCAGATGGACGAATTCCTCACCTCCGGCGAGTCGCACATCCGCAATCTCGAGCGCGGGCTGGCGCGCGGGCGCGAGCTCGGATCGGCGCTCGAGGTCGGCTACATGCCGGACCAGTTCGGCCACATCGGGCAGATGCCGCAGATCCTGTCGATGCGGGGCCTCGAGCGCGCCGTCGTGTGGCGCGGCGTCTCCTCCCAGATCGAGTGCACGTCGTTCCGATGGTCGGCGCCCGACGGCTCGACCGTGACGACGGAGTACCTCGCGTTCGGCTACGCCAACGGCGAGTCCTTCCGCGAGGTGGCCGACCCGCACGAGCTCGCGGGCGCCATCGCCGAGTCGGTCGACCACCATCGCCCGTTCCTGCCCACCGAGCGGATGCTCGTGATGATGGGGACGGACCACGCTGGCCCCGATCCGACGCTCCCTGACCGCATCGCCGCCGCCGCGGCCGAGCTGCCCGACGTCGACGTGCGGATCGGCGGCCTCGCGAGCCATCTCGCCGGCCTCGAACCCGGCGACGTCCCGGCCTGGCGCGGCGAGCTTCGCTCGTCAGCCCGCGCACACCTGCTGCCGAACGTCTACTCGGCGCGCGCGCCGCAGAAGCGCGAGCGCGGCCGCGTCGAGGCGCTCGTCGAGCGCTACGCCGAGCCGCTCGCCGCGCTCACGCCCGGGTTCGCGTGGCCTGAGGAAGGGCTCGACCGCGCGTGGCGGCTGCTGCTGTGGAACGGCGCCCACGACTCGGCGTGCGGGTGCTCGCACGACCAGGTCGGACGCGACGTCGACACCCGGTTCGCCGAGGCGCGCTCGATCGCGGAAGGCATCGCCGCCGAGGCGCTCGCGTTTCTCGGGTCGCGCCTATCGGGCGCGGGAACCCTACGCTTCAACCCGTCGCCGTTCGAGCGCGACGGCGTGCCGGCGCTCGGCTGGTCGCTCGCGCCGCCGCTCGACGACGAGGTCGAGGTCGAACCGGCGGTGGAGGACAAGTGGATCGCCGCCGACGGCGTCTCGTTCACGTTCCGCGACGAGCCGGACGCCGGCGACCTGTACAACTACTGCTACGCGCACGCCGGCCAGGTCGCGGCGTTCCCCGATGAGATCCGCATCACGGGACCGACCGTCGTCGCGACCTTCCCGACGTGCCGGGTGGCGGTCCGGCTCCGCAAGCGCGCCGGCGAGCGCTTCCTTCGGCTCGAGGGCGCGATCGACAACACCGCTCCGGATCACCGGCTGCGGCTGCACGTGCGGCTCGGTTCGGCCGTCGAGGGGTCGGTCGCCGGGTCCCCGTTCGAGCTCGTCGAGCGGCCGCTGGCGTCCGAGGGGAGCTCGCTTGAGGCCGCGTCGCCGAACTGGCCGGCGCGGCAGGTCGTCCTTGCGGGCGACCGGGCCGCGTGCCACGAGGGCGTGTTCGAATACGAGGTGGTGGGCGACGAGCTCGCGATCGCGCTGCTGCGCGCCGTGGGCACCATCAGCCGCGACTCGATGGCGACCCGGCCGTGGGCCGCCGGCCCCGGCGTCCCGACGCCCGAGGCCCAGCTGATCGAGCGCTCCGCGTTCGCGCTCGGTCTCCGCTCGGACGCGACGCGCGACGACCTGCTGGGCGACTGGGAGCGGTTCGCGCTCCCGCTCCTCGAGGCCGAGGCGACCGGCGGCGGCGACCTGCCGGACACCGGCGCGCTCCTCACGCTCGAGGGCGACGCCCAGCTCTCGAACGTCCGCCGTCACGACGGCCGCACCGAGGTCAGACTGTGGAACCACCGCCAGGATCGATCGGTGCACGCGCGGGTCGGCGGCCGCGAGGTCGAGGTCGGCCCGGCGCGCATCGAGACGATCTCCCTCGGCGGGGAGGGTCCGGCCGGGTAGGCTTCGGCCGCCCGTGCGATACGACTTCGACGTCATCGTGATCGGCGGCGGGGTGATGGGAACCGCCGCGGCGCGAGCGCTCGCCGAACGCGGACGATCGACGCTGGTGCTCGAGCGGGGATCGATCGGCAACGACGCCGGCAGCTCGAGCGGTCACACGCGGATCTTCCGACTCGCGTACGACCACCCCGAGTACGTGCGGCTCGCGCGGCTCGCGCTCGACGCGTGGCGCGCACTCGAGGCGCGTTCCGGCGAGCGTCTCCTGCACACCACGGGCGGCGTCGACGCCGGCGAGGCGTCGCTCGCATGCGCGGATGCCATGGATGCCGCGGGCGTCCGCTACGAGCGCACGACGCCCCACGCCGTCGCCGAGCGGTGGCCGACGTTGCGGTTCGAGGCCGGCGAGACGCTCCTCGTCCAGGAGGACGCCGGCGTCTGTCTCGTCAAGGAGACGATCGCCGCCCAGGTGAGGCTCGCGCGCGCGGCCGGCGCCACCCTGCTCGAGCAGACCGCGGCGGCCTCGCTCCAGGTGACGGATCTCGGCGTCGAGGTCGTGACCTCGACGGAGGGATC
>DATAEU010000070.1:0-16202 GCA_036257835.1 Actinomycetota bacterium | reverse complement strand
TATCGATTAACTCAGTCCCACCTCCTCTCGAGAGTCGGCTCTAGCGCGTACCGGCTGACCCAGGATGCGGCACACGCTCTGACCGAACCTAAGAGGGTCGCGAAGGGGAGTCAAACGCCGATCTCGCCATCGGGAGATCGTGGCGGACTGGCCCAGGCTGTCGAGCAGCGTGACCAATCAAAGGTCTCGATGGTGAACCGGCTCCGTACGAACGCCGAAGCTCGCTCGCTCAATCGCACGGACCTGCGTCCCCGTTTCCCAGTAGCGGAACCGGACGATGAACAGCAGGCCGGGGTGCCACAGGATTCGGTTGCGTCGTCCGAGCCTCAGCAGGCAACGGCGTACACGAACACCGCAATAGCGGCGAGCACGACGACGACAGCGGCGATGGCGGCAATCGGCGTCAGCTGGCGGTGGGGATTTGGCTCGCGTATCCGGAAATGCCGCTCCTACGACTTCACCGATCAGGTTTTCAGCGTCGCGTTGCGCGCGGCCGACGGCACGGTCGCGCCGGCCGACGCGCGAATGGCGGCCGCGGCCATCGACAAGATCGGCGTGCTGTGGGACCGCCAGGCGCGAGTCGACGAGCCGCTCGATTCCTGAGGACTCCTGCTGCGGTGTCTCGCGTCGGCCCTGAACGAATACGCGGCCCCCACACCCGCTGTTTACTCGCTCACCGTCGGCGGCACCCCGGAGCGAAGCGACGGTATCGACCACGTCGTGACGACGAATGGAGCGGTGATCTGATGTCGATAGAGGAAGAGCTCCGCCAGCGTGCCGCACGGGAGCAGCTGCTCGAGGAGCGCGCGAACGCCGAGGCCGCGGCCGCGGAGGAACGCCGCGCTTCCCGTTGGCACGGTCCGACCGGCGAGGAGCAGCGGTTGCAGAACTCGCTCGTGATCGTGCACAGCCTTGCGAACGGCGATGGGCGCCGGAGAGCGACGCCAACTGGACGTCCGATGCCGATGAGTGGGAGCGTCTCGCGACCGACGCCGCGCGTGATGCGGTCGCAAAGGTGCTCAAGCCGGTCGTGGCCGACCTCGAGGAACAGCTGCAGCAGGTTCGCGCCGAGCGGCTCAACCGGCGCAGCGAATCGGAGCCGGAGCCGAGCAACTTCATGGCGCGACTCTTGGGGCAGGGCGTGACGTGGACGCCGCGGTCACGCCCGAGCCGCACGCCGTGGCCGTGACGTTCCCGCGCCCGCTGCCGGGGGCGTATGCGCAATGGCCGCTCCCCCGGCCCCGCAACTGGCAGCTAGAGGATGGCACGTACGTGACGAACGTCCCCGAGTGGGGGCAGTATCCGCCGCTCCCGCATCCGGCGCCTTGAAGCGCTGCCGGGTCCGCGCGGACGATGGCCCACACGTCGGACCCTGGCGCCGTCCGCGTCTTCGCGCCGCGCGTGGACGCGAAACGAGGGGCCGGGAAGCTCACCTCCTGCCCCTCGTTCCGTTCAGCGGTTCCGAACTACGGCGTCGTCACAGCGTGTCCGACGAGCGAGAGCCGAACGGTCGAAGTCGGCGTTCGCTGACGCATCTGCGAGCCTTACGGACTTACGGAGACGGTGACCCAGTGGGGTGCGAATGCTGGGGAGAGGGCGACTCGGTCGGTGAGTACTCGGGAGAGGGCGACTCGTTCGGTGAGTACTCGGGGGAAGGCGACTCGGTTGCTGTCGGCGAGGGATCAGTCGCGGATGGTGACGACGTTTCGGTCGGCGACGGCGCGGGTGTCGGCGAGGAAGTCGCGGGCGCCGGTGGTGGGGATGTGGTCGGTGCGGAAGTCGGCGATGGTCCAACGCTGGGTACAGGCGACGGTGACGGTCCGGGACCGGGGCCAGGTCCGCCGCCGGGTCCGGTTGCCGGCTTCGGCCCGCCCAACCCGAAGGACCTGTCGTGCCAGCTGGTGAACGCCACGGACGAGGGTTCCGACAGGACAAAGGCGGCGTCCTGCTGCGTGCGCGACGATCCGTCGGGAGCAGGTTCGGCGCGCGGTTCCGTGGATGAGGGCCATCCCGCTCGACCAAGTTCCCCCCCTGCCAGAATGCCCATCGCGCTTGGAAAGGGCACAAGCGTCAACGGTTGCGGCGCAAGCGCAGCGATGATGACCACTCCAACCAATATGCCCGCGGCTGGTAACAGGAAGTCCAGGACTCGCTGATGGTTCCGTAGCATTGGCGCTTCCCCTCGTTCGCCGTGTGGTCGCCGTCTTCCCAGCGCCCGAGAATCATGCGGCGCCCGCTTCGGCTAGGAGGTTACCCCTACCATCTGGCATCCGATCGTCAGCTTCATCTCGGAGGCCCTCGCCTGCTACGAAGCTATGTTCGCGCGATCGCCGCGTTAGAGGAGACCGGCCCCTTGACGGCTGGGGCGTGGGAATCAGCGCGTGAGCGTCGGCATGACGTGCGGAGCCGGTGCGGCGTGCGACCAGTGACCGGCCCGGACACCGAGACCGATCCTACACCACGAGCCAAAGACGATCGCGGGCCGCGGCGGTTACGTCGTCTCCCGAGTGATCTTCCGCACTCGAAGCTCCCCGGCGGCCGCGTGCCCGGCCGTGACCACGTCTTGAATCGCGTGTCTGCATCGCCGCGGCTTGCGAAGTGTGCGAGATCGACCCACCGCTCAGCGTCGGGATGCCGGTGTTGGACCACGAAGGCCGTCGTCAGATGGTCTACGGACCGCAGAGCCGCAACGCCAAGGGCAAAAAGCAAGAGGCTGGTTCCCGCTAGTGCCCATATCGACAGCCTATGCCTCGGAGCAGGGCTTTCGGACCTCGGGCGTCGGGCAACTAGTGTGTACGCAAGCGTTCGGACCTGACCTAGACGAAAGCTCACGGTGGACGGCAGGCTCGATCACTGTGCGAGCTTCGGCGTGTCATGCGGCGCCGGGGCCGCGTGCGACCAGTGACCGGCCCGGACGCCGAGGCCGCCGACGTAGTGAATCGTCCGGCCGCACACGGCGTAGTCGAGAACATCGCGTTCGAGTTCGCGTTCGAGATCGGCCTTCACCGACAGCAGCTCGGCGCGCAGAGGCTTGATGCTCACGACGAACGGTTCGTTAGCCGTCGAGGCCGGCGTCGATCGCTTCGGCGACGATCGCGTGCGCGTTCGCCGCCTGCTCGGTCACGCGTCGGATCGCTCGTTCGAGGACGGCGCGCTCGTCGGGGCGCATGGCGGGAGCGTAGCGACTGCGAGCGACAGGGCGCTTCGCAGGCATCTCCCACTTGGACGAAGCATTGAGGGGATTGTCTTGGAGCAACGCCACAAAAGAGTGCCCCCTCCGCGATGGGGCAGGAACGGTGTCGACCTCAGGCGCTTCGCTGGAAGGGGGTTGGATCGCGCCTGAGCAGGGACACTGCCTCCAGCCGCGAATGCACCCCGAGCTTTCTCAAGAGGTTCTTCACGTGGCACCGCACGGTCGCGGGTGAGATCCCGAGCACCACAGCCGCGCGGGTCGTGGAATGCCCAGCCGCAAGCAGGCCAAGGACGTCGAGTTCCCGGGGCGTCAGGCTCAGTACTCCGGCCAGCTTCTCTTGCTCGACATCTTCCGCGCCACGGGAAGTGACCGCCTGCATCCTGGTCTCCAGGCCGAGATCCGTTGCCACCCGCTGGATCTGCCGGATCAGTGCCAGGCGAGACCCGTCCGTCATCCCTGGCCATCGAACCGCCAAGGATGAGGAGAGGGTCTTGAGGTCGTTCAGCGAGTCGGGGATCGGAGTGCCATGGACCGATCGTTTGTCGAATCGAGGTAGGTGCCCGACCGCCATCCATGCACCGTGAACCCCGCCGAGTGCGTCCCGTGATGACGGACGACACAACTCTGCAGTGATCCTCGGCACGGCGGGCCGTATCGCCTGTCCGCGGCTACGGGTTGCCCCGAGAGCGGGCGACAGTATCTCGACGCTCGGCACCACCAATGCTCTTCCCCGCCGCTTGAACGTGCCTCTTCCTCGCTCTCAGCGCCCGGAACGGCACCACTTCGCACACGGTGTGACGGCGTCATACACGCTCGACCCGTGGCGAGGTCGTCGAACCCGTATAGCGCGTGGGGCTATGGCTTCGACGAACCGCTCGAGCCCGATCGGTGTCGGCACGATCGCTGCGCGCCCTGCCGCTACTGGCACCGCAAGGAGCTCGCGCTGGCCGGCTACCAGCTCCCGGACGAGGACACCCGCTTCGTCGGTGTCGGCATCACGTCGACGTCGCCGACCGACGGCTGGCAGACCGCTCACTTCCCGCCCGACACCGTCGCGGATCCTCCCGGCCTCTCGGCCTCGGACACCGCACTGCTGCAGCACCTCATGGCGGTCGACGTATCGGTGTCGATGAGCGCGTTCCTCGGGCCTGATGGCCGCAGTTTGGCCGCAACTTCGTCCTCGTCCCCCGCCGGGGACGACCGTTTCCGCTGCTAGATTGCCGTCGGGAGGGTGGCCGAGCGGACGAAGGCGACGGTCTTGAAAACCGTTAGCGGGGCGACCCGCTCCTGGGTTCGAATCCCAGTCCTCCCGCGAACTTCCATGAGTTTGCGTCGTTCCTCTGATCGAGGATGGAGGCGTGATCGTGCGGGGGCCGTCCGGGGGCCGCATGTCGCGGTCCCACGGTCGTTGTGAGGGAGCATCGATGCGGCTGGCGCGCCCGAGCTGGTTGCTCGTGTACGCGTGGATGCTCCTGTTGCTGACCTCGTGTGGCCTCGTCGGTGCCGCGAGCGGCTCACGGCCCCCCCACCCCGGCGTCGTCCGCATCCTCCTCGCTGGCGACGTGATGCTCGGGCGCGGCGTCGCTCCCGTCGTCGAGAACGACCCGTGGAGCGTCTTCAACGATGCCCAATACGAGATCCGGTCGGCGGACATCGCCGTTGCGAACCTCGAATCGCCGCTCACGACTCGTCCGCACGTCGCCGAAACGCTATACGCCCTCGAGGCCGATCCGAGTGCGGCACGTCTGTTGAGGTCGGCGGGCTTCGAGGCGATGTCCGTCGCGAACAACCACGCCGGCGATGCGGGCACCGCAGGCTTCGAAGACACGTTGTCGGCGCTCGAGAGAGCCGGCATCACGGCGCTGGGGGCTGGCCCGGACGCAGCGGTAGCCGTCGCGCCGAAGATCGTCACCGTCTCTGGCGTGCGCGTCGCGCTCCTCGCGTTCGACGCGACCGGGCAGGGACCGAGTGCAGGCGAGGCGACCGCCGGCGTTGCGGCCTGGAACGCGGCGGCGGCGAAGGCGGCGGTGACGGGGGCCAGAACGTCCTCGGACCTCGTCGTCGTGGGTCTGCACGGCGGCATCGAGTATTCGTCCGCTCCGGACCCATACATCCTCGGCATCGCACGCGTGCTCGCCGGATGGGGTGCCGACGTCGTCTGGGCGAGCGGCCCGCACGTCGTCCAGCCGGTTCGGACGATGTCGGCGGCAGGCACCGAGCGCCCGACCGTCGTCGCGACGAGCCTCGGGAACCTGTTGTTCGATCAGACCCAGCCGGGAACGACGAACGGCGCCGTGCTCGAGGTCCTCGCCGACCGCGCCGGCGTGATCGCGTACCGGGTGGGACGCACGGACGGGACGGACCTGCGCGTCCATTTCGAGCGGTGGTCCGCCCCGGCCGGCGATGCCGTCGACCTCGAGGGGTCGTGGTGGTCGCTGGCTCGCGACGTGAACGTCGCACCGTCCGTCGCGCCGGTGCATGTTCCGATGCCGCCCGGCCGTCGGATCCGTGTTCAGACGGCCGCCGTCGGTGACGTCGACGGCGACGGCCGCGACGAGATCGTCATGTCGTATCGCAGTTCGTTCCATCCGACTCTCGTGAACGCGGCGCTTCCTGGCCGCAGATGGCGCGATTCGCACGGCCTCGCCTGGCACGTCGGCGTCTGGCGAGCCGGTAGCGTCCGCCCCGTCTGGATCGCCGGCACGGTGCTGCGACCGGTGGCGGCGCTCGCGATCTGTGACGGGCACATCGCCGTCGCGTACACCGACGTGCGCAGTCGCGGGGTCCGCGCAACGGGCGCTCTTGAGTGGTCCGGGTTCGGATTCAATGCCGATCCGGATCTTGCGGGGCGCGGTACCCCCGGCTGCGCCGACGTCGATCACACCGGTTCGCTCGAGCCGGTCGTGCTCGACCGCATGCAGATCGGTGCTCACGAAGGGACATCCCGATGAAGCCCAGATCGACCCTCGTCCTGTTGGCGGGCCTGGTGCTGCTGATCGCGGCGTGCACCGGCGGCTCGCACCGAGCCCCGCCGCACTCGTTGTCGGCGTCGCCAACCGCGACGACGTCGCCCGCGCGAACTCTCGGATCCGGCCTCCCGGTGAACCTGTTCGGGTTCGGGCACTTACCCGCCGTTCCGCTCCTCGGCGACGCGCCCGCGTATGCGGGACCTCGCACACCGCAGACCCTCGTCGGCGTTCGGGTCCCCCGTTCGATCCACAGCACGCTGACAACGGAGGTGCGTCAACGCCTGTCGCAACACGGGTTCGTGATCGTCCCGTCCGATGCGAAGCTGATGTGGCAGGCGTACGCGGAGGCGCCCTACTCGAACTGGCCGGTGTTCGTGACGACGGACGTCGCGTATCACCAGTGGCACCTGACGTTCGACAAGGTGCTCCGGAGCCTGGAGCAGGAGGTGCTCCTGCCGAAGCTGGAGCGGCTCACCCGCGCGTTGCTCGCGGAGGCCCGCGACCAGGCGACGGAGCTGCGAGGAACGTCGCTCTCGGACGCGGCGAGCCGCGTCCTGAAGCTCATGCAAGTCGAGGCCACGCTGCTCGGCCTGCCGGCCGGGGCGCTCGGCCCTGCCGTCCGCGCGGAGCTCGCCCTGATCCGCGCCCATGACGGCCTGCACGTGTCCCCGATCCTCGGGTTCGGCGGCAGCGGCGATCCCGGTACGGTCGTCCCGGGGTTCATCGACTACTCGTTGTACACGCCGCGCGGTCACTACACGCGGACGCCGGAGCTCACGCGGTACTTCCTCGGGATGTCGGTGCTCGGCCAGTCGGCGTTCCTCGTCGCGACCAGGGACGTGCGCCCGTTCGCGATGGCCGTCCTCGCCTCCCGCCTGATCGTGCCTGCGGGTCTTGGCAGCCCGTCCGTCACCAGCCTATGGCGCGACCTCTACGACCCGACCGCGTTCCTGGTCGGTGCCGCCGACGATTACACGCCGTTCGAGGTCTCGTCCGCGATCGAAGCGACGACACCGGGCGGGATGCGCACGCCGCAGTCGCTCGAGAGCGAGAACCTGCTGCGGGCGCGTTCCGCTCTCATCGCCGGTCGGACCGTGATGGTCGACCCGGAGGCGGCATCCGTGCGCCTGATGGGAACGAGGTTCGTGCTCGACGCGTACATCCTGGATCAGCTGGTCGACCCGAACGTTCCCGGCCGGCTCATCCCCTCGCCGCTCGATCTCGCCGCAGCGTTCGGCTCGCGTTTCGCGTACGAGGTGCAGGATCGAGCGGGCCAGACGCAGGTGGCCGGTTACGACCGTCAACTGGTTCGGATGCGCAGGCTCGTGGCGCACAGAGATCAGGGGGATTGGAGCCGGAGCGTCTACGACGGGTGGCTGTGGTCGCTCGAACCGTCGTGGGCGGCGCACGGCGACGCGTATCCCGACTTCATGCGGACCACGTCGTGGACCATCAAGTCGCACCAGACGGGGTTCGGGTCGTACGCCGAGCTTCGACACGACACGATCCTGTACGTGAAGCAATCGAGCGCCGAGGGAGAGCTTCCCAACCCGCCCCTCAGGTACCGGAACTGGGTCGAGCCCGATCCCGTCGTCTACGAGCGGTTGTCGGCCGTCACCGCGTTGATGCTCGAAGGGCTCTCGGCCCGGCATCTGCTGACGAGCGAACAGACCTCGCTGCTCATCGATACGAGGGATCTGATGGACTTCTTCGCGCGGATCGCGAACGACGAGCTCTCCGGCCGACCGCTGTGGACCGAGGATAACGCGAGGTTGTGGCACATCGGCGACGAGCTCGAGGCGTTGTGGTGGCGGTGCTCGGATGCGACCGGACCCAGCGGCAACGTTCCCACCCAAGACGACGACGACGCCGTGATCGCGGACATCGCGCGCGGAGCCAACGACGTGCTCGAGATCGGGACCGGACGGTTCGACCGCATCCTCGTCCTCGTACCGGACTCGAACGGGCGCTTCGAGATCGCCGTGGGCGGCGTCTACTCCTATTACGAGTTCACCCAGCCGGTCTCCGACCGCCTCACCGACGAGGCGTGGCGGGACATGCTCGACCACGACGCCGCGCCCGGCCGGCCGACGTGGGAGCTTCCGGTCCTTTCAGGCTGACACGAGCGGTGAGCCGCGACGACACGGCGGTCGCCGCCGTCCTCGTGGACGTCGCCGGCGGGGGGACGGCGTGGACCGGCACCGAAATCGGACGACTCGTGGCGCTCATTGGCCGTTGCTGGGCTCGGCATCGCGTTGCTCATCCTTGGGCGGCGTCCGAAGAGGTCCGCGGCGGCGTGATGCCGTGCGACGACAGGAACTCGACGATCGCCGGACCGAGGTGGCGGCACGACTCCCATATCGTCCTCGCCCAGGCCTCGACCGCCCGATCGCGGCCGTCTCCGGGTTCCGCGGCGAGGACGTCCCGGACCGTCATGCCGCCTCGCTCCCGTGGCAGAGGGAACGTCGGCCACGCGGGACGTTGGTCCGCGAGGAGCTTGTGGACGCGCTGCACCTCCCGGCCCGTCAGCCCGTGCTCGACGTGGAGGTACAGCCCGATCAGCGCCTGTGCACGCCGGATTGGCTTGGCACCGTCCGCGGACGTCTGCACCGCGTACGCGTCGACGACATGCTGATGCATGAACGCGGCGTCGCGACGCCACAACGTGTACGCGGTGACCTCCTCGTAGGCCCGATCGTCCCGATCGGTCATCGTGAGCGTAGGATCCGTTCGACCTCGGCGCCGACGCGAGCGCGGTCGAAGGGCTCGTGGCCGAGGGCCTTGGCCGTTCGAGCGCACAGACGCGTGAACAGCTCGATCGACGCGAGCAGGGCCGCATCGCCGTCCTCAAGCGAGAAGCCGGCCCAACACCGTTCGAGGTCGTCCTGGACGTCTCGGTCCATCCAGCTCCGCATGTGCACGCCGAGGTGCCAGGTGTCGAAGTCCCACCCGTACCGCGTGCGGTGATCCCACTCGATCATCCGCATCAGGTTCTCCTTCACCTCGGCGTCGCGGATCTTGGCCATCCAGGGCTCGTCGCGAGCGATCATCTTGGCTTCCATCAACGCCGCCGCAGTGAACCAATCGACGCACGTCCGGAACTCGCCCTCGGTCGGTGAGCGTGGAGGCGTCGTGTCGGGCATGAGCCGCCCGCTCTGCTCGTCCTTGTCGAGAACGACGAGATACGCGCGGTCGTAGGAGACCCCGCGCTCGAGCTCGGAGAGCGCGCCGATCATGAAGTCGATCTTCCCGTCGACGTAGTAGACGAGCCGGGTCGGGTTCCATCCCGGGTTCTCCAGCTCCTCGACGGCGAGGACCTCACCGAACCGCCGATACCACTCGCGGTCCTCGAGCAGAGTGGCCGGGTCCCGCACGTACAGCTCCACGTCGATATCCGAGAGCTCGTCGGCCGTCCCGAGGGCCACCGAGCCCGTCACGACGACCAACCGGATGTTCTCGTCGCCCTCGGCCCACGCGACGACGTCGGCGAGCGTCCGTTCCTGATCCACGGACGAATCGTAGGGTCGTTCGGTCGAGCGGATCAGGCGCGGTGACGGGGTGACCCGCCTCGGGGGCCGATCCGGCCAGGCGTCAAGGGCGATTCGACACGTTCGGATTACCCCTGGGGAATCATGCCGGAGCGGGATCGGGCCGGGCAGCGGCAGCGCGAGGCCCGGATCGTCGGGCTGCGCGACTTCCGCACGCCTGGCGAGTCCTTCGGCGGCGGCGCCTTCGTCGAGGACGTCCCGGTGGCGGCGTCGTCTTCCGCGTCGAGCTCCCCGAGGCCGCCCCGCGCGCAGAGGCGGTCTGACCGACCGAGGCGATCGCCCCTTCGCGCCTCGTCCGTATGCTGGGACGGTGAGCGCCCCAGCCCTCAACGACCGGTTCCTGCGCGCGTGCCGGCGCGAGCCGGTCGATCGAACACCGGTCTGGTTCATGCGACAGGCGGGCCGATATCTGCCCGAGTACCGCGAGCTCCGGGGCGATCGCGACATCCTCGAGGCCGTTCGCCACCCCGACCTCGCGGTCGAGGCGACCCTGCAGCCGCTGCGCCGGTTCGACGCCGACGCCGCCATCCTGTTCTCGGACATCATGGTGCCGCTCGCCGCGGTCGGGATCGGGGTGCGCATCGACGCCGGACGCGGCCCAGTGGTGGACGAGCCCTTCCGCTCGAGCGCCGACATCCGCCGGCTGCGGTCGCTGCAGCCCGAGGCCGACGTGCCGCACGTCCTCGAGGCCGTTCGCCTGCTCCGCAAGGAGCTGACGGTTCCGCTGATCGGGTTCGCCGGCGCCCCGTTCACGCTCGCCGCGTATCTCATCGAGGGCGGACCCTCGCGGACGCACGACCGCACCCGAGCGCTGATGCGGTCGGATCCGGCCGCGTGGCAAGCGTTGATGGACGGCCTGGCCGAGCTCACCGTCTCCTACCTGGCCGCGCAGGTCGAGGCCGGGGCGCAGGCGATCCAGGTGTTCGACAGCTGGGTCGGCTCGGTCGGGCTCGACGAGTACCTCGCGCACGTGCAGCCGGCCATGCGCGTCGTGTTCGAGCGGCTGACGACGCTCGGCGTACCGACGATCCACTTCGGCGTGGGAACGGGCGAGCTGCTCCGCGCGATGCGTGACGCTGGCGGCGACGTCATCGGCGTCGACTGGCGCGCACCGCTCGACGCGGCGTGGGAGCGCGTCGGTGGCGACCGCGGCGTCCAGGGCAACCTCGACCCCGTCGCCCTGCTCGGGCCCTGGGACGTCGCCGCCGAGGAGGCGCTTCGAGTCCTGTCCCGGGCGGGTGGGCGCGACGGCCACGTGTTCAACCTCGGTCACGGCGTGTTGCCGGAGACGCCCGTCGAGCACCTGCAGCGACTGGTCGAGCTCGTGCATTCCAAGACCGAACGGACGGCCGCGTGAGCCCCGTCGGCGTGCTCGTCATGGCGTACGGGACCGCGAGCGGCCCCGATGACATCGAGCGCTACTACACGGACATCCGCGGCGGCCGTCCGCCGTCGCAGGAGCACCTCGCCGAGCTGCGCGAGCGCTATGCGGCGATCGGGAACCGGTTCCCGCTCCTCGACATCACGCGCGCGCAGGCCGAGGGGATCGAGCGCGCCATCAACGAGCACGATCCCGAGGAGTACCTCGCGTATCTCGGGATGAAGCACTCGCCGCCGTCGATCGGCGAGGCCGTGGCGAAGATGACGGCCGACGGCATCGAACGCGCCGTGGGGGTCGTCATGGCGCCCCACTGGTCCGGGATGTCGGTCGAGACGTACGTCGACCGCGTCCGCGAGGCCGCCGGGAGCGAGGGGCCGGCGTTCGCGTTCGTGCGGAGCTTTCACGACGACCCCGGGTTCATCCGGTTCCTGTCGGGTCGCGTGACAGATGCGCTCGCCACGATCCCGGCCGACGCGCGCGACGAGACGACCGTCGTCTTCTCGGCGCACAGCCTGCCCGTGCGCACCGAGGAGGACGGGTCGCGACGCTGCAAGTCTTGCCGCGCGGAGGTCTGCGCCGATACGTGCCGCTACAACGATGGCCTGCGGGAGACGGCCGAGCTCGTCGCCGCGTACGCCGGCATCGCCGACTGGACCACCGCGTGGCAGAGCGCCGGGCGGACGTCGGACCCTTGGTGGGGGCCGCCGATCGAGGAGGCGATCGACGAGCTCGCGGCGGACGGCCGGCGAGGCGTCGTCGTGTGTTCGGCGGGCTTCGTCGCCGATCACCTCGAGATCCTGTACGACCTCGACGTCGAGGCGCGGCAACTCGCCGAGGAGGCGGGGATGGCGTTCGCGCGGACCGAGATGCCGAACGCGGATCCCGAGTTCGTTCGGGTGGTGGCGCACGTCGCGCGGCAGGCGCTCCGGGAGGAGTTTGGGCAGTGAGCCGCCGGGTCGTGGTCGTCGGGGCCGGCATCGCGGGGCTCACCGCCGCGTACCGGTTGACGAATGCGGACGCCGGGGTCGACGTCGTCGTCGTCGAGCGGGACGATCGCGTGGGCGGCAAGATCGCAACGGCGACGGTCGGCGGGCTCGACCTGGAGGCCGGGCCGGACTCGCTGCTCGCACGGAAACCGTGGGCGGTCGACCTCGTGCGCGAGCTGGGGATGGCGGAGGATCTCGTTCCCTCGGCGACCGCGACGACGCACATCTGGTCGGAGCGCGGGCTCATCCCGTTCCCCTCGGGTCCGTTCGGCATCTCGACGCACCCGCTCGATCTGTGGCGGTGGCCGGGGATGTCGCGGCGCGGGAAGCTGCGCGCGGTCCGGGACCTCGTCGCCCGGCCGCGGGAGCCCGATGCCGACGAGTCCCTCGGCTCCCTGCTTCGCCGGCGGATCGGCGACGAGGCGACCGACGCGCTGGTCGCGCCGCTGCTCGGCGGCCTGTTCGCCGGGGACGTCGACCGGCTGAGCCTTCGGGCGACCTTCCCCGAGCTGCTCGCGTGGGAGCGTGAGCACGGCAGCCTGATCCGCGGCGCCCGCGCGGCGTCGGCCGCGGCGGCCGGCGCGCCGCGCGCACCGATGTTCGTCCGGCTGCGCGGCGGCCTGCGCCGGCTCCCGGACGCGCTGCTCGACCGGATCGATGCCGATCGCGTCCGGACCTCGACGCCCGCGACGTCGATCCGCCGCGCCGGCGACGGCTACGTCGTCGCGACCGCCGGGGGCGTCGTGGAGGCGGACGCCGTCGTCGTGACCACACCGGCGTTCGCGACGGCGGACCTGGTCGCGGACGTCGCGCCCGAGGCGGTTGCGCCGCTGCGCTTGATCCCGTACGTGGACACGGCGGTCGTGCACCTCGTGTACGGAGACGGGACCAACGAGCGCCTGCCGGATTCGTCGGGGTTCGTCGTGCCTCGCGGCCGGCTGGCGATGACGGCCTGCACGCTGGTCTCGCGGAAGTGGCCGGACCCGTCGTTCGGCTCGCGCGCGGTCGCGCGGTGCTTCGTCGGAGCCGCCGGGATCGAGGACGTCGTCGCCGAGCCCGACGAGGACATCGTCGAAGGCGTCGCGCGACAGCTGTCCGCGCTGCTGCCGCTGCCGGAACGCCCCGAGGCCGCGGCCGTCGTGCGGTGGCCGTCCGCGATGCCGCAGTACGAGGTCGGACACCTCGACGCCGTCGAGCGGATCGAGCGATGCCTACCCCCCCGCGTGGTTGTCGCGGGGCAGTCGTACCGCGGGACCGGCATCCCGGACGTGGTCCGGCAGGGCGCCGAGGCAGCCGAGCGCGTGACGGCGCACCTGGCGACCGCCGCGCACGGAACGCGAGGAGAGCGAGTGTCATGAGCGAGTCGATGTATGCGGTGTATCCGGTGTTCGCCGTCGATCCCGAGGTCGAGCTCGACTCCGACGACGCCGCGCAGGAGATCGAGAACCTGTTCAAGGAGCTGTCGGAGACCGTCTCGGTCCGAGGCGTCTACTCGACGGTCGGCTTCCGGCCTGACGCCGATCTCATGCTCTGGCTCGTCACGCCGACGGTCGACGCGGCGCAGGACGCGATCGTCCGGTTCCGCCGGACGGCGCTGGGCCGGGCGCTCGAGCTGACGTGGTCGTTCATCGGCGTCGTCAAGCCGGCCGAGTTCACCGCGGATCACGCGCCGGCATTCGTCAAGGGCGAGCCGCCGAAGCGCTACCTGTCGGTCTACCCGTTCGTCCGGACGCCCGAGTGGTACCTGCTACCGGGCGAGGAGCGTGCGGCGCTCCTCGCCGAGCACGGCCTGATGGGGCGCGAGTTCCCGGACGTGCTCGCCAACACCACGAGTGCGTTCGGCATCGGCGACTGGGAGTGGATCCTGGCGTTCGAGGCGGACGAGCTCGACCGGATCGTGGACTGTATCCGTCGGTTGCGTCAGGCCGACGCGCGCCGGTACACCAAGGAGGAGGTGCCGTTCGTCACGGGCATCCGCAAGGACGTCCGCGACGCGGTGCGCGATCTCGTGTGATCGCGGATGCTGTGGTGACGACGCGCATTCCCCGTGAAGAGCTCCGCTAGTGACAAACGTTTGGCCACTTCCGCGCGGCCGACCATCACCTGCATGCCTTCGTTCTCGATTGGAATGGCAGCAGCGCCTGGCACCAGGTATCGATGAACGGCGTATCAACGTGGTCACGGAGGGCCGAAGGCGTGCACCGATCTGACCACGACGGACTCCGAGGGTCAGACGGTGTACCTCTACGGCTACAAGCTGCTGTCCGCATACCCGAACTTCTCGTGGGACAACGCGGCGAGAGCTGGGGGTCGACACTCGGGCTCACGACCAGGCGCGTTGGTGCGGCAAATGCCACACTCGTCACACTCCGTCGGAGTTCGGCGGCACGTATCACAACCACGCGACCGGCTGCACCGCCTGTCATGGGAACCCCGCGAACGACCCGACGTCCAAGGACTTCCCGCACACGTCCATGTTCGGCAACTTCCGGATCCAGTACCCGGACGGGCTCTGCATCGGGTCGTGCCACACGGCGGGAAGCCTGCCGTAACGAAGAGAGGACAACGAGAGAGCAGGGTGGATCTCTGAGGCGATAAGCCGAGGAGCCACCGGGTCCGAACGGCACCGGACCGGTGGCGCCAGGGCGATCGACGAACGGCTTGTGGTGTGGCACGCTCCACGCCTGACATGCGGCCGATCGAACGCTCCCGGCGCCTCCGCCCGGTGCCGTTCCTTGTCGTCCGACGGGACCGGCGCCATGATGCCGGGAACCGCGAACGGAGGTGACCCGTGCCGCACGGCAAGGACAAGGGCGGGGAGAAGCACGTGAAGCGAGCCGCTCAGAAGAACCTCAAGCAGAAGCGCGCCGAGAAGAAAGCCAAACGTTCCTCGGGCGAGTCGCAGCCGATCCACATCCAGAGCTCGCAGTCCTAGCGCGTGTTCGAGGATCTGCTCCGCGCCTGGGACGGCGAGGAGGTCGCCCTCCGGTTCGACGCCGGGCTCGACGCGTGGATGTTCGTCTGCGTGCACTCCACGGCGCTCGGGCCAGGCGCCGGGGGGACCCGGCTGAAGGTCTACCCGTCGCCGGCCGACGCGCTGCGCGACGGGCTCCGCCTCTCCAGCGCGATGACCCGGAAGAACGCCGTCGCCGGCCTGCCGCTCGGCGGCGGCAAGGCGGTCGTCGCCGTACCCGAGGTGCCGACGGGTGCGGCGCGCGAACGGCTACTTCTGCGGTACGCGGACCTGGTCGAATCACTGCACGGCACGTACTGGACCGCGTGCGACATGAACACCACGTCGCGGGACATGGACGTGATCGGCCGACGGTGCACGACGGTGTTCGGCAAGACCGAGGCCGCCGGCGGCTCCGGCAGCTCGGCGCCCTCGACGGCCGAGGGCGTGTTCTACGGCATCGTCGCGAGCGTCGAGCACCGGTTCGGCTCGCCCGATCTCGACGGCCGCTCCGTGGTCGTCCAGGGCGTCGGCGCCGTCGGGCGTCTGCTCGCCGCCCGGCTCGCCGAGGCCGGCGCGAAGGTCACGGTCACCGACGTCGATCGCGATCGAGCCGAGGCGGCGGCGAACGAGGCCGGCGCGTCCACCGTTCTCGCCGGCGAGGCGCTCTCGAGGGTGTGCGACGTGTTCTCGCCATGTGCCACTGGGGGCGTGCTGTCCGCGGATACGATCCCGCAGCTGCGGTGCGCGATCGTGGCCGGCGCCGCGAACAACCAGCTCGCCGACCCCGACGACGCGGAGCGCTTCGCCGAGCTCGACGTCCTGTACGCGCCGGACTACGTCGTGAACGCGGGCGGCATCATCCACCTTGCCTCGCTCGAGCTCCTCGGCGAGGACGAGGCGCGCCGAGACGAGCGGGTCCGCGGGATCGCCGACACGGTGCGCGAGGTGTTCCGCCGAGCCGTGTCGGACGGCACCTCGACGTCGGCGGCCGCCGAGGCGATGGTCCGCGACCGGCTGGCGGCTGCATGAGCGCCGAGCACGACCTCGCGTCGCGCGAGTGCGTTCCGTGCCGCGGCGGGGTTCCGCCGCTCGACGACGCGGAGATCGCTCGCTTCCTCGAGGACCTCGGCGGCGACTGGACCGTGGTCGACGGTCACCACCTCGAGAAG
>DATAEU010000073.1:0-36519 GCA_036257835.1 Actinomycetota bacterium | reverse complement strand
GCCGACCCCGTCTGGCACGATGTCGATCGGCATCGACGCCTTCCGAGCCTGCGCCTCGAGCGCCAGGACCAGGCCCTTGTCGGCGAGCAGGGGCGGATAGATCCCGCGCGCGAGATCTCGGAGGTTCTCGAGCGCGTCCTGTGTCTCGGCGCCGATCTGGTCGAGTATCTCCCCGGCCTTCGACGCGTCGCGGTCGACGAGCGAACGCGCCAGGCGCGCCTTGACTGCGAGCGCCACGAGCTCTTGCTGTGCGCCGTCGTGGATGTTGCGCTCGAGTCGACGACGCTCGTGGTCCTGCGCCGTGACGATCCGCCGCTGCGACGCACGCAGCTCCTCGACGAGGCGGACGTTCCTCAGCACGAGGCCGACCTGTGCCGCGAGGTCCGAGACGAGTTTGGTCTTCCCCTCGTCGACCGAATCGTTCGCCGGCATCGTGACCGCGAGCGCGCCGAGCACCTCGCCCTGGTCGCGGACCTCGACTGAGAGATCGTCGGCCCCACCGATCAACGCATCCGACGGCCAGACCGCCACCTCCCGGAGCTCGCCGCCGACGCGAAGGAGCACCCGGGCGCGAGCGGCGCCGATCCCGCCGTGCAGGATGCGCGCGATCCGAGGCAGGACATCGTCGGCCGCGTAGGTCCCACCGAGTTGCTTCCCGAAGTCGGCGAGCACCTCGTACGGCGTCGCCCGTCGGCCATACACCACCCGGTCGGCGAAGCGACGCGCGCGCGCGAGCACCGGCTGGATCCCGATCGCGACGAGCGCCGCGGCAAGGAACGACAGCGCCGGCGTGGATCGAGATCCCACCGCGGCGCCGACGATGCCCACCACGATCGCGTACACGGTCGTGAAGAACACAGCCAACACCGCGACAATCACCGCCTTGCGGATCACGACGTCGATCTCGAACAGCCGGTATCGGAGGATCGCGAAGCCGATCGAGACGGGGACGGCCGCGTAGCCGCACAGCGTCACGAACCCGACCACCGCCGAGGCCAGCGTGCCCTCGCGGATACCGAAGACCGTGTTCACGACGAAGCTGCCGGCCCAGGTGAGCAGGAACGTGAGGCCGCCGGCGGCGATCCATCGCAGCTGCTGCCGCTCGACCGAGTCCGCACGACGACGACGGACGAACAACGACGCGATCGACGCGACGATGCAGCCGGCCAGCAGGATCAACCCGATGAGGCCGAGGACCGCGACCTGTCGGTTGGCGATCGGGTTGCCCTTCATCTCGGGGTCGAACAGGAACCCGATCATCGTGATGGCCATCGCCGCCGTGGAGAACCGCGAAAGGATCCGCCACCGCTCGGACGGCAGCCGCCCGTTGGGAAGACGAAGCAGCAGGTGCGTCCCCATGAGGCCGAAGGGCGGGATCCAGAACCCGGCCGTGATCCACTCGAGTGTCGTTCCCTTGGGCGTCGGCGGCCCGACCCCAAGGCTCCAGATCAGCCCGATCACGAGCATCATCCAGCCCGCTGGGTGATCCGCCCTGCGGCGGGCCACGACGAACCCGACGACGCTGAAGGCGACGGCCGGCGGCACGAGCGCGCTCTGGTTGACCACCCCCGTCCCCGTGATCGACCCGTTCGCCCATCGTTCGAGCTGGAAGGCGATGCCGAGGACGACGAACACCACCGCCGCCCCAAACAGCGCCCAGGCGAGCCACGAGCGATCGCGGCGCCCGAGCGTGACCTCAGCCGTCGACAACGACACGGAAGACCTCCACGGGCTCCTCGCGGCCCTTCACGTGCCGCGGGCCGACCGCCTCGCACGCGATCCCGTCGGCGGCGGCGATCGTCGTCGCCGAGGCCAGGACCTCTCCGGCCTGTGCCTCGGCCTGCAGGCGCGCAGCGACGTTCACCGCGTCGCCGACGACCGTGTACTTCAAGCGGCCGCCGGCGGCGACGGTGCCGGCCGCGACCGTCCCGGTGTTCACGCCCACGCCGATGCCGATCTCCGGAAGATCCGAGGTCCATCCTTCCGCGTTCAGCTGACGCTGTCGCGCCTGCATCGCGATCGCGCACCGGAGCGCCCGCTCGGCGTGATCGGTCATCGGCTCGGGCGCGCCGAACACCGCCATCACCGCGTCTCCCAACAACTCGTCGAGGCTGCCGCCGTGCTCGGCCACGACCTCACCCATCGCGCCGAGCTGCCGCGCGAGGATGTCGGCGATCTCAGCCGCCGAGAGGCGCTCGGCGATCGTCGAGTAGCCGCGGATGTCCGCGAACAGCACGCTCACCTCGGCCTCGCGGCGCTGGGCGATCGCGCCGGACTCCAATCCGTCCGCGAGCTGCGGCGGGACGAACGACCGGAGCTGCTTCATCTGCGTCGCGCGCTCGACGACGGCGGCGTGCAGGCGCTTGAGCTCCTCGACGGCGGCGCTCGACTCGCCGTCCCCGCCGGCCATCCGCCGGAAGAGGTCACTGATGCGCCGGTCGACCGCCTCCTGCGTCGTCCCGAGCGTCTCGGCCATCTCGGCGTAGCCGAGACCCTTGGCCATGAGATCGAGGATCGCGCGGTCCTCGTCTCCGGCCGAGTCGTGTCCCGACAGGCGTTCGGCGATCGTGGGGTCGACCATCGATCGGCCGGCCGCGACCTCGCGGATCGCGCGGACGAGCTCGTCGCCCTGCGCGATCCGGTCCTTCAACAGATAGCCGAGACCGCTCTGGCCCTTACCGAGGAGCGCGACGGCGTACTCCTCGTCGTCGTGCGCGGACAGGACGACGACGCCCGTTCCCGGGTGCTGGTCGCGAATCGCGTGCGCGCAGTCGATGCCCTCGAGCCGGAAGTTCGGCGGCATCTTGATGTCGGTGACGACCACGTCGGGGGTGTGCTCGCGCGCGGCCTTGAGTAGGGACGGGGCGTCTGCCGCGACGCCCACCACCTCGACGTCCTCGAACGAATCGATGAGCGCGCGGACGCCCTCGCGCACCAGCACGTTGTCCTCGCCGAGCACGACACGGATGGTCACGCCGCCTCCCCAACCCCGACTACGATGCGCGCATGGTGCGCGTGGTGTTCGCCGAGGATAACTACCTCGTCCGCGAGGGGACCGCGGCGCTGCTCGCCTCGTCGGACGAGGTCGACCTCGTCGCGACGGCGTCGGATCTGGGCGGGCTGCTCTCGGCGGTCGAGGCCGAGCGCCCCGACGCCGTCCTCACCGACATCCGCATGCCGCCGACGAACACGACCGAGGGCATCGACGCGGCGCGGAAGATCCGAGAGCAGTACCCGGACGTCGGCGTCGTCGTGCTGTCGCAGTACGCCGAGGAGGACTACGCCTACGAGCTCCTGAAGGACGGCGCGGCCGGGCTCGGGTACCTGTTGAAGGAACGCGTCGCCGACCTCGAGGAGATCGTTCGAGCGCTGAACGAGGTCGCGAAGGGCGGCTCCGTCCTGGACCCGCGCGTCGTCGAGGCTCTCGTCGCGCGCAAGGACAAGCTCGCGCACTCGCCGCTCGCGCAGCTCACCGATCGCGAGCGAGAGGTGCTCGGGCACATGGCGCAGGGGCAGAACAACTCCGCGATCGCCCGGTCGCTGTTCCTCACCGAGCGCGCGGTCGAGAAGCACATCAACTCGTTGTTCCACAAGCTCGACCTGTCCGAGGAGCCGGACGTGCACCGGCGCGTGATGGCGGTGCTCGCCTTCCTGCGCGACACGGAGCATCCCGGCTCCTCCTGACATCGTCATCACTGCGCCACGCGCGTGTCGACGATGAACACCGAGCAGGGCGAGTGGCGGACGACCATCGTCGGGACGCTCTCGCGGACCCGCCAACGCGAGCCCGTCGCGCCCTTGTTGCCGACGACGATCGCCTCGACGCGCTCGCGCTCGGCCGCCTCGACCAGACGCTGCGCGGGATCGCCGACCTCGCTCCAGCTGCGGACGCGGACGCCCGGGAAGCGTTCCGCCATCTGCCGGAGATAGCGGTCCGCGTCCGGCGACTTGCGGGGATCGGCGGCGTCGTGCGCGGCCCGGCCGGCCCGGACATACAGGACCAAGAGCTCCGCCTCGGCCGAGGCGGCCAGTTCAGCGGCCGACCGCACGGCCATGTCCGCGGCCGCCGAGGTGTCGGTTCCGACCAGGATCTTTTTCACCGCTCTCGCCTCCTTCATCGAGGCGACGGTACGGCGGCATCGAGGCGCGGTCGACGGCGCCCGCATGCGAGCCGTCGTGGGTGCAGGCACCACCCCGGCGCGGAGGAACACCGCCGAGGGCCGTGGCGGCCGCCCCCCTTGGACGCGTCGACCCCGCGTGCAAGCATCCGCGGCATGACGGAGGCCGCGATGCAGGTGGACGGGCCCGGGACGGCCCAAACCGCGAGCGCGCGCGCCCCGTGGATCGTCGCGATCGTCGTCGCCGTTGTCTTCGTGATCTCGATCCCGCTCAGCTTCGCCGCGCGGGTCAACAGCCTCGGCGACCTGCAGTTCCTCGTACCGCTCGTCCCGGCAATGGCGCTCTACCTGTGGATCGGCGCGACGATCGCGAGTCGCACGCGCAACGCGATCGGATGGATCTTCCTGTCGGTGGTCGCGTTCTTCAGCGTGGGTTCGATCGCCGGCTACTACGCGACCCTGGCGTTGGTGCGCCACCCGGGCAGGCTGCCGTTCGGCGTCGCGGCCGCGTGGATCGACCGCTGGGCGCTCACGGGGAGTCTGACGCCGTTCATCCTCGTGTTCCTGCTGTTCCCGACGGGGAACACGCCGACGCGCCGATGGCGCTGGCTCCTGTGGACGATCCTGTCGCTGATCGCCCTCGAGATCTTCGGGCTCGCCATCACACCCGGTCGGATCACGGGCGCCTTCGCCGACCTCACGTCGATACGCGTGACCAATCCGCTCGGCGTGCCGATCGCGCGACCGCTGCTGGACACGGTGACCACCGCGATCGGGATGGCGCTGTTCGCCTCCGGCCTGCTCTCGGTCGTCGCGCTGATCGTGCGATACCGGCGTGCCGGATCCGAGGAGCGGCAGCAGATCCGGTGGCTGGCGTACGTGGGCATCGCGGCGGCGGTGTCGATCCTCGCTGGGTTCGCCACGGATCCCGGCGACCGCCGCGAGGGCGTGCTCGTCATCGTGAACAACGTCCTGTTCTTCACGACGTTCGCCCTGCTCGTCCTCGGCATCCCGGTCGCGTGCGGCATGGCGATCATGAAGTACCGCCTGTACGACCTCGACCTGGTCGTTCGCAAGACGCTCGTGGCAACCGTGCTGTTGATGCTCATCGCGGCGAGCTCGGCGGCGATCCTGCTGACGGTCGGCCAGTTCGCCCTGTGGCAAGGGACGCCCCGTGGGGTCTCGGTCGCCGTCGGGATCCTGATCGGCGGCATCCTGTTCGGTCCGCTGCTCCACGTCGCTCGCCGCGTGGCCGACCGCGTCGTCTTCGGCAGACGCGCCACGCCGTACGAGGTGCTGACGGACTTCTCGGGCCGGATGGCGGACGTGTACTCCACCGACGACGTCCTGCCGCGGATGGCGTCGATCGTCGGCGCCGGGACGGGCGCGTCGTGCGTGGGCATCTGGCTCCTCGTCGACGGACGGCTCCGCGAGGCGGCCACGTGGCCGGAAGCCGCCGACGTCGCCTCGACGGAAGCCACCCGCGACGACGACCGGTTCGAGGTGCGGCATCAAGGCGAGCTGTTGGGGGCGATCGGCATCTCGATGCCGCCGAGCGACCCCATGAACGCCGCGAAGCGGCGAGTCGTTCGCGACCTGGCATCCCAGGCGGGGCTCGTGCTGCGCAACGTCCGGCTGATCGAGGAGCTCCGCGAATCGAGGCGACGGATCGTGACGGCGCAGGACGCGCGCGCACGGGCCCTCGAACGCAACATCCACGACGGGGCGCAGCAGCAGCTCGTCGCCCTCGCGGTGAAGCTGCGGCTCGCCGACGGCACGATCGATCGCGACCATGCGGCCGCGCACGCCGCACTCGCGCAGCTCCAGGCCGACGCGCTGGACGCCCTCGAGACGCTCCGCGATCTCGCGCGCGGGATCTACCCGCCGCTGCTCGCGGACAAGGGGCTTCCCGCGGCGTTGAGCGCACAAGCGGCGAAGTCGGCGATCCCGACGCGCGTGTCGGCGGAGGCTGTCGGCCGGTACCCGCAGGAGACGGAGGCCGCCGTCTACTTCTGTGCGCTCGAGGCGCTGCAGAACGCCTCGAAGTACTCGCACGCGTCGTCGATCGAGATCGACCTCGTCGCGACGCACGGCGAGCTTCGGTTCGAGATCCGCGACGACGGCGTCGGGTTCGACACGGCGACCGTCGTGCGCGGCGTCGGCCTCGAGGGCATGACGGACCGGATCGAGGCGATCGGCGGGCGCCTCTCGATCGAGAGCGCGCCCCCGCGTGGCACACGCATCAAGGGGTCGATCCCGATACCGACGGGACCGACGCCGGACCGAACCTCCGAGCCGGCGCCCGCTGACGAGCCGGCTCAGCCCGCGGAACCGGTCGCGACTGCCCAGGCGGACTCGAGCCGGTCGGGTCCGAACGCCGCCTTCGGGATGTAGGCAGCGGCCCCGCACTCGGCGGCGCGCGGCGCGTACTCGTCCTCCTCGTACGTTGAGAGCAACAGCACCACGACCGCGTCGCCGCGATCGCCGAGGATCTGTCGCGTCGCCTCGAGCCCGTTGATCCCCGGCAGGTTCACGTCCATCAGCACGAGGTCGGGCTCGAGCGCCCGCGCCATCTCGACGGAGTCTTCGCCGGTCTCGGCCTCGCCGATGACCTCGAAGCCGTCGGTGGCCTCGACGACCATCCGAGCCGCCATGCGGAACGGTTCCTGGTCGTCGACGATCAACACGCGGACGCTCACGGGCGGGTCATCTCCACCGTCGATGTTGGCACCGAAGCGAGGTTCCGCCAGTGGTGCCACCACCACACTTCGACTGCGGATTACGCAGCGGCCACGTTCGCGCACCGGAGGAACGCTCGCTCGAGCACCAGCCGCGGGTTCAGGTTGACGTCGTCGGCGAGTGCCGCGCGGGCCTCCTCGAGCGCCGACAGCCGCGCGGTCGATGCCGCGACGTCCGAACCCTCGACGCCGGCGTCGAGGTTCATCAGCGCCGACGCGTCGGTCCCGACGGCGACGGCAACCCGGTCGCGGGCGAGCGACGAGGCGGCGAGCAGCACCCAGTCGACGTAATCGCGCTCGGCGCGCCGGACACGCCGGTCGTGTCGGAGCTGTATGCGGCGTATGGCGCCCTTGTAGGCCTCCTCGGGACGGCCGCGCTCGTCGAGGAACGGCGCGAGGTCCTCGGTCAGCTCCTCCTTGAGGTCCTTGCGGTACCGCTCGGCCGCGGCCACCACGATCTCGGCCGCCTCCAGCGCTCCCGGCGCGCCGGTCGACGCGAGGCGAAGGGCCTCCACGGCGACGTCGCGGAACGCGAGCCCGTCGACCCGCGTGGCGAGCCGCCGCGCCCGGCCGAGGTTCCCGCCGGACAGCCGCGCGGCGAGGATCGCGCGCGACGGCGACGCCCCCTCGTCCTCGAGCGTCCGGACCACGAACGACTCCTCGAGCGGCGTGAACGTCACGACGTGACAGCGCGACAGGATCGTCTCCGACAGCTCGTGCGGCCGCGCGGACAACAACAGGAACACGGCGTCGGCCGGCGGCTCCTCAAGCACCTTGAGCAGCGCGTCCGCGGCCGACGGGTTCAGCCGGTCGGCCTCGCGCACCAGGAAGACCTTGCGTCCGGGCTCGGGCGCCGTGCGGTAGGCGGGATGCCAGATCTCGGACTTCACGGTGTCTACGTGGATGTCGCGGCCCTCGGGCTCGACGACGAACTCGTTCGGATGCTTGTCGTCCAGCGCGAGGCGGCACGACCGGCAGGCGCCGCAGCCACCCTCGGGACACACCAGCGCCGCGACGAACGCCCGCGCCGCGAGCGACTTCCCGCCGCCCTCGGGGCCCGCGAACAGGTAGGCGTGATGCGGGCGGACCGCGGCCTGCCGCAGGAAGGCCACGGCGTGCTCCTGGCCGGGGACGCCGTCGAGGATGCGGGGCTCAGGCATCGTGTCCATCCTCGCGCTCACGAAGGACACGCTCGATGGCGTCGATCACGCTGTCGTGGACCTGCTCCGGCGGGCGATCGGCGTCCACGACGACGAACCGCTCGGGGTGCTCCTCGGCGATGTGGAGATAGGCGTTCGCGACCTTGGCGTGGAACTCGGCCGACTCCATCTCGATCCGGTCGGGCTCCTCGAGCGATCGTAGGAGCCCGGCCTCGGGCTCGAGGTGGAGCAGGATGACGAGGTCGGGAAACAGCCCCTGCGTCGCCCACACGTTGAGCGTGAGGACGTCCTGTTCGCCGAGGCCGCGCGCCCACCCCTGGTACGCGAGCGAGGAATCGATGTATCGGTCGCAGATGACGATCTTGCCCTCGGACAACGCCGGGCGGATCAGCGTCGCGACGTGCTGTGCGCGGCTCGCGGCGAACAGGAGCGCCTCGGTCTTCGGCTCGATGTGGCCGGTCTCATGGGCGAGGAGCACCTCGCGCAGGTGCTCGCCCACGGGCGTCCCGCCGGGCTCGCGCGTCACGAGCACGTCCTCACCCAGGCCCTCGAGCCACTCCTTCGCGAGCCGGATCTGCGTCCCCTTCCCGGCACCCTCCACGCCCTCGAAGACGATGAAGAGGCCTTTCGCGGGCGGACGCTTCAGCTTCGGCACCAGGGCGAGCGGCTTGGGGCGGCTCACCCGGAACCGCGCGAGCCCGCGCCGAGTGACCTCCGTCGCGCTGATGACGCCGATGCCCGCGAGCCACAGCGAGACGCGCGTCCCCGACAGATCGATCCGATGCCCGCCGACATCGACGGAGCGCGAGCCGATCGTGGCGGCGAGCGCGGGCCACGCTGTGAGGGACAGGAACAGCCCCAGCCGCGACAGCACCGTCAGGGAGCCGAAGGTCCGCCCGCGGTACTCGTCGGTGACGTTCTCCTGGAGCAGGACATAGCCGCTCACCCACGCGGCGCCGCAGAAGGCGCCGAGGATCACGGTCAGCAGCGCGGCGGCGGTGAGGTTCGTCATGGCGGCGAGCACGACCAGTGTCGCCCCCGCCGCCGTCATCGACCACACCACGAGGACGTCGCGTTCGACGTACTGCACCAGCTTGTTGATGGAGGCCATCCCGATCGCCATACCGACGCCGAACGCTGTGATGAGCACCCCGAACCCGGTCCTCGGCGCGTGGAGCGTGGCCCTCGTGAAGATCTGACCGACGCCGATGACGGCGCCGACGGCCGAGAAGGCCGCCACGATGCCGACCGTCATGGCCGACGCGAAGCTGCTCTGCCGCAGGAACCGGACGCCGTCGACGATGTCGCCCCACACGCGTGACATGTCGAACGAGCCCATCGCATGTCGCCCCGACGACCGGATCGGAACGCCCGTCAGCATCACCGCCGAGAACGCGAACGTGGCCCCGTCCAGCCACAGCGGCAGGAAGTACGGGTGGTCCTTCAGGTACGGGAAGGCGCCCGAGACTCCCACGAGGAACGCGGAGATCGCGCCGCCGAAGGGCAGGGTCCCGTACGTCGTGGCGAGGCCCAGCGAGTTGGCGTTCGCGAGCTGCCGCCGCGGCACCAGGTTGGGGAGCGACGCATCGCGTGCGGGCGTCCACAGCAACGCGAGGGACTCGATCACGAACGACACCGCGAAGATCGCCCACACGCTGCCGAGGAACGGCATCGACGCGTACAGGCCGCCGCGGGCGAGGTCGGCGGCGATCATCATCTTCTTCCGGTCGAACCGGTCGACGAGCGCGCCGGCGACGGGTCCGAACACGACCGAGGGGAGCATCCGCGCCGTCATCACGCCGGAGACCGCGAACCCGCCACCACGGTCGAACACCAGGGCCAGCACCGCCGTGAAGCCGACCCAGTCGCCGAGCGAGGACACCGTCTGCGCCGCCATCAGGCGCGCGAACGAGCGGTCCGTGAGCAGGTCCTTGAACGACGCCGACCGGGTCCCGCGCAGCTGCGCGATCTCGTCGGCGTAGGTCGCCAACCGTTAGCCCTCCGCGGCGTGTGGTTCGGCGGCGCCGGGGTCGTCGGCGGCGCGCGTGGCGGCCGTGCGCGTGGTGCTCGCGCGCCTCGCCGTTCCCTTGTTGGCCGCCGACTTCTTGGCCGTCGTCCTCTTCGTCGCGGTCGTCCTCTTCTTGGCGGTGGTTTTCTTCGCCGACCTGGCCTTCGCGCGTGCATCGCGGGCAGCGGCCTTCGCCGCGCGGGCCGAGGCCTCGGCCTCGACGTCGCCGGGCTTGGTGGGGTTCCACTCCTTGTCGAACTCCGCTCCGCAGTTCCAGCAGCGGAAGCTCTTCGGCCGCTCGACCACGAGCGAACCGCACTCCGGGCACGGGTGATCCTTCACCGGCGGGTTCCCGACGGCGAAGTCGCACTCCGGATACCGGTCGCACCCGAACATCACACCGAAGCGTGTGCGCTTCTCGACGATCTCGCCCTGGGTGCACTGCGGGCACGTGATGCCGGTGGACTTCGGCGGGTCCTTCTTGATGTACGTGCAGTCTGGGTAGCCGCTGCATCCGACGAATGGGCCGAAGCGGCCGAACTTGCGCGCCAGCGGGCGCCCGCACTGGGGGCACGTCTCGTCGAGGAGCTCGGGCTCGGGGCGCTCGTCGCCGTTGAGGTTGCGGATGTACCTGCACCCGCCGTCCTCGTCGGCGAACCGGCTGCACCCGATAAAGAACCCGTACCGCCCGAGCCGCTTCTGCAGGCGGCCCGGCGGGATCCGGCCCTCCTCGACGCACTTCGGGCACTCCTCGTCGAGGTCCTCGACGTAGCGCTCGAACTTCTCCTCGGCGCGCTCGAGCGTCTGCTCGAACGGCCTGTAGAAGTCGTGGAGCACCTGGACGCGCCGCGCCTGCCCCTCCGCGATCTCGTCGAGCTCCTCCTCCATCTGCGCGGTGAAGTTGACGTCGACGATGTCGGCGAAATGTTGGACCAACCCGTCGGTGACCACGTAGCCCACGTCCTCGGGGACGAACCGACGGTCCTCGAGCCGCACGTACCCGCGGTCCTGGATGGTCGAGATGATCGAGGCGTAGGTCGACGGCCGACCGATCCCGAGCTCCTCGAGCGTCTTTACCAGCGAGGCCTCGGTGTAGCGAGGCGGCGCCTGCGTGAAATGCTGCTCGGGCAGGACCTCGAGCATCCGCAGCACCTGGTCCGGCCTGAGCTCGGGCAGGCGCGCCTCGGCGTCCTCGTCGACGGTGTCGTCCCGACCCTCCGTGTAGACGCGGATGAACCCGTCGAAGAGCATCGTCTGCCCGGTCGCGCGCAGCCCGTACGTGCCGCCGTCCGACGTCGCCCGGATGTCGACACCGACCTGGTTGAACCGCGCGTCGGCCATCTGCGTGGCGACGGTCCGCTGCCAGATCAATGTGTAGAGGCGGAGCTGATCGCGGTCGAGGGTGGCGGCCACCCGGGCCGGCGTGCGGAGCGCCGACGTCGGCCGGATCGCCTCGTGCGCCTCCTGCGCGTTGCGCGAGCGCGTCTTGTACCGGCGCGGCTGCTCGATCGTGTACCGCTCACCGAACTCGGTCTTCACGACCTCGGCGATCTCACGGAGCGCGGCGTCGGCTAGGTTGAGCGAGTCCGTCCGCATGTACGTGATGAGCCCGACCGTCCCCTCGCCGGGGATGTTCACGCCTTCGTAGAGGCGCTGCGCGATCGTCATCGTCTTGCGCGCCGAGAACCCGAGCTTGCGCGCCGCCTCCTGCTGCAGCGTCGAGGTCTTGAACGGCGGTGAAGGAGACTTCTTGCGCTCCTTGCGCTCCACGTCGGTGACCCGGTACGCGGCCGAACGCAGCCGTTCGGCGTGCGTGGCCGCGTCGGCCTCGGAGGAAAGGACGATGCCCTTCTTGTCCGGCGAGGCCGCGAGCTTGCCCTCCGGGATCTGCTGGAGCCTGGCGGTGAACCGCTGCTCAGTCTGATCCGGGCTACCTCTATCGCTGCTTGAGCCCGTGTCACCCTCGGGTGTCAGACGGACGTCGACGCTCCAGTACTCGACCGGCGTGAACGCTTGGATCTCCCGCTCGCGCTCGACGATGAGGCGGACGGCGACCGACTGAACGCGGCCCGCCGACAGGCCCGGCCGGACCTTGCGCCACAGGATCGGCGAGATCTTGTAGCCGACGAGTCGGTCCAGGACCCGCCGGGCCTCCTGTGCGTCGAACAGCTTGAGGTCGATCTCGCGCGGCTGCGAGAACGCCTCAAGGATCGCGTCTCGTGTGATCTCCGTGAAGGTCACGCGGCTGGCGCCGGCCGGCTCGACGCCGAGGAGCTCGGCGACGTGGTACGCGATCGCCTCCCCCTCCCGGTCGTAGTCCGTCGCCAGGACGAGGCCGTCGGCGGCCTTGAGGGCCCGCTTCAGCTCGGCGACGTGCTTCTTGGAGTCCTCGGGGACCTCGTACGTGACCCGGAACTCGCGGTCGACGTCGACGCCGAGGTTGCTCTTCGGCAGATCGCGGATGTGACCGTACGAGGCCCGGACGGTGTAGTCCGGCCCCAGGTATTTCTCGATCGTCTTGGCCTTGGCCGGCGACTCGACGACCACCAATGTCTTCGCCATACGTGAACCGATCCGTTGCGCTTGCGGGAAGGGGATGAGGCCCGGCGGGCGGAGGTGGCCTCCGCGCGCAGGGTACCAGCCCTCCTTCTGGCCCTTTCCCTCGGGACCTCCGGCAACCCCCGGTCGCCGGTCGGCGTCCCGCGGACTATAGGACCGGGGCGCCTGCGGGTCGCGGAACCCGGCCCGCCGGTCGCGGACGCTCCGGGACCCCGCCCGAGGCCCGATCCGGCCCTCCGCGGCCTGAGAACACGGTGCTACCCTCCATGCATTCCCGCTCCGTTCCCAGGGCTCCCCGGGGGTTTTCGACGTGCTCGCGCTCTTCAACGGCTTCGTCACCGAGGAGATCTCCCACTACGGCTATGCGGCGATCTTCGTGCTGATGCTCCTCGAATCGGCCTGTGTGCCGATCCCGAGCGAGGTCACGATGCTGTTCGGTGGCGCCCTCGCCAGCGCGGCGTTCGCCGGATCGGGTCAGCAGCTCGACCTGGTCGCCGTCATCGCGGCCGGCGTGCTCGGCAACCTCGTCGGCTCGCTCCTCGCCTACTGGGTGGGGTACGCGGGAGGGCGCCCACTCGCGCTGCGGTGGGGGCGGTACCTGTTGATCCGGCCGCACGAGGTCGATCGTGCGCACGACTGGTTCGAACACCACGGCGAGGCCGCGGTGTTCTTCGGACGCCTGCTCCCCGTGGTGCGGACGTTCATCTCGCTGCCGGCCGGCGTCGCCAAGATGAACCTGTGGAAGTTCGTCCTCTACACGCTGCTCGGGTGCATCCCGTGGACGGCCGGGCTGGCGTGCGCGGGGTACGCCCTCGGCAACCGCTGGAACGAGGTCGAGCGCGTGATGCGGCCGTTCGCGTGGATCGTCGCGGCGCTGCTCCTCGTCGCGATCGCGCTGTGGATCCTGCGGCGGTGGCGCGCCGTGCGGCGGGAGATCGCCGCCGAGCGCTCTTCGGACGCCGAGGAGGAGACGGCGGTCCGGCCGTAGCGGTCGCCGCCGCAGGCGACCCGCTCCGACGGCTTGCGCCGCACCTCGCCGTTCGACCACGATCGCAAGATGAGCGCCGATGCCGGCACGTCCGCCGAGCGGCCGCGCATCCGATCGCTCCTGTCGGCGGTCGTCCGCGACCGCGACCTCCGCCGCGTCGAGCTCGCATTCCTCGGGTTCAACATGACCGAGGTCGCGACGTGGATCGCGATCCTCGTGTACGCGTACGAGCGCGGCGGCGCGACCGAGGCCGGGCTCGTCTCGGTGATCCAGCTGGCGCCGGCGGCCGTCGTCGCGCCCTTCGCCGCCTACGCCGGCGACCGGTTCCGCCGCGACCGGGTGCTGTTCGTCGACTACCTGGTCCAGGCCGTTGCCCTAGCCGCGACGGCTGCCGCGCTGGCCTTGCACCTCCCGGTTCCGGCCGTGTACGCATTCGCGGCGGTCGCCGCCTCGAGCCTGACGTTCACACGCCCGGCCCACAACTCTCTGCTTCCCTACGTGACGGATTCGCCGGCACATCTCACTGCCGCCAACGTCGTCACGAGCGTCGCGGAAGGCTCGGGCGTGATGCTCGGACCGCTGATCGGCGGCATCCTGCTCGCGTGGTCGGGCCCCGGCGCCGTCTTCCTGGCGTTCGCGAGCCTGACGCTCGTCGACGCGTTGCTCGTCCGGCGACTGCGCGTCGACCTCTCGATAGCCGAGCCGGCTGCGCGGATCACGGCGAGGACGGTCTGGCACGAGACGGTCCAAGGATTCCGGGTGCTCGGCCGCGCGCGCGAGCCGCGCCTCCTCATCCTCGTGCTCTCCTCCGGGCTAGTCGTGTGGGGGCTCATCGACGTCCTCCTCGTGGCGACCGCGATCGACCTGCTGCACATGGGGTCCGGCGGTCCCGGCTACCTAGCGTCCGCGTACGGCGTCGGCGGGATCGTCGGCGCCGCCGCTGCCTCGGTCCTCGTCGGACGGCGTCGCCTGACGTTGCCGCTCGCGGCCGGCGGGGTGGTGTTCGGGTCGCCGATCGCCGGGATCGGCGCGTTCCCGGCGGTCGCCTCGGCGCCGGTACTGCTCGGGCTCAGCGGCGCCGGGTGGGGCGTGACCGACGTCGCGGGGCGAACGCTGCTCCAGCGCGTGTCCCCGGACGAGGTCCTCGCCCGGATCTTCGGCATCCTTGAGGGGATCGCGATGGTCTCGCTCGCGGTCGGCTCGATCGCCGCGTCGCTTCTCGTCCACGCATTCGGGATCCGCGTCGCGCTCGCGATCACGGGCGCGATCGTGCCGGTCGTGCTCGTCGTCACCGGTCGCCGGCTGCTCGCAATCGACCGCGAAGCGGCGGCGCCCGATCCCCGTCTGCTCGAATTGATCCGGCGGATCCCGATCTTCGCGCCGCTTCCGGCGCCGGCGATCGAGCGGCTCCTCGCGAACCTGATCCGGGTCGACGTCCGACCCGGCGACGTCATCATCCGCGAGGGCGAGCCGGGCAACCGCTTCTACGTCATCGACCGGGGCCAGGTCGCAGTGACCGCCGGTGGCACGCCTGTCGGCCGCCGCGGCGCCGGCGAGTACGTCGGGGAGATCGCGCTCCTTCGCGACGTGCCGCGGACGGCGACCGTCACGGCCGTCACTGAGGTCACGCTCTATGCGCTCGAGCGCGACGTGTTCCTCACCGCCGTGACCGGCCATCCCCGGAGCCGCGACGTCGCCGAGGAGCGGATCGAGCACGACCTGTCGGCGCTTCGGGAGCGAGGCTAGCGGACCGGCTCGAACCGCGCCGTGAAGTGCCGCAGCTGAGGCGGCTCCTCGACGATCCGGTAGCCGGGAAGCGTCGACGCCCCCCGGGCGACGTCCGCGACCACCTCGATCACGTAGTCGATGTGGCTCTGCGTGTAGGTGCGTCGCGGGATCGCGAGCCGGACGAGATCCATCGCCGCGGGCCGTTCGGAGCCGTCGGGGCGACGGCCGAACATCACCGTCCCGATCTCCACCGTTCGGATCCCGCCGGCGAGGTAGAGCGCGACCGCCAGCGACTGGCCCGGGTACCGCAGCGGCTCGATGTGCGGCAGGAGCGTCCGAGCGTCCACGTACACAGCGTGTCCGCCGAACGGCTTCACCACCGGCACGCCGGCGCGGTCGAGCGCCTCGCCGAGATAGGCGGTCGAACGCACGCGGTACCGCAGGTAGTGCTCGTCGACGACCTCGTGCAGTCCCTGCGCGATCGCCTCGAGGTCGCGACCGGCCAGGCCGCCGTACGTCGGGAAGCCCTCGGTGAGGATCGTGAGGTTCCGGCACCGCTCGGCGAGGCCGTCGTCGTTCATCGCGAGCCATCCGCCGATGTTGGCGAGCCCGTCCTTCTTGGCGCTCATCGTCATGCCGTCGGCGAGCCCGGCCATCTCGCGCACGATGTCGACGATCTGGCGCTCGCGCTGCCCCTCCTCACGCTGCTTGACGAACCAGGCGTTCTCGGCGAACCGGCACGCATCGAGGAACAGCGGGACCTCGAACCGGTCGCACAGCTTCCGGACACCGCGCAGGTTCTCGAGCGAGACCGGCTGCCCACCGCCCGAGTTGTTCGTCACGGTCACGAAGACGACCGGGACGTCGTCCGCGCGCCGTTCGAGCAGCGCTTCGAGCGCCCCGACGTCCATGTTCCCCTTGAAGGGGTGCTCGAGCGACGGCTCGCGCCCCTCGGGGATCACGAGGTCCACCGCCTCCGCGCCCGTGAACTCGACGTTGGCGCGAGTAGTGTCGAAGTGCGTGTTGTTCGGCACGACGCGGCCGGGTCCGCCGATCGCCGAGAACAGGATCTTCTCGGCCGCCCGCCCCTGGTGCGTCGGGATCACGTGCTTGAACGGGAAGAGGTTGCGGACGGCGTCGAGGAAGACGTACCAGGACGGAGCGCCGGCGTAGCTCTCGTCGCCGTGCTGGATCGCCGCCCACTGATCGCGCGACATCGCGCCGGTGCCCGAGTCCGTCAGGAGGTCGATCAGCACCTCGTCGGCCCGGAGATTGAACAGGTTGTAGCCGGCGTCGTGCATCGCGCGGTCGCGCTCGTCCTCGTTCGTGAATCGCAGCGGCTCGACCGAGTGGATCCGGAACGGCTCGATGATCGTGTGGTACCCGTACGGCACCGCTGGATGCTAGCCCCGCGACGAACGGCCCGGCGCGAGATCGAGCCGCATCGTCCACGATCCGCCGAGCTCCCCCACCTTCTGGAACCCGGCGCGCTCGTACATCAGCCGCGAGCGGTTCGACGGCGCAACCGAGAGCGACAGCGCAGGGTAGCCGTCGTCGCGGCCGCGGTCGATCAGCGCGTCGAGCAGCGCCGTGCCGACGCCGTGGCGCCGGTACAACGGCACGACCGCGAGCCCGAGCTCGGGCGTCCGCTCGTCGACGAACCCGTATCCCGGCGCGTCGGCCGTGAACAGCCGGTACCACGCGGCGCCGATCGCCTCGCCCTCACGCTCGGCGATCACGCCGGCGTCGCCGGGACGGCGCCAGCCGTCTACGTAGCGCGCGAGGACCGGGTTCGACAGCGCCTCGATGACCTCCTCGTGCGGCCAGTCGGGGTTCCACGCGGCGGCCTCGTACATCATCTTGCGCAGGAACGGCTCGTCGCCGGGACCCGCGGCGCGCAGCTTCGTCAGCTCGTCCATGACCGAACCCTACTCCAGCCCTCGCGCCGTCCGGAAGTCAGCCGGCCGGCGCCTGCGCCCACCGGTAGCCGACGCCCGCCTCGGTGATGATGAGTGAGGGATGCGCCGGGTCCGGCTCGACCTTGCGCCGCAGCTGGCTGATGAAGACGCGCAGGACCTCGACGTCCTCACCGTACCCCTCTCCCCAGACGGCGTGGAGCAGCCAGCCGTGCGTGAGCAGCTTGCCGGGGTTCCGAGCGAGCGCGTCGAGCAGGGACCACTCCGTCTTGGTCAAATGCATCGCCGCCCCGCCGCGCCGCACGGTCCGGTCCGTGAGATCGATGAGGACGTCGCCGACCGCGAACCGCGTGTGGGCCGGGGACGGCTCGGAACGGCGCAGGAGCGCGCGGATGCGCGCGAGGAGCTCGGGGACGCCGAACGGCTTCGTGAGGTAGTCGTCGGCGCCGAGGTCGAGCGCTCGCACCTTGTCGGCCTCGTCCTCGCGCACGGACAGCACGAGGATCGGCACGGACGACCACGAGCGCAGCCGGTGCGTGACCTCGATGCCGTCGATCCCGGGCATGTTGAGGTCGAGCACCACCACGTCCGGCGCGAACGTGCCGAAGGCAGAGAGCGCGTCCTCGCCGTCGACGGCAACCTCGACGTCGTACCCTCGGGCGACGAGCGCCCGACGGAGCGCGCGGCGGATCTGCTCCTCGTCGTCGACGACGAGGATCCGGTCGCTCACGTCGGCATGTCGGCGGCCGGCAGGGAGAACGCGAACGTTGCACCGCCGCTCGGCGTCTCCTCGATCCAGATATCGCCGTCCATCAACGACAGGAACCCCTTCGCGATCGCGAGGCCGAGCCCCGGACCGAGCCGGACGTTGCGGCCGTCGAGCCGGTAGAAGGGATAGAAGAGCGCCTCCTTCGAGGGCTCGTCGATGCCCGGGCCGTGGTCGCGGACGCGAACGACCTGCCGCTCGCCGACGCGCTCCCCGACGACGTCGACCGCGGGCTCCGAGGACGAGGACGCCGCCCGCGCCGCGTTCTCGAGGAGGTTGCTCACCACGCGCTCGAGGAACACCGGGTCGGCGCGCACGATGACGTCGTGGACGTCCGAGCGGACCGTGACCACCGGCCATCGCGCTCGAACGGCATCGACCGCCGCCTCGACGGCCTCGCCCACGCTCACGGAGGCCGTCCGGGGCTTCAGCACGCCGAGCTCGATCCGCGACATGTCGAGGAGGTTCGCGATCAGCTCGTTCAGCCGGTCGCTTTCGCGGTCGATCGCCTGGAGCGCCTCGCGCCGGTCCTCGTCGGTGCGATCGACCTCGTCGTCGAGCAGATCGGTCGCCGATGTCTTGATCGCGGCTAGCGGCGTCCGCAGGTCGTGGGAGACCGCGGTCAGCAGGGCTCGTCGCATCTCATCACTCTGCCGGTACACCTCTGCCCTCGTGGCCGAGCGGAGCAGCCGGTCGCGTTCGATCACGAGCGCGAGCTGATCGCAGACCGCGCGCAGAACGCGGCTCTCGGCCGGGGCGAGCGGCGGACGCTCACCGCAGAGCACAACGAGCCCGACGACGCGTGAGCCGATCGACAGCGCGAGCCGCTCGGGTGGACGGCCTGCCGTCGGGTCGCCGCGGACGTCGATCGACCCGGGCACGGCTCCGACCGTCACCTCCTCGCGCAGGCCTCGAACCTCGCCCTCGTCCTGCACGAACAGCGCGCCCGACTCGAACCCGAAGCGATCGAGGATCTCGCGGAGCAGCGCACGGTAGGCGTCCGAACCCGGCGCCATCTGCACGAGCGACGAGCTCAGGTCCTGCAACAGCCGGAGCTCCGCCTCACGTCCCTCGGCCGCCTCCGCCCGCTCGGACGCACGGGCGACGACGATCGAGATGAGCACCGAGATGCCGAGGAACACGAACAGCACGAACACGTGCTCGCCCCGACCGATCTCGAACGTGCCGTACGGCGGCAGGAAGAAGAAGTTGAACAACAGGAAGCCGAGGACCGACGCGAGGATCCCGGGGCCGAAGCCGCCCGTCGCCGCCGCGGCGACGACCACGAGCAGGTAGAAGAACCCCTTGCTGAGCGGCGTGAGCTCGTCGCGGATCGGCACGAGCGCGGCGGTGAGGACGACGCTGCCCGCGACCGCGATCAGCCACCCCAGGATGCGCGAGCGCGGCGGGCGACGCAGCAGCTCGCCGATCGAGGATCTCGGCGCCGCGGGGAAGCGTGTGGTGCGCTCAGGTGCGGCCATCGGGCTCGATCCCGAGTCTGGCACGCCGCTCGGGCCGCCGCCGGTCCCCCATACGGAATCCGAACGCTGCCCAACGCGTTGTTTACGCGTCCCTTATGCCGACGACGTACCTTCGAGGCATGGTCGATGTGATCCTGCTCGCCGCGACCGTCGTCTCGTTCGCTTCGTTCTTCTTCCTCGTGCGGTGGATGGACCGGATATGAGGGCCTCGGACGTCCTCGAGCTGATCGTTGCGGTCGCGATGCTCGTGTACCTGACGTACGTGCTGATCCGGCCGGAACGGTTCTGATGGCGACGACCGTCGTCTACTCGCTGTTACTGATCGCCGTCACGCCCCCGCTCGGCACGTTCATGTACCGCGTCTACACGCGCGAGCGGATCGGCCGGGTCGAGGGCGTCGTGTACCGCCTGATCGGCGTCGATCCCACGGCCGAGCAGTCGTGGCGCCGGTACGCCACGGCCTGTCTGTGGTTCAGCGCGATCTCGATGGTCTTCATCTACGCCGTCATGCGGCTGCAGAACCACCTGCCGCTGAACCCCGTCGGCCTTCCTGCCATCGACAAGTACGTCGCGTTCAACACGGCCGCGAGCTTCACGACCAACACCAACTGGCAGGCCTACGGCGGCGAGACGACGATGAGCTACCTCAGCCAGATGTTGGCGCTGACGTTCCAGAACTTCGTCTCCGCCGCCGCGGGGATGGCGGTGCTGATCGCGATGATCCGCGGCTTCACCCGAGCGCACACGGACGAGCTCGGGAACTTCTGGCGAGACCTCGTGCGCTCCGTCGTCTACATCCTCATGCCGCTCTCCATCATCATCGCGCTTGTCCTGATCTGGCAGGGCGTGCCGCAGACGCTCGCGAGCTCCGCCGTGGTGAAGGGCATCCAGGGGTTCGGCCAGACGATCGCGCGCGGCCCCGTGGCCAGCCAGATCGCGATCAAGCAGCTCGGGACCAACGGGGGCGGCTTCTTCAACGTGAACTCGGCGCACCCGTTCGAGAACCCGACGCCGTTCACGAACCTCCTCGAGATGTTCGCGATCCTCGCGATCGGCGCCGGGCTCACCTTCACGTTCGGCAAGATGGTCGGCAGCGTGCGGCAGGGCTGGGCGATCTTCGCCTGCATGTGGATCCTGATGATCGCCGGCGTGGCCGTTGCGGCGCCGGGAGAGCACGACGCGACGCCCGCGATGCGCGCGGCCGGCGTCGCGGCGACCGCGCCGAACCTCGAGGGCAAGGAGGTCCGGTTCAGCGTCGACGAGGGGTCGTTGTGGATGGTGACGACGACCGACGCGTCCAACGGCAGCGTCAACTCGATGCACGACTCGTACCAGGCGCTCGCCGGGATGATCTCGATGTTCAACATGGGGATCGGTGAGGTCGTCTTCGGCGGCGTCGGCAGCGGTCTGTACGGCATGATCTTCTACGTCGTCGTCGCCGTCTTCATCGGCGGGCTGATGGTCGGCCGCACGCCCGAGTACCTCGGCAAGAAGATCCAGGCGCGACAGGTCAAGCTCGTCGTGATCGCGATCCTGGTCCCGTTCCTCGTCGCGCTCGCGTTCACCGGCATCTCGGTGGTGATGGGTTCCGGCGTCGCCGCCACGAACAACGGCGGCCCCCACGGCTTCAGCGAGATCTTCTATGCCTACCTGTCCCAGGGGAACAACAACGGCTCGGCGTTCGCCGGCCTCACGGCCAGCGGTCCGTGGTACGCGGTGACCGGCGGCATCGTGATGCTCATCTCCCGGTTCGTGCCGTTGATCGCCGCACTGGCGCTCGGCGCGAGCGTCGGGCGCGAGAAGACCGTCCCGTTCACGGCGGGCACCCTGCGGACCGACACTCCGTTGTTCGTCGGCCTGCTCACCGGCGTGATCGTGATCATCGGCGCGCTCACCTTCGTGCCGGGCCTCGCGCTCGGTCCGATCGTCGAGCACCTCATGAAGGGGCGGCTGTTCGGATGACGGTGCAGGCCCCCACGCGCAGCGATCAGCCGGAGCGCCCGGAGCTGTCGCCCGACGTCGGGCGGCATGCGGCGCGCACGCGCCCGCTGTTCGACCCGCCGATCGTGAAGCGAGCCATCGTCGACAGCTTCGTGAAGCTCGATCCCCGGACGCTCGCCCGCAACCCGGTCATCTTCGTGGTCGAGGTCGTCTCGGTGATCGTCACGATCCGGATCGTCGTCGACATCGTCTCGAGCGGACCGATCCTGTTCGACTCGCTGATCGGGATGGGCCTGTGGTTCACGGTGCTGTTCGCCAACTTCGCCGAGGCGATGGCCGAGGGGCGCGGCAAGGCCCAGGCGGACACGCTGCGGAGGACGCGCGCCGATCTGGTCGCTCGACGCCTGTTGCCCGACGGTCGCGAGGAGACCGTCCCCGCCTCCGAGCTGCACGCCGGTGACCTCGTCATGGTCTCGGCCGGCGAGCTGATCCCGGGCGACGGCGAGATCGTCGAGGGGATCGCCTCGGTCGACGAGTCGGCGATCACCGGCGAATCGGCACCGGTCATCCGCGAGTCGGGCGGAGACCGCTCGGCCGTGACCGGCGGCACGAAGGTGCTGTCGGATTGGATCCGGATCCGGGTCACCCAGCAGCCAGGTGAGTCGTTCATCGACCGGATGATCAAACTCGTCGAGGGTGCCGAGCGGCAGAAGACGCCGAACGAGATCGCCCTGTCCCTGCTGCTCGTGAAGTTCACGATCATCTTCCTGATCGTCATCGTGACGCTGCAGCCGATGGCGATCTACTCCGGAGGTCGAATCAGCGACGCCGTCCTGATCGCGCTGTTCGTGTGCCTGATCCCCACGACGATCGGCGGCCTGCTTTCGGCGATCGGGATCGCGGGTATGGACCGGCTGGTCCAGCGAAACGTCCTGGCGATGAGCGGCCGCGCCGTCGAGGCTGCGGGGGACGTCTCGACGCTGCTGCTCGACAAGACCGGGACGATCACGCTCGGCAACCGGCAGGCGGTCGCGTTCTACCCTGCGCCCGGCCTCGGCGAGCGCGAGTTCGCCGAGATCGCCCAGATCGCGTCGATGGCCGACGAGACGCCCGAGGGGCGGTCGATCGTGGTGCTCGCCAAGGAGCGGTTCGGCCTGCGCGAGCGCGAGCTGCTGGAGACGCGCGCCAGCTTCGTGCCGTTCACCGCACAGACGCGGATGAGCGGCGTGGACCTCGACGGCAGCGAGATCCGCAAGGGCGCCGTGGACGCGATCGAGAAGTGGTCTGGTGAGCCGATGCCGCCCGAGCTCGCGGCAGAGGTCGACCGGATCGCGCGGGCCGGCGGGACGCCGCTCGGCGTGGCGCAGGACCATCACCCGATCGGCGTGATCGAGCTGAAGGACGTCATCAAGGAGGGCCTCGTCGAGCGGTTCGCGCAGCTCCGGAAGATGGGCATCAAGACCGTGATGATCACCGGCGACAACCCGCTGACGGCCGCGGCGATCGCCGAGGAGTCCGGCGTCGACGACTTCCTGTCCGAGGCGACGCCCGAGACCAAGATGGCCCTGATCAGGAACGAGCAGGAGGGCGGGGTCCTCGTCGCGATGACGGGCGACGGGACCAACGACGCGCCCGCGCTCGCCCAGGCCGACGTCGGCGTCGCGATGAACACCGGCACGTCGGCCGCCAAGGAGGCCGGCAACATGGTCGACCTCGACTCAAACCCCACGAAGCTGATGGACATCGTCGAGATCGGCAAGCAGCTGCTCATCACGCGAGGCTCGCTCACGACGTTCTCGATCGCCAACGACGTCTCGAAGTACTTCGCGATCATCCCGGCTATGTTCGCCGCGACCTACCCGGCGTTGAACGCGCTCAACGTCATGCACCTGCGGACGCCGCAGTCGGCGATCCTTTCGGCCGTCATCTTCAACGCGGTCATCATCGTGCTGCTGGTCCCGCTCGCCCTGCGCGGGGTTCGATACCGGGCTGTTGGCGCGGAAGCCCTGCTCCGCCGCAACCTGCTGATCTACGGGCTCGGCGGGATCGTCGCGCCGTTCGTCGGTATCAAGCTGATCGATCTGCTGCTCGGGGTGGTGCACTTCTCATGATCAGGACGGTAGCGCGCGCGACCCTCGCGGTCCTGGTGCTCGCGATCCTGACCGGGCTCGTCTACCCGCTCGCAATGACCAGCATCGCGCAGGTCGCGCTTCACCACACGGCCGAGGGTTCGCTGGTGCAAGCGGACGGTCGGACCGTCGGCAGCTCGCTGATCGGCCAGACGTGGAAGGGGCCGGAGTGGTTCTACGGCCGGCCCTCGGCCGTCGGCTACGACGCGTCCACCTCGTCCGGATCCAACCTCGGCCCCCGTTCACGCCCGCTCGCCGACGAGATACGCAACCGAGCGTCCGCGATCGTCCGGCTCGAGGGTCCGTACCACCCGGGGCTCACCCCCTCCCAGATCCCCGCGGACCTGCTGACCGCGTCGGGCAGTGGCTTGGATCCGGACATCTCTCCGGCGACGGCCCGGTTCGAAGCCCCTCGGATCGCCGTGGTCCGCCACCTCCCCCTCGCGCGGGTGCTGGCGCTCATCGCGCAGCACACACAGGGACGAACGCTCGGCTTCCTCGGACAGCCGCGGGTCGACGTGCTCGAGCTGAACGTCGCGCTCGCGCGGATGCAGCCGTGAAGGTCGACGTGAGCCGGCGCGCGATCGTCCTCATCGGCAAGCACGGGATGCTGCCCCCGCTGATCGATGAGACGGCCGGGCCCGAGGAGGTCCTCGTGCTCGCGATCGGCCCCCACGTCACGCCGGAGCAGAAGCGCGTGGTCGAGGAGGCGATCTCGGTAGCGTTCGAGCGCCGGGTACCGTTCGAGGCGCGGATCGTGGCGCCGGCCGAGGCGCTGGCGGTCCTGGGCCAGGTCCGCGGCGGCGACACCGTCCGGACGCACGGGTTCTCGAGGCGCGAGCTGCGGCGGCTCCGCGCGCCGAGGCGCTGACGCCGCCCTCAGCGCTCCTTGCGCGCGATGACGTGGATGTCCACGCCGCGCGCCTTGCGGATCAGCCGCGTCACCACTGATCCGTGCATGAGCTCCTGCCACCGGGAGCGCAGCGACTCGCCGACGACGATCTGCGTGATGTGCTGGCGGTACGCATAGGAGAGCAGCCCGTCGGCCACGTCGTCGGCCCGCACGACGTCGAACGCCCCGCCGAGGTCCCCCACCAGCTTGATCGTGTCGGCGATCCAGGTGCGATCCTCCTGCGTCTCCTCCGAGCGGACATGCACGACGAACAGGTCGCCGCGCGCGCGGTGCGCGAGCCGCGCGCCCCGGCGGACGAGGTCATCCGAGAAGTCCGGGCGCGACACAGCGACGAGGACGCGCTCGCGCGTCTCCGGCACGTGACCAGGGGACCACCGCTCGAGGAGGTCCGCGTCGACCTGCTCCGCGACGAACATCAGCGCGAGCTGACGGAGCGCCGTCAGGTTCTCCATCGTGAAGAAGCGGCGCAGCGCGAGCTCGGCCTTGCGCGGGTCGGGATAGACGTTGCCGTGCACCATCCGGCGCTGGAGCGCGTACGGCGACATGTCGACAAGCTCGACCTGGTCGGCGAGCCCGAGCACCCAGTCCGGCACGGTCTCCCGCTGGCGGATGCCGGTCACGTCCGCGACGACGTCGTTCAGCCCCTCGACGTGCTGGATGTTCACCGTCGTGATGACGCCGATGCCCTCGGCGACGATGTCCATGACGTCCTCCCATCGCTTGGCGCGGCGGCTACCGGGGACGTTGGTGTGCGCGAGCTCGTCGATCAGCACGACCTCGGGATGGCGGGCGATCACCGCCGCCGCGTCGAGCTCCGCGAACGTCGTGCCGCGGTACTCGACCGTCTTCGGCGGGATCGCCGGGAGTCCCTCGACCATCTCGATCGTGTGCCTGCGCCCGTACGTCTCGACGTAGCCGACGACGACGTCCGAACCGCGCTCGGCGCGGCGGTGGCCCTCGCTGAGCATCGCGTAGGTCTTGCCGACGCCGGGCGCGGCGCCCAGGTAAACGCGGAGCGGCGCCTTCTTCCGCGCGACCGCGTCCTCGCGACGCCAGACCGTCTCGGCGAGCTGCTCGACGACCTCGTGGCCCATGAGCGACTCGACCGACTCCGAGCCGCTCACGACGCTCATGGCGCGCCTTCGGGCTCCAGGCCGATCTCGGGGGCGACGCGCTGAAGCCCCTCGATCGAGACGGCGAGGAAATCGTCGAGCGGCAAGCCGATCGACTCCTCGACACCGAGGACCTCCTCCCGGTTGACGCCTGGCGCGAACGACTTCTCCCTGAGCTTCTTCTTGACCGAGGACACCTTCATGCCCTGCGCGCGTTCGGGGCGGACGAGCGCCGCGGCGACCAGCAGGCCGGCGACGGCGTCGGCGTTCACCACCGCGCGCGACATGAGGTCGGTGCGGTACTCGGGCTTGGCGTGTGCCAGCACCCCGTTCACGATCCGCTCATCGACTCCGGCCTCGCGCAGCCAGCCGGCCGCAAGTGTGGCGTGGTTCTCAGCGTCGTCGCCCGTGTGGTCCTGGTCGAGGTCGTGGAACAGCCCGGTCAGCCCCCACAGGTCCTGGTCCTCGCCGAACCGGTCCGCTAGGGAGCGCATCACGCCCTCGACGGAGATCAGGTGCCGGACCGTGGTCTCCTTCAGTGTCTTGTCGCGGCAGAGCGCGACCGCGTCGCCTCGATCCATCAGATCGGCGCCACCTTCGATCCCTCCCGGTCGCCGGCCAGCACGTAAGGGACGCTCGACAGGATGACACGGGGCTCGGTCAAGAGCAGGCGCTTCACGAAGAGCGCGTTCTGGTTGTGCAGGAGGAGATACCGCCACTTCGACACGAGGAACTCCGGGATCACGACCGCGCACACGGTGTCTTCGCGCTCAGTGGCGCGGCGGACCTCGTCGAGGATCGGCCGGGTGAGGTCGCGGAAGGGCGCCTCGACCACGTCGAGCGGGATATCGACGGCCGCCTCGATCCACTCCTCCTCGATGCGGCTCGCCGTCTCCGGATCCAGGTCGAAGTACACGGCACGTGTCTCGGATGCTCCGAGCGAGCGCGCATAGTTCAGCGCGCGGATCGTCGCGTCGTTGACGGCGGAGACGAACACGAGCGCGACCGTCCGCCGCGGGATCAGCGGGCGTCCGTCCACGCCGACGGGGCGATCGTCGTCCTCGATGACCACCGGAACGTCCGTCACGACCACGCCCTTTTCTCGCAGGAGCCCGAGCTTCAGCCGGAAGAGCGACCGATTGTTCACGAGGTACGGGACGAGGGTGCCGCGCACGACCTCCGGGACGATGACGGTCACGAAGTCGCTCGGCTCGCGCTCGATCCCGTGGATGAAGGTCTTGATCCGATCCAGGAGCGATCCTCCGCTCGGCATCTCCTGGAGTTCCGGCCCGGACCCGCCGCAGAACGCGCGCCAGCCGTCCCGGAGCTCGGGCGGTACCCCGCCCGAGCCGACGTACAGCGCTCGCAACGAGCTGGGCCTGAACGAACGGACGTAGCCGAGCGCCTCTCCCGTCGCGGCGTCGAGATTCGAGACCAGGAGGAGAACATGATTCGTTCGCGTCATCCCGGGCCGGACGCGCCGTTGGCGGAGCTGCTCCATTACGGCGCCGTAGTGCCGGTGGATCGACAGGAACATCATCACGAAGATCGGAACGGCGACCACGACGACCCACGCGCCGCGGGTGAACTTCACGATCAGCACGACGATCAGGACCACGAACGTCGCCGTCGCGCCGATCGCGTTGATGACCATCGAGCGCCGCCATCCGCGCGCCGCGGCGGGGCCCTTGTGCTTCTCCTTCAGCCAGTGGATCACCATGCCGCTCTGCGAGAGCGTGAACGACGTGAACACGCCGACCACGTAGAGCTGGATGAGGTGGGTGAGGCTCGCGTCGAACACGTAGATCAGGAACGCCGCCAGCGCCGCGAGAACGATGACCCCATTCGAGAACACGAGGCGGTCGCCGCGGTTCATGAACTGACGTGGCATGAATCGGTCGCGCGCGAGGATCGCCGACAAGCGCGGGAAGTCCTGGAAGGACGTGTTGGCCGCGAGGATCAGGATCGCCGTCGTGAACGACTGAACCACGTAATAGAAGAACCCGCCGCCGAACACGGTGTACGCGACCTGCGCCACGACAGACCGGTGCTCGCTGACGGTTACGTGCATGTGACTGGCGAGGAACGAGATCCCGAGGAACATCGTGATCGCGATCACCGCCATGATGGCGAGGGTCTCGGATGCGTTGCGAGCCTGCGGGCGGCGGAATGCCGGGACGCCGTTCGAAATCGCCTCCACGCCGGTGAGCGCCGTCGAGCCCGAGGCGAACGCGCGCAGGATCGTGAACAGCCCGACCGGGGCCGCGAATCGCGCGAGGTCGGGGATCGGCGGCACTGATGCGGCGGCCGGGCAGCCACCCACGCATCGCACGAGCCCGATAGCGAGCATCAGCAAGATCGACGCGATGAAGGCGAACGTCGGGACGGCGAACAACGTTCCCGACTCGCGGACACCGCGGAGGTTGGCGAGCGTGATGAACACGACGAACGCGAGGGAGAGCAGGACCCGGTGCGTGACGAGGCTCGGGACAGCCGATGTCAGCGCGAACGCGCCGGCCACGACCGACACCGAGACCGTCAGGACGTAGTCGACGAGCAGGGCGGCCGCGGCGACAAGCCCGGGGATCGTCCCGAGGTTCTCGCGGCTCACGATGTAGGCACCACCGCCGTTCGGGTACGCGCGGACGGTCTGCCGGTACGACGAGACGACGATCACCATCAACACCGCGATCGCGGTGGCGATCGGCATCACCAGGCCGTAGACGGCAACGCTCGCGCCCAGCAAAACCGTCAGGATCTCCTCGGTGGCGTACGCCACGGACGAGAGCGCGTCGGAGGAGAAGACCGGGAGCGCCAGGATCTTCGGGAGAAGGGTGTGCTCCAGCCGTTGGCTGGGGACGCGGCGCCCCACCAGGAAGCGCTTGACCAGCCCGGAGGAAGCGGCCTTCGGGGCGGTCGTGCGTGCCATGGGCCCAGATGCTACGCGGGCGCCACCCACCGGTACCCGACGCCGGGCTCGGTCAGGATCAGCCGCGGCGAGGCGGCCTCGTCCCCCAGCTTCTTCCGCAGCGCTCGCACGTACACCCGCAGGTAGTGGCTCTCCTCGCCGTATCCATGCCCCCAGACCGTCCGTAGCAACCACTGATGCGTCAGTAGCTTCCCGGGGTTCGTCACGAACGCCTCGAGCAAGGCCCACTCGGTTCGCGTGAGGTGAACCGGCTGCCCGTCGAGCCGGACCAGGCGCCGGGCGAGATCGATCTCGAGGTCGCCGATCCGTACGATCGCCGGCGCCGGCTGGTCGGCGCGCACGCGCCGGAGCTGCGCCCGCATCCGCGCCAGCACCTCCTCCATGCCGAACGGCTTGGTCACGTAATCGTCCGCCCCGGCGTCGAGGGCGGCGACCTTGTCGGTCTGGCGGTCGCGCACGGACAGCACGATGACCGGGACCTCCGAGAACGACCGCAGCCGCGAGATCACCTCGGTGCCGTCGAGATCGGGCAGGCCGAGGTCGAGGAACACCAGGTCCGGCGCGACGTCGGCGGCCTTAAGCAGTCCCTCCTCGCCGTTGGCCGCGGTCTCGAGCCGGTACCCGTGCGCCTCGAGGCTCGTGCGCATCGCGCGGCGGATCTGAGGCTCGTCGTCGACGACGAGGATCGTCGTCACGAGGGAGTCCCCGCGCCGGAGAGCTGGCCGGGCGGGAGCTCGAGCACGACCGCCGCCCCCCCGAGCGGGGTCCCCTCGATCCAGATGCGTCCGCCGTGCGCGAGCACGATCGCCCGCGCGATCGCCAGGCCGAGGCCGCTGCCCGTCCGGTGGCCGTCGTCGCGCCGGTAGAACGGTTCGAACACCCGCTCGCGCTCCTCGGGCGGCACGCCCGGGCCCTCGTCGGCGACCCGGACCTGGACGCCGTCGCCGTGCCAGGGCGCGACCGCAATCAGGACCTCACCGCCGGGCGGGGAGAATCGGGCAGCGTTCTCGAGCAGGTTCGTGATGACCTGGTCGAGCTGCAAAGGGTCGGCCTGGATCTCGGGGACATCGTCGCGGAGCGCGGTCCGCACGCGGACGTTCGTCAGACGCCCGGCCATCCGATGCACGACCGATTCGACGATCTCGTCGACGGCGGTCGGCTCCTTGGCCGGCGCCATCGCGCCGGCGCGCGCCTTCGCGAGGTCGAGGATGTTGCCGACCACGCGGTTCAGCCGGTCGGTCTCCTCGAGCACCGTCTGCAGGAGCTCGCGTTGCTGCTCAGCGTCGTGCGCCGCCGCGGTGTCCAGCAGGCTCGTCACGCTCGCCTTGATCGAGGCGAGCGGCGTCCGCAGGTCGTGCGAGACCGAGGAGAAGAGCGCCGCGCGGAGCTGGTTGGCCTCGGCGTCCAGGCGCGAGACCTCGGCCTCCTCGGAGAGCCGGGCGCCTTCGATCGCGATCGCCGCCTGTCGCGCGCACGCCTCCAGCAGCCGCGCGTCGATCTCCGGAAGCGGCGGCTCGCCCGCACGGCGGACGGCGACGAGCGTGCCGAAGGGCGAGCCGGCCGCGACGAGGGGGACCTCGATGCGCTCGCCCGCCGGGGCGCCCGGCCGCGTCGCGGCGGCCTCGAGCGGCTGGGGCTGCCCCTCGGCGTGGATCGCGCATGACGAGAGCGAGAACGGCTCGAGCATCGCCGCGGCGAAGTCGTCGAGCACGCGCTGGATCGGCTCGCCCGAAAGCAGCTTGGTCGCGAAGTAGTTGAGCAGCCGCGTCTCGCGCTCGCGCTGCGTGGCCCGCGCGCGGTCGGCGAGCGCACGGGCGACGACCGACCCGACGATCAGCGCGACCAGCAGGAACACGACCAGCGCGACGAGATCCTGGGCCCGCTCGACGCGGAGCGTGTGCTCGGGCGGGGTGAAGAAGAAGTTGAGCGCGGTCGCCGACAGGACGGCCGCGACCACACCGCCCACGACGCCGCCCGCCCAGGCCGCGATGACAACGGCCAGGAAGTAGACCGACGCCGCCGCGGCGGCGGGCGGCGTCAGCGGGAACGCGACGATCGTCGCGACTGCCGGCGCCAGGGCGACCACGAGCGAGGCGACCACCGGGGAGCGGCCGTTCGGCCGAAACCACGCCCTCATGCCGCAAACGCTAGCCGCTTTGACGGCATCTTCACGCGCTGACCTGCGGCTTTCACGGCTCGTTTACGGCCCCCGGCCGATGCTCGTCGTGGGAGGTTCCGATGGCCCAGACGATCGAGCGCACCGAGGAGACACCGCCGAAGCCGGGCAAGCGCGGCCTGCTCCCGCACTCGACAGGCTACGGGTTGAAGCGCGCGATCCTCGGCAAGCCGCTGCCGACGAGCGCCCTGGCACACGAGCGGCTCGGCAAGCCGACCGCGCTCGCCGTGTTCGCGTCGGACAACCTCTCGTCGGTCGCGTACGCGACGGAGGAGATCCTCAAGGTCCTCGTCCCTGCAGCCGGGATCGCGGCGTTCGCGTTCCTGATGCCGATCACGGTAGGCATCCTCGCCGTCCTCGCGATCCTGCTCTTCTCGTACCGGCAGACGATCAAGGCCTATCCGACGGCCGGCGGCGCCTACATCGTCACGAAGGACAACTTCGGGCTGCTGCCCGCGCAGGTGGCGGGCGTCGCGCTGCTGACCGACTACGTCCTAACGGTCGCCGTCTCGGCCTCGGCCGGTATCGCCGCGATCACCTCGGCGTTCCCGAGCACCTATCCGTTCCGGGTCGAGATGACCCTCTTCTGCATCTGGTTCATCGCGTGGGGGAACCTGCGCGGCGTCCGGGAGTCGGGCCGCATGTTCGCAATCCCGACCTACTTCTTCATCGTCATGATGTTCCTGCTGCTCGGGACCGGTCTCGTCCGTGCGTTCCTGTCCAGCGGGCTCCCCCCGGTGCCGGTTCCCCATGACGCCGAGCTCGGCACGAGCGCCATCACGCTGTTCCTGATCCTGCACGCGTTCTCGTCGGGCGGCGCGGCGGTCACGGGTGTCGAGGCGATCTCGAACGGCGTGCCCGCGTTCAAGCCGCCCGAATGGAGGAACGCGCGGACGACCCTGATGTGGATGGGCACGACGCTCGGCGTGATGTTCCTGGGCCTTTCGTACATCGCGATGAAGCTTCGGGTGGTGCCGTCGGAGACGAAGACCGTCATCTCCGAGGTCGGACGCGCGGTCTTCGGCGGAGGGCCTCTCGGCTACGCGTTGTTCCTCGCCCTGCAGATCGCGACCACGCTGATCCTCGTCCTGGCCGCCAACACGTCGTTCGCGGACTTCCCGCGCCTCGCGAACTTCCACGCCGGCGACAACTTCATGCCGCGGCAGCTCACCAAGCGTGGTCATCGGCTGGTGTTCTCCAACGGCATCGTCGGCCTGGCGATCGCCGCAACCGCACTCGTCCTGTTGACCCGCGCCGACGTCCACCGCCTGATCCCGCTGTACGCGATCGGCGTGTTCACGTCCTTCACGCTGTCGCAGGGCGGGATGGCCAAGCGTCATCTCCGCATCAAGGAGGAGGGGTGGCGGATCGGCCTGCTCATCAACGGCGTCGGGGCCCTCACGACCGCGATCGTGACCATCGTCATCGCGGCGACCAAGTTCCGCGAGGGCGCGTGGGCCGTGATGCTGTTCGTCCCGATCATGGTGTGGCTGCTCGTCCGGATGAACCACATGTACGAGCGCGAGCACCGCGAGCTCGACGCGGACCTGCCCGTCTTCGACCGGTCGAAGCCGATCGAGCCGCCGTCGGTCGTCGTCCTCGTCGACGATCTCGACCGGCCGACATTGCACGCACTGCAGTACGCGAAGACGATCCGAACGCGGCGCGTCGTCGCTCTGCACGTCGACACGGGAGCCGCTCGCAGCCGGGCGTTGCGCGAACGCTGGGACGCGCTCGGCGCGTCGTCGATCCCGCTCGAGATCGTCGATCGTCACGAGAGCGTGCCCGAGACGGTGACCGGATACGTTCGAACCCTGCCCGGCGACACCGACGTGAGCGTCATCATGCCCGCCCCCGGCGATCCGGCCGTCGGCGAACGGATCCGTCGCACGCGTCTGGCCGGCCAGATCTCGAAGGAGCTCCTCGACATCGAGGGCGCCCGATTGACGGTCGTTCGCGACCACCCGGGGCCCGGTCATGCACCGGCGACGCCGCGGATCGCCGCACGCCGCGGGCATCGTGCGATCGTGCTGGTGGACAAGGCCGACCGCGCGACGATGCGGGCGGTCAAGTACGCGCTGTCGCTCGGAGCCGACGAGGTGTACGCCGTGCACGCCGCGGCCGACCACGAGGCGGAGCTGCTGCTGATCGATCGGTGGATGGAGCTGCGGATGCCGATCCCCCTCGATGTCATCGAGTGCTGGGACCGCAACGTCCCGAGGTCGCTCGAGCAGTACGTCGTCGAGCTGATGAGCCATCGGTACGAGGTGACCGTCGTGATGCCCCGGCGTGACTACGCGACCCGTCGGCAGCGGATCCTGCACGACCGAACGAGCCGCCGGATCGCCCGCGCCGTGGGTCGCTACGAACACGTCGACATCGCGGTCGTCCCCTACTTCTTCCGCCACGCCGACGGGCGGAACGGCCACGGGGCAACGGGCAGGCCGCCCGACGTCTCACTCCGCGGCGCCTCGGTCCCATCGACCGACGGGGCAACGGGCACGCCGCCCGACGGGCGTTAACCTACGGGGCCATGCGGGTCATCCTGGTCGGTTGCGGGCGCGTCGGATCCGAGCTGACGATCCAGCTCGGTCGCGGCGGACACGAGGTGACCGTCATCGACAAGCGGCAGTCCGCGTTCGACCGGCTACCGCCCGGCTTCAACGGACGCACCGTCATCGGGCTGGGGTTCGACCGGGACATCCTCGAGGAGGCCGGGATCAAGGAGGCGGACGCGTTCGTCGCCGTGACCAACGGCGACAACTCGAACATCGTCTCCGCCCGCGTCGCGCGCGAGTACTACCACGTGCCCAAGGTCATCGCGCGGATCTACGACCCGCGCCGAGCTGAGATCTACGAGAAGTTGAACATCCCCACCGTGGCCACGACAACCTGGGGCGTCAAGCAGATCATGCTGATGCTCACGTACCAGCGCGAGGAGATGAAGGAGAGCCTCGCCGGGGGCGACCTCTTCCGGATGCGGCTCCGCGTCCCGCCGCACCTCGTCGGCGCCCGCGCCTCGCAGCTCGAGGTCGAGGGCAAGGTCAAGGTGATCGGCGTCGACCGCGGCGGCCACGGGTTCATCCCGGTCGCCTCCAGCACGTTCCAGGACGGCGACATCGCGCAGCTGATCCTCCACAAGGACGCCGTCGAGATGCTCGATGAGCTGCTGACCCCGGGGGGAGAGCACTGACGTGCGCGTCGTGATCGCCGGAGCCGGCGCCGTCGGACGGCACCTCGGGCTCGACCTACAGGCGCGCGGACACTCGGTGACCGTGATCGAGCAGGACCCGCACCACCTTCAGGAGGCCCGCGACTGGGCGCCCGACGTCGACTACCTGCTCGGCGACGCGTGCGAGCCGTGGGTGCTCGAGCAGGCCAACCTGAAGGCCGCGGACGTGGTCGTCGCCGCGACCGGCGACGACGAGGACAACCTCGTGACGGCGCTGCTCGCGAAACAGGAGTTCGCGGTGCCCCGGGTCCTCGCGCGCGTGAACCACCCGCGGAACGAGTGGATGTTCACCGAGCAGTGGGGCGTCGACGTCGCCGTCTCGGTCCCGCACATCCTCACGGCGCTGGTCGAGGAGGCGGTCACCGTCGGCGACCTCGTCCGGCTGCTCCGGCTCGAGGGTGGCCGCGTCGCCCTGGTCGAGGTGACGATCCCCGAGGGATCGCCGAACGACGGACGCCCGATCTACGAGCTGCGGCTCCCGGCCGACGCCGCGATCGTCGCCGTGCTCCGAGACGGCCACGTCGTCATCCCGCAGCCCGAGACGCAGATCGTCGCGGGCGACGAGGTCGTCGCCCTGGCCTCGCCCGAGTCCGAGACGGCGCTGCGGAGCGCCATCGTCGGCGACGACATGCCGGGCGGCATGTCGGACCGGTCGAGCGGTATCGACCAGGTCTAGGCACGCGTGGCGGCAGCCCGCCAGCCGCTCACCGCAAGAACTCGAACGTGGGGTTGACGATCCGGCGCTGACCGCGGCTCTCGCCGACGACGCCGTCCACGACGACCTTCGTGCCGAGCGAGAGGCCTGGGATCGAACGGCGGCCCATCCACACCACCTCGATCTCACCCGTCCCGTCCGACAACAGTGCCTCGAGCGACTCGTAGCCCTCGACCGGCCGGACGGTGATGCGACGGACGACGCCGGCGACCTTGGCTCGAGAGCGTGGAGGCACGTCTTCGACGCGCGTCGTCCCCGGGATCGTCGCGGCCCAGCTCTCGATCTCTTCCGCGAGGCGTTGTTCGTCGCTCTCCGCCATGCGACGGAGCGAACGTCGAACCCGCTCCAGGAGCCCCATCGTCACGAACCGCCGTCCCTCTCGCGAGGCGACGTTAGACGTTCGCGGCCTCCTCGGCGACGGCCTTGTCGGTGTCGGTCGGCTCGACCATGACCTCGGCCTTGCGCGACTTGGAGTACCACACGGCGCCCCCGATCACGATGGCGGCGAGCGCGGCGATCGCGAGCCGGATCGCCGTGTCGGTTCGGTACTCGACGACGAGCGGTGCGACGAGCAGCGCGACGAGGTTCATCACCTTGATCATCGGATTGAGGGCCGGACCGGCCGTGTCCTTGAACGGGTCGCCGACGGTGTCGCCGATGACCGCCGCCTTGTGCGCCTCGCTGCGCTTACCGCCGTAGTGGCCCTCCTCGATGAACTTCTTGGCGTTGTCCCAGGCACCGCCCGAGATCGAGAGCATCACCGCGAGGAGCTGGCCGGTCACGATGGCACCGGCGAGGAATGCGCCGAGCGCCTCCGCCTTCAGGAAGAACCCGACCGCGATCGGCGACAGGACCGCGAGGAGCCCCGGCGTCATGAGCTCGCGAAGCGAGGTGCGGGTGCAGATGTCGACCACGCGCGCGTAGTCGGGCTTCTCCTTGAAGTCCATGATCCCCGGGTGCTCGCGGAACTGCTTCCGCACCTCGACGACGACCTGGGCCGCGGCGCGGCCGACGGCGCGGATCGCGAGCGAGGAGAACAGGAACGCCACCGATCCCCCGATGAGGAGGCCGACGAGGACGTCCGGCCGGTCGACGCGGATCGGGAACTCCGTCGCGTTGACGCGGTTGAGCGCGGCGAGGACGGCCTCGGCGAACGACCCGAAGAGCGACGTCGCCGCGATCACGGCCGTCGCGATCGCCATGCCCTTCGTGATCGCCTTCGTCGAGTTGCCGATCGCGTCGAGCCCGCCGAGGATCTCGGCGGGCCGGCCCTCGAACTCGCCTGACATCTCGGCGATGCCCTGCGCGTTGTCGGAGATCGGGCCGTACGTGTCCATCGACACGATCACGCCGACCGTCGTCAGCATCCCCATCCCGCTGAGCGCGATGTAGTACAGGCGCTCGGCCGTCGAGTGGCCGAGGTAGAAGGCAGCGATGATCGCTCCGCAGATCGCGAGGAGCGACCACACGGTCGATTCGAGGCCGACCGAGAAGCCCGACAGGATCGTCGTGGCCGGGCCCGTCTGCGTGGCCTCGGCGATCTCCTGGACCGGCGTGTGCTTGGTGTCCGTGAAGTGCTGCGTGAGGACCTGGATCACGCTGGCGAGGATCAGGCCGAACAGGACGGCGAACGCCGGCCGGAACGAATCCATGTACAGGTCCGAGATCACGAAGACCACGACGGCCGACAGCGCGGCCGACAGGAAGAAGCCGCGATTGATCGCTTTCATCCCGTGCTCGGTCTCGCTCCGCGGCGAGACGGCCAGGATGCCGACGATCGAGGTCACCACGCCGACGGCGCGGACGAACAGCGGGAACATCACGCCCACGATCGCGCCCTGGGGCGTCCCCTTGAACGCGGCGGCGCCGAGGATCAGCGCGGCGACGAGCGTGACCTCGTACGACTCGAA